>JAUVYQ010000125.1 GCA_030603035.1 Phycisphaerae bacterium | reverse complement strand
GAACGAAAAAGGATGGTTGCCAGGCAAATTCGGGCACGGGACGTCAAAGACCCGAACGTGTTGGCGGCGATGCGGATTGTGCCGCGGCACGCCTTCGTGCCGGCTGGCTGGCAGTGGGCTGCCTATGCTGACCGTCCTCTGTCGATCGGCGAGGGGCAGACCATCAGCCAGCCGTACATCGTGGGCTTTATGACCGATGCCCTGAGACTTCGGCCAGAGCATAAAGTTCTGGAAATCGGTACCGGCTCGGGCTATCAGGCGGCGGTCTGCGCCGAAATCGCACGGGAGGTCTATACTATCGAGATTGTTAAAGAATTAGCTAAATCCGCTGAAAAGCGACTCAAGAAACTGGGTTATCCGAACGTATTTGTCAGGGCCGGCGACGGGTATTTCGGCTGGAAGGAAAAAGCCCCCTACGACGCAATCATCGGCACGGCTGCGGCCGGTCGTATACCTCCGCCACTGCTTGAGCAGTTGAAGGCGGGGGGGCGAATGATTCTGCCTGTGGAGGGTTCCTTCGGCTTTCAGCATCTGGTGGTGATAACAAAGGACAAGAAGGGCAATATCAGTAAGAAGAACGTTATGCCGGTGCGATTTGTCCCAATGACCGGTGAGGTACAAAAACGGTAGAAGAAGGCCAAAAAATAAGTGCGCGACTGGTTTTAGCTTTTTTTCATCGGGGGCTTTACCTGGATGCGGTTATATTGAAAAGAATGCCAATTAGGTTGGCAGAAAAGAAAGGCCACATTGCCTGAGAAAACTCTGGGGAAGTGAAATGAGAAGAATTGTGTCAATCATCGCACTTGTTGTAGGCATTGCCACGTTCGGGAGCGCGCTTTTGTGCGTTCCTGCCGCTTTGTGGTTTACCATCAGTCCCATTGCCGGTGGCGACTTTGATTTCATAGGGATGATCCTGATGGTTGTGTACGTTTTGTCAGTTTGCTCGTTCTTGCCCCTCGCTGCTATCGGTCTGGTTCTATCCATAGTCACGTTGTTCATCGAGCGGAACAAGTGCCTCCGACTGCTGCCGTTGGCGTTCGTACTGGCTGGGATTTGTCTGTTCGCGGCGTGCCGCTTTTTACCAGATTTGCTGGGAGCGTAGAAAGACAGTGGGTAGAGGGGTTTTTACACAGTAACAAAAACGGTAGAAGAAGGCCAAAAAATAAGTGCACCGCCGTATCGTTATCGCCCCATTTTACCGATTGGCTGTCTTAATTAGTTTCTCACAGCCGTCCGCTGCTCACGATACTTGCGTGCAGCTTCACATACACATTTCTTGCACCGCGTCTCTAAGCCATCTTTATGTCTGTGTTCTTTATAAAACTCGCTCTCTGCCTTCCACTTTCCGCATCTGCGACACCGCTTCTCTTTCACACCACCAACAACCCGATGGCACTCCTCATATCTGTAGTATTTTTTCACACTTTTGCTGTTTCGCCTGTAATACTGATGGATGTATTCACACTCGCACTTTTTGCACCAGCACCTCAGCCCATCTTTGAGGCGGCGGTCTTTGCTAAACTCACTTTCGTCTTTTAGCTTTTTGCATTTAGTGCATCGCTTCATTTTTACCATCTTCATTAGTTCCTCACAGCCAACCGCCACTCGATACATTCTTTGCACTTACGGGCTTTGTATTCTAATGTAGCCAGCAGCGGTTTTAGCTCTTGGTCTTGTACTTTATTTTCTTAAGGCCCGATTTGAATATTCTCAATCTTGTCGCCTGTACTGACCTGCCGATTTGTTTGGCCACTTCCTGTGACGTCCTGCTGGCATATAGTTTCTTCAGCAGGTTCAACTCTTTCTTCGACCAAATACGGTAAGGGCCTACTTTTCTAAGCCCCAATATGTGTGCTTTGCCTCTTACCGCCTTCATAGACCGCCCGATCTGGCTTGCTATTTCCGGCGCTGTGTTATCTGGATACAGTTTCTTGAGCAGGGTTACCTCCTGTATTGACCAGGGGGTAGGCCTTCCTCTTTTTCTAAAGCCGGCATCATATGCTTTGTTCATTACCTCCCTCAAAGACCGTCCAAGCTTACCGGCTATGCTCCGTGTGTTCTCATTTGGGTAAAGCTTCTTGAGCAGTTCGACCTCACTGGCAGACCACGGACGATATTTCTCTGTTTTAAGCCCCATACCGTATGCCTTCTGTCTCACTGCTGTCAAAGGCCGTCCAGTTTGGTCAGCTACTTTCCTTGCTCTTCCACGTGGGAAAAGTTTCCTGAGCAGCTTGACCTCATCTTCTGACCATAAGACCCAAGTGTTTTTCTTGTTCTTTGCCATTAGTGCCACTTTAACAATTATCTACGATACCCAGTGTGATTGATTTCAGTTTTTTCCATAGGTTTTAGTTTAATATGCGTGGCCAGCGAGTGATACGGAAACACCAACAAGCCAGCCCTGAACAAATATGAGGACTTTCAATAATATGCATAATTCGGAGCATGTCAAGAAAAAATGCACGCCGGGCTAAATTATCCATCTACAATCTCGATATCGTCCATACTGCCCAGTAAGCCGTTGGAAAGGCGGAGGTACTCTATCTCTCCCGGATTGTGGCCTAACAGCTCACTGCCGATGGCGTCCACCGCTACGGCGTCGAAGCCGGCGAGGATAAGCCCGATTTTTTGATGCCTGCCGGCGAGATGCATCCCTCTCAATGCAACCACGGCGTCAACCACACAAAGCGCCGGCTTCTTATAAGAACAAACATCGACAACGGATTTATGTGTCGATGGCGAATGTAACTGCGACTTGTTCCACGAGCCGCCGCGATAAAACGGCGCAGGCGCAATGCCAAACATATTCTTCATAGCAATCGTGGTTTTAGTGAAGCTGTGCTCCTTTAGAATCGGCAAAGAAATTATAAAAGCGTCCCGGACTATCCGGGGTATATGAAACTCTTTCAGTTGCAGCGCATCGGGATTGCTCACGAGGACCGCTTTTTCCTTATTGAAGTCGAAAAGGGGTATGCCGTATTTTTCAGCCAGTTTTTTGTATCCGTTGGCCCGGTAAGACTCCTCCGTTGTCCCGTTGCCGCAGCCCTCACCTATTGCGATTTTGGCCCGGCAGTGTGCCTTGCAATATTTATAGACGGCCTCGGCGGCAGCAACGTTGGTCGTTACCGGCGGGCGGTCAGCGTTGGTCAGATTGGGCTTGATAATGACAAGGCCGTTCGCAGGCAGCGCACTTGCCGCACCAATCAAATCCAGCGCTCTTGTAACACTGCTCTGATAATCGACAAACTTGACTTTTGCAACTTTGCTCATAAGTTCGTTGCTCGTTGCTCGTTGTTCGTTGCTCGTTGTTCGTTGCTCGTCGCACCAGCATAGTGTGCGGTACGCACGACGCCTTACGCAATACGAAAAAACGGAGCAGGAGGGATTCCGGCCTTCGGCCTAAGCTACCTGGAATAAATTTTTATACAATCGAGCGGAGCCATCCCCAAGCTGTGCTTGAGGCTGCCACCCACGCAATACGCATCACGCACGACGAAACTAAACGGAGCAGGAGGGATTCGAACCCCCGGTACCTTTCGGTACAACGGTTTTCAAGACCGTCGCCTTAAACCACTCGGCCACTGCTCCAAATATCAGCGTTTAGCGGGTAGCGTATAGCGGATAGTATAATGGGAAAAGCTTAAAACGCAAAGGGAAAAACCATAGCGAGAAACTCAAAAGTGAGGGTCAGGCGCAGATTGTGCTGGTTAACGCGGGCTAAAAAAAAAGAAAAAAAATTTTGAAATTTTGCTTGACATTGCATAGTTTGTATAACATAATAAGTAAAGCAAGATAAAAAGACAAAAAGAAAGCCACAGAGAACACAGAGTTGCACAGAGATAAAAAAGATAATTAGCCACAGAGAACACAGTAACGGCTAATTAGCTAAAACATTTTTTTACAGGAGGTTGCTATGAGTTCCGGACGATGCCCTTTACAGTGTGATGGTCATTACAAGTGCACACGCCGCGATTTTCTTCGCGGCTCGGCCGGGCTGCTCGCGGCCCCGGCCCTTTTGGCCGGCTGTGCCTCGCCGGCAAAAGGTCCTATGCTCACGCAAAAGGCCATCCGCGCCTGCGGACCCGCCTCGAAGTATGTGCCCACCGTAAAAGCCGCGTTTGTCCGGCGAAAAGAAGACTACGGAATGTGGTGGCCCGGCGCGGTTTACGACGGCAAGGCCGCGCGCAGAATGTACACCGAGCAAATGTCGTCCACCGCCAAGAAACTCAGCGCCAAGCTCGACCTGCGGCCCGAACCAATCTACAGCCTCGCCGAAGCAGACGCGTGGATTGCCGAGGCCGCCAAGGCCGACGGCCTGTTCCTCATCATGCTCGACCGCCAGAAGCACTCCTGGCCCACCGCCCAAAAGGTCGCCAAGAGCGATATTCCCTCGATTATCTTTTCCCCCTTGGGCACTTCGTTTACCACCAACACGGTGCACCTGGCCGAGACGCCCGGCTGCGTTGTCTATGCTACAAACGATTTCTCCCAACCCGCTTATGGAATGAAGATGCTAACCGCCGCCGCAAAGATGCGCCGAACCCGCTGCGTCGTCATCAGGGGCAATAAGCGCTATGAAAGGCCGCTGGCCGATTTGGGAATCACCTTGCAGCACGTCCCAGCCAAGACCTTCATCGATGAATACAACCGCACACCCGAAACCAAAGAAATGATAGCAATGGCCGACGACTACATCCGCCGCGCCCGAAAACAAACCGGCTGCAACAAACAGGACGTTATCAACGGCGTCAAGAGCTACTATGTGGCCGGTAAGATTCTCGAAAACGAGCAGGCCGATGCAATAACGATGGACTGTCTTGGTGCACTGTGGAACAGAAAAATAAGCCTGCCGTGCATAACCTGGTCGCGAATGAACGACGACGGTATCCCCGCCGCCTGCGAGGCCGACTCCGGCGCCGTCGCCGCACACACAATGGTCCAGTACCTCTTCGACCGCCCCGGCTTCCAGCAGGACCCCGTCGCAGATACCTCAGATGATACCATCATCGGCGCCCATTGCTGCTGCGCGACGCGGCTAAACGGTTTCGACAAGCCGCCGGAGCCGTTCGACTTACTGCATCACCACGGCAACCGTGACGCCGTCCCAAGACCGCTCTGGGAGATAGGCCGGCGAGCCACCAGTGTTGATGTCTTGCCGGGAAAAGCCGATGAAAAATCCGTCGTGCTCATCTCCGCCGGAACCGTCGTCGAGAATATGGACGTGCCTCCATCGGGAGGATGTGTGGTCTCGGTCAAAATCAAGTTCGACGGCGACCAGGAGGTCCTGAGCTTCCCCGGCTTCCACCAGATATTCTTCTACGGCGACTACAAAGACCAGCTCCGCGACTTCTGCCAGCTCTTCAACCTCGAAGCGCAGGTGGTCTGATGAATCCGCCGGCCTGGCTATGGCAATGTGTTTTTTGGCCTGCGTGAGAACAAAAGCCAAACAAGCTCACTGTTTATAATTTGCTTGCTCGGATTAAAGGTGAGTAAAACTGATTTGCAGAAAGAATTGTATTAGTAGCTTGCGCTTCGCTGGGCTTTGCGCATACGCCGGCGATTTTTTACTGAAGGTTTTTCGTAATAGGCATTGCGCTTCATATCTCTAATCAAGCCCTCTTTTTCGCACAGCTTCTTAAAGCGTCTCATCATTTGCTGAACTGATTCGCCCGTACGCGATTTGACTCTTAACATAAAAAAAGACCCTTTCACTACTTGCAAATTAAAAGCAATGGGAAAAATGACATTATATTTTTAGTTCGTCAAAAAGCTTGAGGCCAATTAGCATAATGTAGATTTTATATTTTTCAAGTCAAAAAAATCTCTGCCGACAGTTTTTGGTGAAAAAGGCCTCTTTAGCTGAAAAAAACGTGAGTGTTCGTTTAAAAAACTTGTAAATTTGCCGAATATCAGGATATTCTTGAGTAATATGGGCAAATATGCTAAAATAGAAAAGCAAAAAATTAGCCACGAGGGCACGAAGGCACAAAGAAAGAAAGATACCACACATGTAAATGTGTGGAGGAGAAAAAAGAAAGAGACCCCACACTTACGTGTGGGGAATATATCTTCGTGACTTTGTGGCAAAAAAGCGGTTTTGGAGGTATTTTTTAGTTGGAGAAATTTCGTCAGACGCTGAGAGTCAGAAAAGAGCGTGCCGTTTTAGTGGGCGCTATCCTGCGCACCCGGGACGGCGGAGACGATTTAGTTGAGCTTACAGCGTTGGCCGAAAGTGCCGGCGCGGTCGTCGTCGATAGATTCCAGCAGAAAATCCGCAAAATAAATTCTACCACCTATATAGGTAAAGGCAAAACCGACCAGCTCGGAGAACGAGTCAAGCGGTTCAAAGCGGATGTTGTGATATTTGATAACGACCTGTCGCCGCGCCAGATTCGTGAGCTTGAAGAGATTGTCAAAGTCAAAGTGCTGGACCGCAGTGAGCTGATTCTGGACATATTTGCCACAAGGGCGAAGACAAAGCAGGCCAAACTGCAGGTGGAGCTGGCACAACTGGAATATACATATCCTCGCTTGACGAGGATGTGGTCGCACCTGGACAGTGTAGCCGGTGCAGGGGGCGCAACCGCTGCCGGTGTTGTCGGTGGCATCGGCACGAGAGGGCCGGGCGAACAGCAATTGGAAATCGACCGGCGATTGGTCAACAAGCGAATCACCGAGCTCAAACGCAAACTTGTGGATATCGACAGGCGCAGGATTCGCGAGATTGACGGTAGAAGCGGGCTGTTCAAAATCTGCCTTATCGGATACACAAACGCAGGCAAAAGTACACTCTTGAATGCTCTTACCGATGCCGATGTCTTTGTCGAGGACCGGCTCTTTGCGACGCTGGATACGCGAACAAGAAAATGGGCGCTGGGCGGCGGGGCGGAGGTGCTTTTGAGTGACACCATCGGGTTTCTAAAAAGTCTGCCTCATCAATTGATTGCGTCGTTCAAGGCAACGCTGGAAGAGGCCGTCAACGCTGATTTGCTCCTGCATATCGTCGATGTCTCCAATCCGGATGCACTGAAGCAGATTGACTCCGTCAATAAGGTCCTGGAGGAGCTCGGCTGCGCTAAAAGGCCGATTTTAGTCGTGCTTAACAAAGTTGATATTGTCAAAAAAATCGGGGAGCTTGAGATGCTGCAAACGCTGTTCCGCGATGCGGTGTGTATATCGGCGAAGACGGGCTTCGGCCTGGAGCGGCTGACCGAGGCGGTGTTAGCAAAGTACAAGGGGGCTATTGTTCTGCTGCGGGTAAGCAGTAGTCAATCCGACGGCAAAGTGCAGAGCTTTCTGCGGGCGTACGGGGCAATCGTTAAGGAGCACTATTTGGATGGCTCCGTCCTGATTGACGCCCGACTCGGCCGAAACCAATTACCCGGCCTGAAAAGACTGCACCCTGAAACCATCGAAATCGTTCAGAGCTGACCCAACTTTTGCCACGAAAGCACGAAGACACAAAGTGACATTAAGGAAAAAGGCGGCGAAGGCCGCCACACTTTTCCTGCGGGGCTTTGGTGCGGTGATGTTGAGAAGAAAATTAAAAGTGTAAAGTGAAAAGCGTAAAGCCACAGTGTAAAATTCAAAAACAGGGCTCCCAGTAAAATGGGTCTAACCCGCATTTCTCACAACGTCTGATTTTGAGCGGTTTTTTCGTGGCAAAAGAAGACTGAACACTCATCATCTTTTTCCATACGTCGTTTTTGGGCTTTGGCCACTTTAGGATCGCAAAAAATTCAATGTTGTCCCAG
>JAUVYQ010000091.1 GCA_030603035.1 Phycisphaerae bacterium | reverse complement strand
CTGGGACAACATTGAATTTTTTGCGATCCTAAAGTGGCCAAAGCCCAAAAACGACGTATGGAAAAAGATGATGAGTGTTCAGTCTTCTTTTGCCACGAAAAAACCGCTCAAAATCAGACGTTGTGAGAAATGCGGGTTAGCGTAACCAGGTGTGGGGCCGAAAAAGTAACAGGGCACGAGCTGCGGCCAGCCTGCCGGAACAGTCAAACCGTAAGATACATCGTCTCCTTGACAGGAAAACTCCGGAGCGTATTGGCTGGCAGCCGTGCCGTCAGGATACATAATCGCCAGGTACTCACCCTGGCCGTCCAGTTTGAAGTTCGTGTGCAAGTTTGGATCGTTGCGGTCCTTTCCGGAGGCAAATATGATCAAATACTCGCCCGGCTCGATGCTGACGGCGGGAAGCCGCCATTTTCTCGGCTCATCCTCATCGTCGGTCAAGAACCAGCCTTCAAGATTAACCGCTGCGTTCGAGCGATTATGCAGTTCGATCCAGTCGGAAAAGTCCCCGTCCTCATCTTCCAGAACAGTATCATTGATTGCCATAAACTCGCTGATAACCACCGGGCTGTCACGGCGAAGCCAGTTTTTGGCCAACAGGGCGAAATCAAACGCGTTTATCCCGCTGATGCCGTCTAGGTTCGCGCAACCGGGACCTGAACAGTCGGCACCGAGCCACTGCTCAGCAAAAAGCTTCAGGTCTTCCAAATTGACTATGCAGTCCCCGCTCAGATCGCCCAACGGACAGACGGCCCACACAGAACCGGCCAGAGATATGGTTAACATGAGGGTCAGCCCCGTTAGAAGTAGGCCGTTGACTTCTAATGGGGTGAGCAACGAATTTTTTATAAGCCTGAGCATATTCTACTTTTCTAAAGTTCCTGTAACCTGTGAACCTTAAAAAGCAAAATTCTGCAAATCAGCCATATTCATTCTAACACATATAAGATTGTCGAGTCAATACTTTTTTTACTCAAACTGACCAGTTTTGGGGACTGTAGGCCAAAATCAGAACAGGCAAGCAGCGTTCTTTTAATAACGTTGTGAGATTCCGACTGCCTCCGGTGAGTAAATCGAATCTCCGCTGTCGAGTTGGACCGCGTAATCGCCTAATACAAGGCGGTTACATCACTCGGGGAGACTGGATTCGAACCAGCGACCTCTGCGTCCCGAACGCAGCGCTCTGGCCAAACTGAGCTACTCCCCGAAAAAAACTATAAACAAAAATATACCATAGCAGCTCGCGAATTACAAACGACTTTTATTTCCATAAACTCACTGTTACTTTCAGACTGCATTTCACTTTAAAGCACCAGCAAACTTCTTCTTTTCCTGGGACCCTCGCGCGCTCTTGAGGTACCGTTCCCGCTTTGCTGCAGAAGCCCGATCCGGATGAGACTCGCTGTAAACCAACATCCACGGACCATTCTGTCGAGTGTATTTTCCACCCCGGCCGGTATTATGCTCTTCGACCCTACGAATCAGATTGTCGGTGTGCCCTATGTAGAGTTTGCCTTTCTGTAGACTTTGAAGTATGTAGACGTAATACACAAGTTTGCCCCTTTAAACTCACTAAAGTTTATTGAAACCGACTTCATTTCCTACAATCCAAGCAGTTAAACAAAATTCACAGCCTAAATCGGCCAGTTTGAGTTATTTATTGTTTTTGCTCGTCCTTTGACTTCGCTCAGTCTAGCCCGACCCCGCGATTGTCTCTAAGACATCAGCTCTGTATTTTTCAGCTTCATCATGGCTGAGGTAGCCATCTGCCACAAGCCGCTCAGTAGCGATTTGGGAGATTTTCAAGATTTCCTCGCCTGAATCAAGCAACGCACCTCTACGAATGTGACGGTCTCCTGAGAGCAAACAAGCATAAGCAGCTTCCATGATGTTTACAAGTGCTGCATTCATCGGCGTAACTTTCAAAAGCCTAATGGCATGAATTACGCGTTTTTGGTCGTTCAATATTATTCGCTCTGCCCTTTGCTTGACCATGTCAAACAGAAATATGCAGTCGCCGAATTGAGATTCTGCGATGTTTAAGGCGGCCAATACTTTTTAACCTCTTTTGCCACAAGCATCTTTTTAAAAAAATCCATCGGTTCTTCTTCCTGAAGCCTAATAATCTCCGCACCATCTTAATGATTGCCGGTCTTCATTCATAGTTTGTTTAACGCTCTAAAACCAAATCCAACACAAATGAAGCGAAATTTGAACCAGCGACCTTCCCTAAGGGACGCTCTGGCCAAACTGAGCTACTCCCCGATAAATCAGAAACTTGAGTGTAGCACATCAGCTCAAGAATTGCA
Source organism: Phycisphaerae bacterium (assembly GCA_030603035.1). The sequence goes on along the minus strand of JAUVYQ010000091.1, from coordinate 8,088 downwards.
AGCTACAATAAATTGACAGGGTCTATATCTATAGCAACCTTGACCGTCGGCCGAATCCGGCATAGCCGGACTCGCAGACTGCTAAATAATTGTTGCACAGTTGCAGCTTCCGGGGCCTGAATAATTATTTGCATCCTGTGAAAACGCTGTATTCGACTTATCACCGCCGGCATAGGCCCGCGAACGACCGCTGTTAGATTATCACGCTCGACAATATAGTCGATTCTTTCACGCATCATCTTGCAGGCAGCATCAAGCTTATCAAAATTCCTGTCCCTCATAACGATAGCCGCCAGTCGCCAGAACGGCGGCAAATTGCAGGCCTTGCGATGCTTTAATTCCTCTTTGACAAAGCCGTCAAAGTCTCCGCTGAGGGCAAACTGTATGGCCGGCTGGTTCGGTAGAAACGTTTGAACAAAAACCGTACCCTTTTTCACAGAGCGTCCCGCCCGACCAGCCACGTGAGAAATCAATTGAAAGGTGCGCTCGTTTGCCCTGAAATCCGGCAGATAAAGGCAAGTATCAGCACTAATAACGCCGACCAACGTTACGTTTGGAAAATGCAGGCCCTTGGCCAGCATCTGCGTTCCGGCCAATATATCGATGCGACCCTCGCTAAAGTCTTTCAGAAGGCGGTAATAGTCTCTGCTTGCCATAGAATCGCTGTCAATCCTCGATGTACGCGCTTGCGGGAATTTTTTAGCCAGCTCCTCTTCAAGCCGCTGCGAGCCAAGCCCAATCATAGCCATACCTTTACCGCACAACGGACATTTTTCAGGAACAAGTGTCTGTGCTAAACAATAATGACATATCGCATAACCATAATTTATATGTTTTCCTGTAACCGTTCGCATCCGGTCGCAGCCCGCGGTCTTTGATTTGTGAAAGGTTAGTGTTACATCGCAGTTGCGACAGTGCAGGGTATGCCTGCAGGATGGGCAGAATACGAAATTACTGTAACCGCGTCTGTTCAAAAGCAAAATCACCTGCTCGTTTTTTGCAATGGTCTCTTTCAGACGCTCAGCCAACGGCTCAGAAATCAAATTAACACCATTCTGCGTAAAATATCCCTCTCGCAAATCGACCAGTTTCATTTCAGGAAAGGACAAGTCCATCACCCTTTTTGGCAGATGCACTACGCTAAAGTGTTTTTTTCTGCGGCAGTTAAACAATGTCTCTAACGACGGCGTAGCGCTGCCTAAAATACAATGCGCATTGCACAATTGCGCTCGTTTTATCGCCACGTCTCTGCCGTTATACCGCGGCGTGGTATCCTGCTTGTAGCTCGGCTCGTGCTCTTCGTCAACAACGATAAGCCCGGGTTTAGCTAACGGGGCAAAGACCGCCGAGCGAGCGCCGATAACCACGTCAGCATCACCAGACTTTATTTTTTGCCACTGCACATTTCGCTGAGCAGCGGTCAATCCCGAATGCATCACAGCTATCTTTTCAAATCTTGAACTGAAGCGCTGAACCGTCTGGGCCGTAAGAGCGATTTCAGGAAGCAGCACGATGGCACTTTTGCCTTTTTGCAAAACCACCTCGACGGCTCTTATATAAAGCTCGGTTTTGCCGCTATCGGTAACGCCATATAAAAGCGTAACGCTAAATCTCCCCGAATCTATCTCGGCTTTTATATGAGCTAATGCCTTTCGCTGGTCCTCGTTGAGTACCACCTTCTCTGCTTTTAGTGACATCCCCTTTGGAATAGCCGGTAAAGATTTCAAGATTGTTTTCTGGGCTATTTTAATAATCCCTTTTTCAGCTAAATTTTTTATAGGGACGTCCGTGCAGCCGACATCAGCCAGTAAACTCTGCAGCTCTATCGCATCTTTTGAGCTAAAGGCCTTTCGTCCCTGTAGGACGGTGACAATTTGCTTTTGCTTCTTACCCCTTAATTGCTTGACACTTTCTTCAATATCAGTGAAGCTGGCTGAAAGATAAACATATCTTTGTGTCTTAACCCCTGCCCCTTTTTTCACCGCACCCGGCACCATTGCCGCTAAAACTTGACCAAGCGGACAAACATAGTAACTGCTAATCCACCGTGCCAACTTCATCAGCTTGGCATCCAACAATGGCTCCTTATCTATTACCTCGACGATTTTTTTTAGCTTACGTCCCCTACCGCCGGCGGTAAAAGACTTTTCGAAAGGAACATCGGCTTCTACGCAAAAGCCCTTTTCAAGTTTATTTTTTCTGCCGAACGGAACCTCTACCCTCTGTCCCACTTTGACCGGCCAGAGTTCATCCGGCACAAGGTAGTCGAATTCCATATCCGCCGCTGACTCAAACACCACCCGAATAATATGGTGGCAAACAGCCTCCTCGCATTCTTCCGATGCGAACAAGCTATCTGTTCGGTATTTACTCATTTAACGATACTCAGTCCAATTTAAATATTAACTTTACTAATATCTTCAGGTGGTTTAACTCCGAATGTCTTGTACACTCGACGGAGTACTTTTAAATTCCACCTAATATCATACGAGGGTATTTCGGACTGCGCGAGGAACAAAACCTCCATAAGCCAAACAGTTGAAAGCATTAACACAGTTGTCAAATTCTTTCTTTCCATATCCTCACGTCTCTCGACAATTGCGTCATCTGTATCTCCCAGCTTCCCGTTAGTCATGGTCGTCATTGTAGAATATGGACTACTGTGAGACAAGTCCGAGAAATAAGGATAAATAATCTTATAATGATGAATCCGCATTGGATTTTTTGACGCCACTGCCAATTTGTAAACGCTTTTGCCACACCATGTATTGTCCCAGCCAGACCACGTATGTTCATTACGAAATTCTTGAAAAAGAAATTCACTCGCCTTGTTTAACTCTTTAAGCAACAAATCTCGCTTTTTCGAGCACCGGCCTGTCTCGATCTCATAGTTGATCTCACTTGCAAGATGCAAGTACTCTTGCAATTTGCTAAATCTGAGGTATTTCTTAGCCTTTTTTTCCGCGTCCTTCTCGTCTCTCACGACCTCCTCTATGTGTAAAAGCAACTCAAACAAAGACCGGGCGATTGTGACTGCGTCCTCCCAATGATTTGTCTTCAATAGTAGGTTGAGCGATTTGTAGATATTAAAGGCCCTTATAATGGTAGCAATTTTTACAAAAGACAACGCTGTTGTCGCCCTTTTCATCCCGCCCCTGTGAACCCACAGATCCAGCTGACTTATAACCGTATCCGTAATTTCAAAATATTCTGGATATCTTTCTCCCGCTGATTTTATATATAGTGGTCCTTGCACGGCAATTCCTCAACAATTCTTTAGTAGTTCTAACCTCGTGGAGATTCCCCCACATACATTTTATCTTAATCACGAAACTAGGGCGACCCACGTATTCCTTGCCAACAACATTTAGTTGGCACCCCTGTATCTAATCCTTTGTGGCCGGTTGCTCCTTTGGATTGGCTGCAAGATAGTCGTTAATAAATCCATTTGCGACACGTCGTATGTCTTTTCTGATATCACTGGTACCAAATCTTTCACTTTGACTCAAAAGTTGCTTGATCTCGCGCGCGGACATTCCCAATTCTCGCAATTCTTGTGGGGAGAGTCTCTGCAATTCACGCCGCCAATATTTCGCAAGTTCTCGACCTCCCAGAAGGAAAGGCCTTGTCTCCTGCCAAGTGATGGCCAGACAATTTATCTGCGGGTTTCTATGGGGAGATACCATTTCGAAAAGGCTAAAATCCACCGTGCCCAAATGACAAGCTGGACTTTCAGAAAAAGGCATCCAGTCATCACTACTCATTACGACTGACACTTGAACTAAGAGCATTGGCACGTTCTTTCGGGGCTTTGAAACAGTTTTAATACCCGCTTGCTGGAGCATCAACTCAATTTCTCTTTCAATCCGCGTATTAGTTAAACCTTCGGGCGCAAATACGTCGTGTCGAAGGCCTATCACTTGTACTTCTACAGCTTGCAAACCAACTAATGACCTTCCCCAAGTTTCTCTACGCTGTTGCTGGTCTTCTGGAGTGAATCCCAGTAACCCATTCCAACCCGTGCTAGAAATAGTTAGAACTGCCACTGCAGCCAAAACCCAAACTTTTTTCTTTTTCATAATTTTCCCTTTCATAATGTTTGTTTTTAATTAGTATACCTTTAACCATCGCTCCCATCAAACCAAAATATAAATTAGTCTTTAGTCTTGGCTCTTTAGTCTCTGGTCTTTCCCAGCTTAAAGTATTCCGCAGCTATTTGGTTTACATAATCACCGATGGCAAGCGATGCCGTTGCAGCCAGCGACGGTGCGTTCAAAACGTGAATGGATTGTCCCAGTTTCAGACAGCTATGTCAAGATTTCAGAAACGCTCTTTGTCACCTCTCTCGCTGTCGCTCTGCTATGAGGCCGTCTGCGTCCTTTTTTGCCTTTAATCGCAGCAACAATAGTTTATAATCCCGCTGTATTCGTATCTTGCTGAAAAAAACGAACCACCTGAAAGGACATCTGATATGAATCCCGTTAGAAATTCTAAAACGAACACTAATATGCTAAACGCCGTTAGAAATCCTATGGGCGCGGAACATTCTACAAAAAGGGAGATTTCTAACGGGATGAACAGGAAACGGCCTATTATCCCAATGGCTTGTGCCCTGTTTACTGTTCTGGCCTTTGCCGGCTGCTACCAGCCCGTGGACTACCCTGTGATAGTTGACGTCCCGCCGCCCGCGGCAGTAACTGTGTCCCTTGTACATCGCCATATTGTCGGTACATCCATCGAGAACCGCCCGATTGAATGCCTCGTGCTCGGCCAAGGCCGCGACGTAACTTTCATCCTGGCGGCCATACATGGCAGTGAGCCAGCCGGAATACCACTTGTCCGCCGACTGGCACAGTATCTCCAACAGTACCCACACCTTCTGCAGGGACGCAAGGTCGTGCTTTTGCCGGTAGCGAATCCGGACGGCGTCGCTCACAATACTCGCTTTAACGCCCGTGGCGTGGACCTGAACCGCAACTTCTCAACAGCCAACCGTCTTAACAGCAAACGGTTCGGACGCACCGCACTTTCCGAGCCGGAGGCCCGCGTCATTGAACAGCTCATCCGGCAATACGCCCCTGACCGTATTGTCAGCATTCACCAGCCGCTGGCCTGCGTCGACTACGACGGCCCCGCTCTGGCTCTGGCCATCCGAATGTCCGAATATTGTAATTTGCCTCTGATAAAGCTGGGTGCAAAGCCCGGCTCGCTAAGGTCATACGCAGGAGTTACTCTAAGAACTCCTACCATAACCCTCGAACTACCCCGCTTCGCCGATAGGCTCAATTCGGAGCGCCTCTGGAGGCGATACGGCCCTGCACTCATCGCCGCCGTCGTATATCCGAACAGGGTCAGATGAAGACACCGGTAGTGGTACGCTCACCTCTCTACCATGCGCCCTCCTTTAACAGCAAAAAATACCAAAGCCGCAAAAAGCATTTTTTTACAACACCACCATTCTCCCGGCGTGCATGCTATGCTTACATCCATCTCGAAAAGGATTGCTTGCGTGATAGATAATCTTTTGTGAAATTACCCGGCATCAATAATGCCGCGAATTAAATCTATAAATTCGCGAGCCTGCTGAAGAGATGTTGAAACATCTGACGCCTCAAAAGTAGCTGTAGGAATATAATCCCCCTCCTGTCTGTCATCAAATAATTTTTGGTAAAACTTGTTCCACTTTACATCAAGGCGACCGGGCTTGATATAAGTTCGGCCAAACTCGGATTTGACCGCTGAATGCCGGGCAAACTGTTTACCGTCCTGTAACAGCAGCGCTGTCACTGCATAGAAACAGGCATAATATAAACGGTTCACAGCAAAGTTCGTGTGGCCTGCGTTTAGTTCAAGCTCAGCCGAGGCCAGCGCCTCGCCAGCTTTTTCCAGCCACAGCCCAATCAGCTTTTTCTGAGCAACACTTTCATTCATATTTCACATCCGTCTCTTTCAACTTCCCCGTGAATCAGCATATGGCGAATTAGTCCACTTGACCAGTCCTGTTCGGATACTACAACTGATGCCAGCGCAACATCATTTCGAAGATTGACGCCGGCTAATCGGGCGGAGATAGCTGCCCGCAACTCGGTCGTGACCGGACAGGATGTCAGTACAAGAAGGTCAATGTCTGAATCAGGCTCACCTGTACCACGAGCTTTAGAGCCGAACAATATCACCCGCGTTACAGGCAAATCCGACTTAAGAGTCCGGGAGGCTTCAAGTATCGAATTTCGCTCCCTCTCTACCAGTTTTGCGCTTTCGAGCATTTTCATCAGTCACACTTCACAAATTACTTAACTGTATTTTACCAACCCGAATACGGCGGTTCAACACAAAAAACATATTTGCAAAAAATCCTGTATATCAAACCCATACACCGTTTTTATGTACAGCTCTTTTTCTTGAGTTTTGCCTTATTCGAGCGTAAAATAAACTACAGATTGACACAGATTAAATAAAAGCAAAAAACATAAACGTGTGCCTGCGAAAGCAGGTATCAGTATAGCCTGTGAAATCCGTGGTTAAAGATGGCAAAATTCAAACTCAATAAAGACTTTAACCCCGCCGGCGACCAGCCTGAAGCCATAAACCGGCTCGTAGAAGGCCTGCGCGCAAACAGGCAACTCCAGACCCTGATGGGCGTTACCGGCAGCGGAAAAACATTCACAATGGCAAACGTCATTGCTCAATCCGACCGACCGACCCTTGTTATATCCCACAACAAGACATTAGCCGCTCAGCTATATGAGGAATTCAAGGAGCTGTTCCCGGAAAACGCCGTCGAATATTTTGTCAGCTATTACGATTATTACCAGCCCGAAGCCTACATTCCACAGCGAGATATATACATAGAAAAAGACGCCTCGAAGAACGCTGACCTTGACCGGCTCCGCCTTTCCACTACTACCAGTCTCTCAACGAGAGATGATGTGATTATTGTCGCATCCGTCTCCTGTATTTTCGGGCTCGGCTCGCCGGAAGATTATAAAGCTTCTGTAGTAGCTGCCCGAACCGGCGAGCTTTTAGAGAGAAATGATTTGCTCGGCAGATTGGCCGATATCCAGTACACCAGAAACGACTTCGACTTCCAGAGGGGGACATTTAGAGTCCGTGGCGATGTGGTTGAGCTGTATCCCTCTTACGAATCTTTTGCAATTCGCATTGAATTCTTCGGCGACCAAATAGAAAAGATAAGCTACATAAATCCCATATCCGCAGAAATCCTGGCTGTTGAAGAACAAGTTTTTATATATCCAGCCGAGCACTACATTATGCCCAGCGAGAGAATCGGCTCCGCCGTAGAAAACATAAAGGCCGAATTAAAACAGCGCCTGCAGGAACTACGTCAGCAAGGCAAACTATTGGAGGCCCAGCGACTGCAGGCCCGAACGATGTACGATATTGAAATGATGCAGGAGGTCGGCTATTGCAGCGGGATTGAGAATTATGCCAGGCACCTCTCGGGCCTGCCGCCCGGAGCCAGACCTTATACGCTGATTGACTATTTCCCGAAAGACTTTCTTTTATTTATCGATGAATCCCACGTTGCCATTCCACAACTGCGGGCGATGTGGGCCGGCGACAGAAGCAGAAAAGAGGTCCTGGTCGAACACGGCTTCAGATTGCCAAGCGCACTGGATAACAGGCCTCTGCGTTTCGAAGAGTTTCAGGAAAACTGGGCCAACGTCATCTTCGTCTCTGCTACGCCCGGGCCGTTCGAGCTGGAAAAATGTCATAATGAGGTTGTCGAGCAAATCATCAGGCCGACCGGACTGGTGGACCCTGAAATCTTCATACATCCGGCCGGCAATCAGATTCCGCATCTAATCGGTGAAATCGAAAAACGAGTCAAAGTTAGAGAGCGAATGCTTGTTACAACCTTGACAAAACGGCTGGCGGAAGAGCTGGCAGGGTACATTGCAAAGAAGGGTTTTAGATGCCGTTACTTGCACAGCGAAATCAACACCCTCGAAAGAATTGAGATACTCCACGATTTACGCAGCGGTGAATTCGATGTTCTGGTGGGAATAAACCTGCTGCGAGAAGGTCTGGATTTGCCGGAAGTCTCAGCCGTCGCCATCCTTGACG
>JAUVYQ010000303.1 GCA_030603035.1 Phycisphaerae bacterium | reverse complement strand
CTCAAGCTGTTGCCGGTTGTAAGCTCTCCGAACGCATTTTCGACGGTGCGCATTGTGATAAATTCCTGCGAAACATGCTCTAATAACGACTGCTCCCGGAGAATCCCCTGCTCCAAAAGGGTGTCAATCATCCTGGTAATGCCGGCGATGTCGACGCCCCCCCCCAATAAAACCGGGCCGATTTGGGACGAGTATGCAGGAGTCAGCTCTATTCTCTGACGGTGGTAGCCCTCAGTAGCTGCATTGGCAAGATTATTGCCGATTACGTCAAGGGCCCTCTGGGCTGCCTCAAGGCCGCTAATAGCTATGTCGTAATTCGCCATTTCCTAACTCCGTTTAGCTCACAGTTCTTCAGGGTTACCATTTGCAGTATTTTGCAGGTCCCTTCAAAACTCCAAATTTACAAAAGCTGCGTCAGTTTGTCGTTTGGCAGCCCCATTGGAATTGTAGTAAACCATCCCTGTCTTCCCAAGGTCGAAGATACTCTTCAAGAGCAAGCTGTTGAATTTGGCACAATCTGACAAAAGCATTGCTGTGCTTAAATATTCTTTCTTAAGCTCCCCGGCCAATAATCGCAATTTGTCCTTCCTCTCGGTTACCTGAGCTTTTTTCTCCTCCGGCAACACCTCTTCGAGTCTGGACAGGGTCATTTGCTCGAGGTTACAGCCCAGAGCAGTCGCCAATCCTTTTCGTATCGACTGGCGTTTCAATTCCTGGCTTCTGTAACTGTTCGATTCAGACTGGATACTCCCGAGCAGTTTGCCCAAAGCTGCATCGTCTCGCTTGATGACCAGGCCGCGCAGCTCGTTCAATCGCGACAAACTCTCCTGTATATGTTGAGCGTCTTTGTCGAGAATAATCAGCAGCTCATCGACTTTACCCGGGTCCGCATTTTGCAGTTTCTCTGCAAAACGGTTTCGGTCTTCTATTTCAAGTTCCGTTGCTTTCATATATTCCTATCCAGTGTCTCTGTCGTTGTGTTTGCCTGGTCTGGATTGGTCAAAAATTGGTATATATCCTTCCACATCCCAAAGCCGCCGTTGTTTGCAATATCACGGGCCAGGTATAGCCAAAATATTCCTTGAACTTGCTTGGAAGTCTCATCTTTGTCAAACCCCCAGTCCCCGATAGTATTTTTCATTTCATCCAGCAATTTACCGATTAAAACCGACTCAAAATCTTTGGCTACTTGTTTTTTCCCCTCTTCTGAAACACCGTCGATTTTACCGGGTTCCCATTTTGCGATTTTCTTGGAAAACAAGGTCCCGCTTAAATCCTCCAGCAGACTCGGCGGTGGGACGGCTCCGGTTAATATCAATTTGGTGCTATCCATAAAATTACTCCTAAGTTCCCATTGCGACTTATTGCAGGGACCCTCTTACATTATCACCAGCTTGGCTTGAAGGGCACCGGCCTTTTTCAAGGCATTGAATATCGCTATAAGGTCTCTCGGTGTCGCTCCTATGGCATTGAGGGTTTTGGCCAGTTCTGAGATAGTAACTGCTCTGGAGACAGGAATCAGATACCCTTCTTTCTCTTCGACCCCTATTATTGTTTCCGGAACAACTTCCGTTGTGCCTGCATCGGAGAAAGGTGCGGTCGGTTGGGAAACGGTTGCGGTTTCCTTGATTTTTATAACCAGGCTGCCCTGGGAAATCGCCACTGTCGATATGCCGACGTTTTCTCCTACCACAATGGTGCCGGTGCGTTCGTTAATAACCACCACCGCAGGGA
>JAUVYQ010000033.1 GCA_030603035.1 Phycisphaerae bacterium | reverse complement strand
CATGATAAAACCTCCTTTGTTTTGGTTGTAAATGTTTTCCGTAACGGTACTTACACAATAACCAAAATGGAGGAGATTGCAAGAAAATAATGATTATAAATCGTTATTTAATATAGATTTACGTATTTTACAGAAGGCTTCTCAATAAGAAGAAAGGAGAAACTAAATGCAAATGAGACGACGAGAGTTTTTGAAGGTGGTCGGTGCTGGTGTATGTCTTGGAGCGGTGGGATGTGCCTCGGAATCAGGTTCCGGATTTTCCAAAAAACCTAATATTGTGCTATGTATGGCGGATGACCAGGGCTGGGGTGATATGGCGTATAACGGTCATCCGGTTCTCAAGACGCCGAACTTCGATGCCATGGCGGCCAGTGCATTGCGTTTCGACCGCTTCTACGCGGCGGCGCCGGTTTGTTCGCCTACTCGTGGTAGTGTAATGACCGGCCGACATCCCAACCGTTTCGGATGTTTCAAGTGGGGCTATACGCTTCGACCGCAAGAAATCACAATCGCCGAGGCGCTCAAGACGGCGGGATATGTTACAGGCCATTTTGGAAAGTGGCATCTTGGTTCGGTTCGCACGGGCAGCCCTGTCAATCCCGGAGCGAGCGGTTTCGATGAATGGCTTTCGGCTCCGAACTTTTTTGATAATGACCCTATTCTCAGCCGTGAGGGTGTTGCCGTTCAGACCAAAGGCGAAAGCTCTATGGTTACTGTTGATGCTGCCCTTGAGTTCATCGGCAGGCACGCCGGTGGGCCGCGGCCATTCCTGGCTGTGGTGTGGTTTGGTTCTCCGCATGGGCCGCACCAGGCGATAGAAGAAGACCGCGCAGTCTATGCAGACCAGGAGAAGAAGCGACAGCACTTCTTCGGTGAGATTACCGGTATGGACCGCGCATTCGGCAAGCTTCGTAAAGAACTGAAAACTCTCGGAATTGATAAGAATAGCATTCTCTGGTATTGCAGTGATAATGGTGGCCTTCCCGGTGTCGGAACGACCGGCGGGCGCGGGAACAAGGGCAAAGTTTATGAAGGCGGTCTTCGTGTTCCCGCGATTCTTGAGTGGCCTGCCCGAATTCCGAAACACCGGGCAACCGAGGTACCCTGCAACACATCGGACATCTATCCGACTCTTCTTGAGATAGCAGGTGTGCGGATGGAGAACCAGCCGCCGTTGGATGGAATTAGTCTCGCTGGGCTGATCGACTGCAAGATGAAGACTCGAGCGAAACCGATTGGTTTCTGGGATTATCCTATTCGTGGTATTAGTACGCCGAGCCATAAGTGGATGTCCGAACTGCTTGAGGCGCAGAGGGCAGGTAAGGAAAGCAGCGAGACCTTTCGCTTACGCCTGGACGCAGGGGAAATCAACAAGCAATATCCGGAAGACACTTTCCCCGGTCACGCCGCCTGGCTTGATTGGCCTTGGAAACTTCACCGTATCGAGTCGAAGACGGCAGAGATCAAACTGGAGCTGTACAATCTTTCAAGAGACCCCGCCGAGCAAAAGGACCTGGTTACCCGAAATGCCAGCAGGTTGAAGTCAATGAGAATCCAGCTTGAAGCATGGCTGGTATCGGTCGTTCGCAGTCTTAACGGCAAGGATTATCGTTGAATAGCTAATGGGAAATATGGGATTAAATATAAATACCCCTCAATAATACCTATGGCATAAAATTGAGGAGCTGTTTGAATAGATTTCTCGATCCTTCGACTGCGTTCAAGGCAGGCTTTTTTTCGCTCGAAATGACAGTTTGATTGACAGCGATTAACTTTTTTTCATTCCTGCGGGCAGTTCTATTCCGACCCGGCCCTGTGCTTCTCTGAAGTCCACTATAATCTCGGCTGCGGCACTCGGGTCATCCACTACCGTGAAGACATTCATATCATCCGGGGCGATATACTTGTGTTCTTCAAGCATCTTTTGCTTCATCCACTCGGTTAATCCTTCCCAGTAGTTACTGCCCATGAGAATTACGGGGAAAGATGCCTGCTTTAACGTTTGAATCAATACCAGCGATTCGAAGAACTCATCCATAGTCCCGTAGCCGCCGGGGAAGACGATAAAGCCGTGGGCATATTTAAGGAACATCACCTTGCGGACGAAAAAATATCGAAAATGCAGGGACAGGTTCTGGTAGTCGTTTGGAAGCTGCTCCATCGGCAGTTCGATATTAAGGCCGATGCTTTGACCTCCTGCTTCTGTAGCTCCTTTATTTGCTGCTTCCATAATTCCGCTTCCGCCGCCGGTTATTACTGCAAATCCGGCTTTTACTATTTCCGAGGCGGTCCTCTCGGCAAGCTTATAGTACGGCTGGCCCGGTTTTGCGCGGGATGAGCCGAAAAACGATACGGCAGGGCCTATGGAAGCAAGCTCCTCAAATCCTTCGGTGAACTCAGCCATTACCCTGAATATCCGCCACAGGTCCTGGACCGGACTTTCAGTCATATCCATCATATCTCGTACCTCGTATTTCGTATTTCGTATCTCGTATCTCGGCTAACCATTGACGCTTCACCAGATACGAGTTTCACCATAAATTCGGGTTGTTTGCAGCAGGACAATATTTTGAAATCGGACAATTTTCACAGTCAGGCTTGCGGGCGCGGCAATACTTTCGACCATGAAAAATCAACAAATGACTAAACGTCGTCCAGTTACTCTCTGGTACTATTTCGGCTAAATCAAATTCCAACTTTACCGCATCGGTGTTTTCGGAAAGGCGCAGGCGGCGGGACAGCCGAATAACGTGCGTGTCGCAGGCTATCGCCGGTTTGCCGAAAGCGTTGCCCAACACAACGTTTGCCGTTTTTCTGCCGACGCCGGGAAGCTGCAGAAGCTCCTCCATTGTATCAGGGACTTTTCCGCCGAACTGCTCAATTATGCCTGCACAGGCGCGATTGATACTGATTGCTTTATTGTGATAAAAGCCGGTGGTTTTTATGTCCGACTCAATCTGTTTTATATCAGCTTTTGCCCAGTCCGCAGGCGATTTATATTTCCTGAACAAATCTTTAGTAACCATATTGACCCGCACGTCGGTGCATTGCGCCGAGAGAATCGTTGCAATGAGAAGTTCCAGCGGATTTTTGAAGCGGAGCGCGGTTTTAGCCTCCGGATATATTTTGTTCAATATCGGCCAAATTTCTTTGACCCTTTCAGCCGCTTCGGCTTTGTCAACCCCGTTAGAAGTCTTCCCTTTTTTTTGCCTATTCCCCGTTCGCAAATTTCTAACGGGGTCAACTTTTGTTTTTTTTGCCGTTGTTTTTTTTGCCATAGCTGCACTATTTCACTTTTACCCCTCACTCACGTTCGGGGCTCTGTGCTCTCCGTCCTCTGTCTTCTGTATTTAGAAGTTTTTCTAAAAGCTTTTTTAGTTTTTTGGCAAAAAATATCTTATGGAATCTCACCGGCTCTTGCCGGTCGGGTATATGCAATATTGTTACCGGAACACCGGGTTCATCATACTTGTTTTTCAAAGCAAGGGTCGCCGGATAATCTGCAACCGTGGTGTCGGCCTTAATTGCGAGAACACCTTTTTGCTCGATTAGTTTGGCGATGTCTTTGCGGCGGTACACTATTTTGTCCACCACTTCGCAGTTCCAGCACCAATCGGCGGTAAATTTGATTAAGACAGGTCTTTGCTCGGCCCTGGCGGTTTCTATTGCGTTATCATCGTACTTTTGCCAGTCAATGAACTCCCCGGCTGGTGCGGGCAAAAAGGTCCATCCTGCCGTAACTGCTAAAACCACGGCAATAATTCTTATGAGCCACTTTCGCAATAGTTTAGTATTGTATGTTACCCAGCCGTCCCACATCCAAACGCAAAAACCGAGCACTACCGCAAAATACAACACGCTCATTCTGCGCACTTGCGGCAGCGCCGCAATCATTTTCACTGCGATAATCAGCAGGACAAATCCAATCCCCTGCTTAAATAACTCCATCCACCGTCCCGCCTTAGGCAAGCGATTCAACAAGCCTGGCATCGAAGTTAGTATTGCGTAAGGCACCGCCATGCCAATTCCGATTACCATTATTGCAAAAGTGCCCAAAGGCAAAGACTGTCCCTGTGCCCAGGCAAAGGCCGCCGCCAGAATTGCAAAGCTGCAGGGTGTACTCAATACAGCCGCCAGAAAACCCATTCCAACAGCTCCGGGATAACCCTTGCCGGAGCCGGACTTGCCTGCAATTGATGACGGAACCGTAATCGTGAAGACGCCGAACATAAATAGTGCCAGGATGACCAGCAAAAGCGCCATCACCGCAACAAAGACCGGATTGCGAAATTGGTCTCCCCACTGGAGCATCGTTCCGTAGAAGAGCTGCAAAATAATATTGGCCCCCGCAAGGCAGGCGAAGAACAGCAATATCCCAAGACAAAAGGCAAGACCCATTACAATGGATTGCCTCCTGCCTGCCTTTGCCTGCTCAACGATGCGCATCACGATAATAGGCAGCACCGGCCAGACACAAGGCATAATATTCAGAGACAGGCCCGCCAGAAGCGCCAAGCCAAGAGCAAACCAAACCGAGTAACTTAGGCCTTTAATTATCTCGTCTTCATCGGGAGCAGTTTTGAAACTAATTTCTTTCCAGGAATCAGCCTGACTATAATCAATTGTTACCGGCAGTGTTTTCTCGAACGGCGGCAGGCAAAGCATAGCTGTACAAGCCTGGCCGGAAATTTTGACCTCAACACGACCGGCAGACTTAGTTGGAACTTTGGCTGTTTTGATTGGCACAAAGACGGTGAAATGACCGGCGTAGACCTCGACTTTGTTGCCTACGGAGTCTGTGAAGAGCTCCCATTTCGGGAAGATAGCTTCGCCAAAACCAAAATCATCGGATTTAGCTTCAACCTTCAGTTCAAACCCGGCGACAGGGACAGTTTCTGGCTTTGCATAATAGTGAAGGTCATCAGTCCCCTCGAATATGACCGCTATACCAAACTTGTCACCCATTTGAGCGGGTTCAAGATGCGCAGAGGAAAATTCCTTTTGGTATCTTGCCAGCTCGACGGACGCTGTAGAAGCTGCCCCATTTGCGTCCGCATCACAAAAGCAGTTGACAGCAAGAATCAAAACCGGCCAGAGTACGCCTATAAGAAGCGTATCCTTCGATATCACAGTAGATTTTTTCCGCATAAGACAATTCAGAGGTAATTGGAATAAAGATAATGTTAACTTTGCGACGGCCCTTGCTGTTCTTCTTGCTCGAGATTTGGCTGCTCGTCTCTGGCTTGCTCGGCAGCTAACAAATCGGAAACTGTAGGCTTGTCCAGCTCACCGCCCTGTAGAATCACTTCGACGTCATCGGCATCGAGAGTTTCGTACTTCAGCAGTGCCTTTGCTATTCGTTCGAGCTTATCTTTGTTTGACTCTATCAATTCCTTCGCTTTTTTATATGCCTCGTTGGTAATTCTTTTTATTTCCTTATCGATTGCTTCGGCTGTTTTTTCCGAATATTCCTTCTCGCCCGGCATCACATACATCATATCCTTAAGCCCCGCATCCGGCCCGTAATTAATCATCCCAAGCTCATCACTCATACCCCAGGTCAAAATCATTTGCTTTGCAATATTGGTGGCCTGTTGAATATCCGATTGTGCGCCGCTGGATATATCATCGCAAAATATCTCTTCTGCGATTCGCCCACCGAAACACACCTGCAAAAGTGCCATACAATATCTCTTTGTATAATGCAAACGGTCCTTTTCCGGCAGTGCAAAGGTCGCCCCTCCGTAAGGCCCGCGAGGGATGATGCTGACTTTATGCAGAGGGTCGGCCTCTTTCAGCACAGATTGGATGAATGCATGCCCGGACTCATGATAAGCGGTAATTTTTTTGTCATACTCATCGATGACCCTGCTTTTTTTGGCCCTTCCCCATCGCACCTTGTCCCGTGCCTCTTCCAAATCAGCCGTCTCGACGGAGTCTTTATCGGCCATAGTCGCAGCCAGCGCCGCCTCATTGATAATAGCTGCCAGGTCGGCACCGGTAAACATAGGTGTGCCGCGCGCCAGTCTTTGCAGGTCAGCATCAGACGCTAATTTTATTTTCTTTGCGTGGACCTTCAATATATCAATTCGGCCCTTCAAATCCGGCAGGGGCACAAAAATTTGCCTGTCGAATCTTCCCGGCCTGGTCAACGCGTTGTCTAAAATATCACCCCGATTTGTCGCCGCAATCACTATCACCTGGTCATTCGTATCAAAGCCGTCCATTTCAACTAAAATCGCATTTAGTGTTTGTTCGCGTTCGTCGTGCCCGCCGCCCATATAACCGGCTCCGCGTTTTCGCCCGATAGCGTCAACCTCATCAAGGAATATGATGCAGGGCGAATTGTCTTTGGCCTGCTTGAAGAGGTCGCGCACGCGAGATGCCCCGACCCCAACAAACATCTCTACGAAATCGCTGCCTGATATACTGAAGAACGGGACATCGGCCTGGCCGGCTATGGCTTTCGCAAGCAACGTCTTCCCACAGCCGGGCGGGCCTACAAGTAAAACACCGCGAGGAATACGGCCGCCAAGGCGTTGAAATTTTTTCGGGTTTTTCAAAAATTCGATTATCTCAGCCACTTCCTCCTTTGCTTCCTCGACGCCAGCGACGTCTTCAAATGTTACCTTGACCCGGTCTTTGTCCTGTAAGCGATGCTTGCTTCGACCAAACGACATCAGCATCCCGCCAGCTCCGCTGCGAAGATTCCTCGCAAAGAGAAAGTAGAAGATTCCCACCAATATAAGCAAGGGCAAGACCCACTGTATCAGCATAATAAGCCAGATGCGCTGCTTGGCAAATTTCCACTTCACCTGGCTGTCCTTGAGTAATTCCATCAGTCTTTCACCTGCGACATCCGGCCTGTAATCTACGGTGAACGTTTTTCTACCTTCATGGTTGTCTTTTCCTTTCTGATTAAAGTCGCCTGTAATCTCGGTCTCACCAATCTTGATTGGCTCTTTGCTGGTGTCGATTTCATCATTTTTAAGAGCTCTTTCGAAGTCATCCCAACTGATATTATCACTACCTCGCAATTGCTGGAGCATCATCCAGCCGGTCAACAGCACAAGTCCAATTATAAGGTAGGTAAACGGCCCCCGCTTATAGCCCGGCAGCGGCGGCTTTTTGCCTCCCCGGCCTTGTGGGCCGGGACGCGGTTGAGTCGGCTTTCTGTTTTGACCGTTACTCATAATTTAGCATCTCTCATCTCGCTTCACGCTTCACGAGATACACTTCACGCTTCTACCATTCTTTTTCCATTAATTCTACGATTTTTCGTGCCAGATTGTTTGCGGCGAGTGCTGAAGCATAGTTGAAGCCCTGATTTTGCCACTCCGAAAAGCCGGCTGAGGCAGCGACCGACCGGCTGTCTATCAACAACTCTCCCGTCTTTAGATTTTTCCAATTAACGACGGCCTGCAGCCGCACCTCTTTTTCCAGTGCCCTGCCGGTTTCTCGCTCGCTGGTAAGCACTAATTCACTCACCCCGACAATTTGTCCGCTTATTACCGTGTCAGCGCGGTCTCTGCTGGAGATTATCTTATAGGGCGTATCCGCCTCGATACGTTTTGCGATGGCATCGGTCAGCTCGTACTCCACTCCCCGCCAGAAGCTTTTGTTGTCAAACATTTCGACGTAAACGCTTGCAACATCTTGAGGAAACAGCGATTTGTTTGAATAGCCGCTCATCCGGCCACATCCGGAAAAACCCGGACAGAGAGCAATAATCAAACCGAAAGAAATTACAAAAATAACTTCTCGATTTTCTTTATGGTATTCTTTTCCCATTTTTTTCCTTTTTGTCGCTTGATTTTTCAGCATCAAACGCTGTCTTTGCCATTTTTGCAGCGGTACTGTCCGGCCAATTATCCAGGACCATTCGGTAATATAAATTAGCCGACTGTTCATTACCGGTTTTTTGATAATACCGGCCGATACTAAATTGCTTGTAGGCCAGCTGCTCATTTATTTGTTTAAGTCTCGCATCAACATCAATTTCTGCGGCATTTTCAGGATGCCGCAATCTGAAATTCTCGTAATAGCTCTTTGCGCTAATTAGATTTGAGGCATCATAGCTCGGTCCTCTATATGCAGCGTGCTTGCATCGAGCCATACTCAGCAGTGCGTCCCTTCCCATTGTGCCTGTGGGCCATCGCGAGAAAATGTGCGACCATTTATGATATGCCTCGTTGAACTTTTTTCTTTTTTCGTAACTTTCCGCCACTGCTACAGCGGCTTTTTTCGCAATTGGCGCATCTCCGACACGGTCGCTAATCCTTTCCATAGTTTTAACGCCCGAAGTGTACCCTTTCATTTTGAAGATGCCGAGGACGGGTATTCTCTGGCCGGCCAAAAAAGCCGTGGCTATCGCAAACTCCCTGTCCAGGGCCGCCTCATAAAGCTCGCTTTCGGGATATTCTTTCAGAAACTTATCATAAGCCCTGACCGCCTTTGTGAATTTTCCTTTGCAAAACAGCATCTCGCCTTCGATAAAGGCATCTAAATCGGGTCCGGCAATTTCGGGAAAGTCTTTTTTAAGTTTATCAAATGCCTTGCCCGCTTTCTCGGTTTGGCCCGTAGAGACCAATTTTTTTATTTGAGCGATTGTCAGGAGATATTTATCCTTGCCTTTGGGGGATACGACCTTGAAATCCCGCCCTTGTTCGAGCCGCCAGGTCTCCTCCGAGAATATCAATGAAGTGGACAGCAGTGATATTACAGCCGATACTATTATAAATCGCATTCCGTATCCAAACATAATGGCTTATCCTCAATCATCTTAATTTTCAATCAACCACTATTATACCCGTTTTGGGAAGCATTGCAAACCCACAACTTAAAATATAGTATCGGCTGATTTAGCCCTAAAATTGCAATTTTAACCACCTTTCGGCTTCGCTCAGGATTGGCAATTTGCAATTGGGTCCCTCCACTTCGGTCGGGACAGATTTTGGGGTTGCCGGCCAACCGCCAAAATCTGGTTTGAGGGGAAAAGAAAAAGGGCCATAAACGTAATGCTCACGGCCCTTCGTTATCATCCATCTGTCTACGCTATACGCTAAACGCTAAACGCTATTTTTCTTCCTTTTTTCCTTTGACTTTTACGGTCTTTTACGCTATTTTATCTAACCAAATACGGAAACACCAAGGGGCGCAATACTTCGTCGAATCGTCCGTTTGTCATCCTGAGCGAAGTGCAGCGGAGTCGAAAGACCTCAGCCACGAGATAAGCTTCCTTAGCCTGCCCTGCTTGTCCTCCGAAGCTTCAGCGAAAGCGGAAGAATCCAACTTTAGCTCACTTCCTTGCCGAGCCGTGGCTCTGGCACGGCTGGTAGGCACTTTAGTTCACTTTAGCTCACTCCTCACTAACGAGCATCCAGCATCGAGTATCGAGAATCGAGCATCGAGCATCCAGCATCGAGCTAATTTTTTTCTTGACTTTTGTTTGAATTTCTGTTAAAATACCCGTATGTTTGCCAGCAGGCAAACATAAACCGCCAGTAGGCGCCGGATATAGCGGAGAACCGCACGTCTTCGTATCAGCAGATACACGCCAAAAAAGTTCAAAGTTCAAAAGTGAAAAGGCAAAAGTACGCAAAAACAAGGTTTTGAATTTGGGTCATTTAGATTTTGATATTGTTTCGGATTTCGATATTAGGATTTCGGATTTCGCCAGTTTCGACCCTCTACATCTGTCGAGAACGCTCTACAAATCAGCTCTTTTTATGCAAAACAAACCCAATTTTGATAAGGGCCAAAATAAACCTAACCCTTTATATAAAAAAGATTTACGGAAATTTTACACCCCTTCGGACAATGAAAAACAAACCCAAAACAAACCCAAAACAAACCCAATCAAAGCCGATTTCCGAAAAGCCCAAATGAATGTAAACTCACTTATAACAAAGGATTACAGAAAAAAAGATGATTTCGCAGTCCGAAAAAACAAACCCAATTCAAACCCAAACAAACCCAATTTGCCAGAGGGTAAAATTGATGCAAAGTGTGTAGTTACAAAGGATTATGAAGAAAAATGCGGATAAGGGCTATGAAAAAACAAAGCCAAAACAAAGCCAATTTGCTGGATGCTCAAATGAACGTAAAGTCTTTTCATACAGTGGATTATGAAAATAAATCCAATTGGACGCTTGGGGAAAACAAACCCAATCAAACCCAATTTCAAACCCAGCGCCCCGACGGGGCCGCTCCGGAATTTTTACTTTTTACTTTATTCGATATACCCAATATGATATATGCGATACGCAAAAACACCCTGCCAACCGGGTCAGTCGCTCGTGTTTTGCCGAAAAAGCGTAATGTTTTCCGGAGGATTTTAGAAAAGAAAATGGAGGTGTAAAATGGCTAAAGATTTGCTGACAATTCTGATGGTAGCTGCTGTGAGTTTTGGTTTGGTATTTGCCGCCGGCTGTCAGAGAGCTGCCCCGCAATTTCGCCGCATAGCCGTCAAGGATTATGTGGACAAGATGAAGGCCGGCTGGGTCGGACAAATGGCCGGTGTTGGCTGGGGCGGGCCTACTGAATTCAAATGGATAGGGAGCATCATCCCCGAGGAAAAGATGCCCAAGTGGCACCCGGAAATGATAAACCAGTTCCGTCAAGACGACATTTACGTGGAGATGACCTTCCTGCGGACGCTGGAGTTGTACGGGATGGACGTTCCCATTCGCCAGGCCGGCATCGACTTTGCAAACAGCGGCTACAACCTCTGGCATGCCAACAATGCCGGCCGGAAAAACCTCCGCCGGGGTATCGCCCCGCCCGACAGCGGCCACCCCCGGTTCAACTCCCACGCCGACGACATCGATTACCAGATCGAGGCCGACTACTCAGGCCTGATTGCCCCGGGTCTTCCAAACGTCGTCATTGAACTCGGAGAAAAGTTCGGCCGACTTATGAACTACGGCGACGGCCTCTACGGCGGGCAGTTCGTCGGCGGCATGTACGCCGAAGCCTTTTTCGAGAACGACATGCGGAAAATCATACGCTCCGGACTCCGCTGCGTTCCCAAGGGAAGCCAGTTTCACGAATGCATCGCCGACGTGCTGAAATGGCATCGGCAAAACCCCAAGGACTGGGAAAAGACCTGGCGACTCGTCGAAGAAAAGTACTGCAACAACCCCGACTACCGACGATTCTCCTGCAACAGGAAAAATCCCCCCACCAAAAAAAGGTGGAACCCCAACTGGAACATCGACGCCAAAATCAACGCCGCCTACATTGTTATGGGACTTCTTTACGGCGACGGCGACCCGGACCGGACGATCGTAATCTCGACCCGTTGCGGCCAGGATTCCGACTGCAATCCGTCGAACTCCGGCGGTGTGCTGTTCACGACGCTCGGCTTCTCAAAACTGCCCGACCGCTTCACATCAGCCCTGAACCCGGAGGGAAAATTCAGCCACACGCCCTATAATTTCCCGATGCTGATTAAGGTATGCGAAAAACTCGTCCGACAGGCGGTCAAGCGTGCCGGCGGCCGAATCGAAAAGGACGCCAGAGGCGAGGAGGTCTTTGTTATACCGGTAACAAAGCCCAGACCCGGCAAACTTGAACAGTGCTGGGAACCCGGCCCGATTGCAAATAGCAAATTCACCGAGAAAGAGATGGCAAAAATCAAAGCCAGCAGCGGCAATTGAAGTACGCCGTTTTTCAACACCCCCAAACAAGTTTGAGGGTGCCACCCAGGACGAGGGAAGACGGACGACGGAAGACAAACGAGGGAAGACAGACGAGGGAGGAGGGAAGAGAACGGATTGCGTCGCCGTGCCGGCGACGGCTAAACAACCCTGCAATAAATTGCGGGGCTAAATATGGATTCCTGCTCCGTCTAAAGCCGGATTCCGTCAAACAGATGCCGGATCTTCGACTTCGATTTCGCAGGACGTTGTCCCAATCGTAGTTGGAGGTTTGCTGGCTACTCCTTTCAAAATTGTTTAATTTACTATCTGACCCGATTTTACACAAAATCAGGCCGGAGTAGCCGTCGCTTTTTTCAACCTCCAACTATAGATGGGACTTCGTCCCTACGCATCGATTAAATAGGTTAGATTACATAAAAGCTGATCCCCCAAATTAGAATATCTGATAGGCCAATTAAGTAGAATCGATTTGTTGAATGGGCTGGATTTTTCTATAATGAACAAACTTTAGCCGAGATTTATTGAAACGTGTTTTTCTTCCGGCACTGTGTTTTATATTATGACGGCGGTATTTCCTGCCGATTTACTTTACTAAGCTTTCGGTAATTAAGGAAGATATGAATGTGCGGCATAGTGGCTTATCTGGGTAAAAAAGTTGCACAGCCAATTCTCATAGAGGGATTAAAGCGGCTGGAGTATCGTGGTTACGATTCGGCCGGTGTGGCGCTATTAGGCGGCGGTTCGATAAGAATCAAAAAAACCAGCGGCAGAATCAGCGCCCTGGAAGAGATTTTGGATGAGCCAAACAGCGCTGAGACATTCGGCATCGGCCATACACGCTGGGCTACTCACGGGGAGCCGAACGCCGTTAATGCACATCCACACCTGGACCATACCGGCAAAATCGCCGTCGTTCATAACGGCATTATCGAAAACTACGGCACACTAAAGACCTGGCTGCAAAATGAAGGGACCGAGTTTGCGAGCGAAACCGACACTGAAGTGATAGCAAACCTAATCGGCTATTTCTATGCCAAAGACAACGAGGGCAATCGAGTATCGAGTATCGAGCATCGAGCATCGAGCATCGGTCAGAACAAATTTGAACAGGCGGTTCAGCGAGCCCTCCAGGAGCTGCACGGCACTTACGGGCTGGCGATTGTCTGCTCGGATTTTCCCGATATGCTTATCGGTGCAAAAAAGGGCAGCCCCTTGATTTTAGGCGTCGGCGATAACGAATATATCCTGGCCTCGGATGCCGCTGCAATTGTAGAGCATACAACTCAGGCAATATACCTTGCCGACAACGAGATGGTTACGGTCAGCCCGGAGGGGTTTCATACCAAGACGATTGACAATGTTACTGTTACCAAAGACCTGATGCAAATTGAATTTTCGCTGGAACAAATCGAGCTGGGCGATTTTGCGCATCATATGCTTAAAGAGATTTTTGAGCAGCCCAAGGCATTGAGCACCTGTATGGGCGGTCGCATTGACCGCCAGAACAACAGGATTAAACTTGGCGGCATAGCTTCATACTTACGTGAATTAACCCGCACCAAACGGCTCATCCTGACCGCCTGCGGTACTGCATTCCATGCCGGCCTCGTCGGCGAATTCTTGTTTGAGCAGTTAGCACGCATCCCGACAGAGACCGAATACGCCAGCGAATTTCGATATCGCAATCCAATCATCGAGGACGGCACCGTTGTTGTATCGATAAGCCAATCGGGAGAAACGGCCGATACGCTTGCAGCGGTAGAACAAGCCAAGGAACGAGGAGCAACGGTGCTTGGTATTGTCAACGTTGTTGGCTCTTCCATCGCCAGAACCACCGACGCAGGGATATATTTGCACGTCGGGCCGGAAATAGGCGTCGCCAGCACTAAAGCGTTTACGGCACAGGTGGCGGTGTTGACAATGCTGGCGATTGAATTAGCAAGGAGAAGGCATATCAGCAGCGACGAGGCGGTAAGGTGCATCAATGAGCTTTCCCGGATACCGGACAAGATAAGCCGAATACTGGAACAATCCGACCATATCAAAGACATTGCATCGGCAAACATTGACAAGAACAACTGGCTTTTCTTAGGCAGAGGATTTAATTATCCG
Source organism: Phycisphaerae bacterium (assembly GCA_030603035.1). The sequence goes on along the minus strand of JAUVYQ010000033.1, from coordinate 6,204 downwards.
GTCGCCCTCGAAGGGGCTTTGAAGCTAAAGGAAATAAGCTATATTCACGCTGAGGGTCTCCCGGCTGCGGAGATGAAGCACGGCCCGATTGCTTTAATTGTTAAGGATATGCCTGCGGTTTTCATTGCCACAGCCGGGCCGCAGTATGATAAAATTATGGGCAATATCACCGAAGTCAAGGCACGCGGTGGCAAAATTATCGTTGTTGCAACCGAGGGCGACGAGAACATCAAGTCCGCCCTTGGACGGACCGACCATTTAATCAGCATCCCTGATGCGCCGGAGCTTTTGCAGCCGATGCTGACTGTTGTGCCGCTGCAACTGCTGGCCTATCACGCCGCTGTGCTCCGCGGGCACGATGTTGACAAACCTCGAAACCTTGCAAAAAGCGTTACCGTCGAGTAGACTTTCTCGCTTGATGATTAGACCCAAAACATCCGATTGGATACTTGATACTCGACGAGAATCGGGAATCGAGAATCGAGTTCGGCGAGAATCGAGCTCGACGAGAATCGAGAATCGGGAATCGAGAATCGAGTTCGGCTTTACCCTTGTTGAGCTGCTCGTTGTCATAGCAATCATCGCCCTTCTGCTTGCCATACTTACGCCATCGCTTATAAGGGCCAGGTCTATGGCAATACGCCTCAAGTGTGCCCACAACCTCAAGCAAATCAATCTGGCTGTGAACCTGTACCTGAATGGAAATGACGAGACCTATCCCTGTGCTCAGGACCCCCTGCCTGGCGGCTACTGGCTGTGGATGGGACGCGGCTGGCGAGCTTTTGTCGAACCTCATCTCGGCGGCAATATTAATGTAAATAACCCCTCGGTCCTGTTTTGCCCCGCAGACCCCACCGAGAAAAACAAATATGAGTCCACCAGTTACGCTTATTCGATGACCTTCTATTACAGTCCCCAGCATATCAACACAGTGACCATCACTCAGGATCATAAGGAACAGTGGCACATAGACTTTGTCCAAGAGTCTGTGGCGCAAAAGGACTTTAATGTGGCCCATCCGTCCGGAAAGATTCTTATCGGCGAATGGTTCAGCAATCACTCACGCATAGATAAAGACGGCGGCTGGTGGTGCCGGCAGGGCCGCCGAAACTACCTCTTTGCTGACGGGCAGGTCCGCTATCTTCAGGCAGAGCAGATTCGCCCCGCCCGAGATGGGTTTCCAAACCCTAACCTGACAGTCCGGGGCATCAAGGGCCTCGACTACCCATCGAACTAAATCATCCCCCTGTTGCCTTCGGCAACGAAGGCGGGGGGGCTATTCTTCTTTCATATACGGATAACGGAAGTTCCTCGGCGGCAAAAACGTCTCCTTTATCGCACGCGGCGAGACCCACCGCTCCAGGTTGAGCCAGCTACCGGCCTTGTCGTTTGTGCCCGACGCCCGCGTGCCGCCGAACGGCTGTTGCGCCACGACCGCACCCGTCGGTTTGTCGTTGACGTAAAAATTGCCGGCAGCGTGACGCAGCGTGTTCATCGCCTTTACGACTGCACCACGCTCCAGGGCGAATATCGCACCGGTCAGCGCATAGGGCGAGGTCTGGTCGCACAACTCCAGCGTCTGGTCATATTCCGCTTCCGGGTACACGTATATGGTCAAAACCGGGCCGAATATCTCTTCAACCATCAACTTAGACTTCGGGTCTTTACTTACCACGACGGTCGGCTCGATGAAGTACCCCGTAGTGTCATCACATCCGCCGCCAATGACAACTTCCAGGTCGGCCGAAGTCCTGGCGTATTCAATATAGCCCTTGATGCTTTTGAAGGCCCCTTCGTCGATAACCGCGCCCATGAAGTTCCTGAAATCGGTTACGTCGCCCATCTTCATATCGCCGATCTCATCCAGTAGATGCTCTTTGACCTGAGGCCAGAGCGAATCGGGAATGTACGCTCGGGAAGCCGCCGAGCATTTCTGGCCCTGATATTCGAACGACCCTCGCACCAGCGCCGCCACGAGGGCGTCAATATCGGCGCTGGCGTGGACGAATATGAAATTCTTTCCGCCGGTCTCACCTACTATTCGAGGATATGAGACGTACTTGCGAATGTCTGAACCAATGGCCAGCCAGATCGTCGAAAACACATAGGTGCTGCCTGTAAAGTGAATCCCGCCGAGTCTGACGTCATTCAGCGCCGGCGGGCCGACAATCGGTCCGGGTCCAAGCACCATATTAATAACTCCCGGCGGCATGCCCGCTTCTTCCAGGACCTTCATAATAAAATACGCAGGCAGCACCGCCGCCGATGCCGGCTTCCACACCACCGTGTTGCCCATCAGGGCCGGTGCCGTGGGAAGATTGCCCGCGATTGAGGTAAAGTTAAAAGGCGTCAAGGCCAGAACAAACCCGTCCAGCGGCCTATGCTCCATATAGTTTAACACGCCGGGCGTGGACATCGGCTGGTCACCATATACCTCTTCCATAAAATGCGGGTTGAAACGCCAGAAATCTATCAGCTCGCACGCAGCGTCTATCTCCGCCTGGTGCGGTGTCTTGCTCATGTTCAGCATCGTGGCCGCATTGAGGGTCTGGCGGTATTTACCTGCCAGAAGCTCCGCCGCCTTCAGCAATACTACCGCCCTCGATTCCCAGGGCATTTCACCCCACAGGCGCTTGGTCTTTTCCGCCGCATCAACCGCTTGCGTAACCAGCTTTGCGTCGGCCTGATGATACCTGCCTAACAGGCGCTTATGGTCGTGCGGACAGCGGATATCCGCAAGTTTGCCGTTGCGCACTTCTTTTCCGCCGATTATCATCGGCACCTCTGCCTGTTCGCCGAGCATCTCTTTGAGCTTAGCTCCCAACTCCGTACGTTCCGGACTGCCCGGTGCATATTGCAAACCCGGCTCATTGGCCGGCTCCGGGATATGAAAAATACCGTTAAACATTTTTGCCTCCTTAAATATTGGGGGTTTCAAATCCCCGTTTTCACGGGGACAAGCTTGCCCCTGCGAGGGACCCCGCCTTGCGGTCCGCAGGACACCTTGCGGTGGAACCCAAAGCAGGGGACAAACGAAAAATCGCATTCTCCCGCACTGCCGGCAAAAAGTCAACATTCAAAACTCAAAAATTGCCTCCGCAGAGATTGGTAACTGGTAATTGGTAATTGGTAATTGGTCAGACCGTTAAATGGTTAGATGGTCAATTAGTTACCAGTTACCAATTCCAAAAGGGCAAGGAACCTAAGAGGACGAAATCGCTATTTCCTGGCCGGTTATGTGTTTATGTTCTGGGCCAGCCCCGTTAGAAGTAACTCGGATTCACGGAGTCCCGGAGTTGCGGTCAGGACTTCTAACGGGGCCAGATGGATTTCAATTTCCAGAGTTTTAAGCTTTGAATGTTTGCCTGGCCGCCGCGAGCAGATATATTGACAGAGGTATTGTTCGTATCGAGCGGGAAGCAGAGGTGCATTGTTACCTGGCCATAATTGGGGAAGATTTCGATGGATGTGCGGTCAACCAGAATATGCAGCTTGATTACACCATCGATGGGGGTCAGCTTTACTTTTTTGCCTTTGCAGAGAAGGGTTCTGTCTTTGACATTGTAGATTAGCGGGTTGCCGCGAAGATTGAAGACAATCTCGGAGGCGCTTGCGAGTTGGATTTCGGTCTGGATTTCAAACAGCTCGGCGGATATTGCGGACAGTAGCTTTTCACCGGGTTTCATAGTAGTGTTTTTCAAGTCCCAGTGAACGCCGCGGAGCGTTTCGATTTCCCTTACGGGGACTCGGCATAACCGAATCCCTTCGGGGAACGTGCGCAGCGTCAGTTCGCAGGGAATCGACATCTGCTGATTAAAAGGCATGCCGGGGAATTTGCCGCCGGCCATCCAGGCGATTTGAATTCTTCGGCCATCGGATTCGGGGATGTCACTGTAGGTCTGTGAGGCGTAGAAGTTTCCGACTCTGGATTCAAAGCGGCCGGCCTGCTGTGTGAATTTTCGGCCATCGAAGGTTCCGAGCAGGTATCTGCCATTTCCGCCCCAAAAGACCCAGCGGGTATTGGCGGGGTCCCCATCGACGGCCAGGGGGAAGAAATCGGGACATTCGCTGCTTCCGAGCAGTTTAATATCCTGCAAATGGGTCCACTTTTTTAGGTCTTTCGAAGAGAACAGGGTGAAATTGTCCCTATCAAGATAGAGAGCCATAATCCAGGTTTTCGTAGGCTCGTGCCAGATGACCTTGGGGTCGCGGTTATCAGCCCTGATGTGTCCGATGACAGGGTTGTTTTTGTATTTGACCCAGGTTCTGCCGCGGTCGTTGCTGTATGCGATGCTCTGGGTGAATGGCACTTTCTTTGGGGCGTGTGAACCTGCTGATGTATAAAAGGCGACGAGGACGTTTTCGGTGCCGGTTTGGAAGCCGGATGTGTTTTTCCAATCGACCACTGCGGAGCCGGAAAATATCGTGCCGAGCTCGTCCGGCTCAATGGCGTTGGGCAGCTGCTTCCAGTGAATCAGGTCGGTGCTGACGGCGTGTGCCCAGGTCATATTGCCCCAATTGATGCCGGTGGGATTGTGCTGAAAGAACAGGTGGTATTCGCCCTTGTAATAAACTAAGCCGTTCGGGTCGTTTGTCCAGTTCTTTCGCGGAGTAAAATGAAATTGCGGCCGATACTTTTCATTGTACAGGGCGCCGGCGGCTGAGTCTTTCCGCTTTTCACCGGCCATAGCACGAGATGGTATCAACTGCGAGAGGGACAGTGTGCTTGCGCCAAAGCCAATTTGCTTGAGGAAATCGCGGCGACTGTGTAATCGTTTTTCATCTTTGATTAGGTCTTTTCTGGTGGACATTTTGCCTCCTCACGTACCAATATAATTGGTGATTGCTAACTTGTAATTGGTGATTATTTAACCATTTAACCGATATTCAGGCCTCAAAAAAACATTAGAAATAGAAATAATATTTACCAAAGTTTCCCATATCAACTTTGTTCGATTATGCTGTCAAGGCCACACCATATGTTTTACTAAATTTGCCCCGGTTATGCAAGCCCCGTTAGATATTATTTTTTTTGAATTATCTAACGGGGCAAGCTATTAAGACAAAATTCTTGTTCCGGGTATAATAAGTGGCACGGCCATCCTGGCCGTGTTGGCACTCCACAGGACGCCTTACGGCGGGACTGGAAGCCCGTGTCACCAGGCAAGAAGCAGAGGGGCAAGCAAATCGAAGCAGCGAGGGCGAAGCATCCGGGCTTAACAGCAGAAAGTGGTATTTCATCGTGGGCCGGATTCTTCGCTTCACTTCGTTGCGCTCAGAATGACAGGGTTATGCGTTGCGCTCAGAATGACAGGGTTATGCGTTGCGCTCAGAATGACAGGGTTATACGTTGTGCTCAGACTTGTCCTCGAGCGCAGCGGAGGAATGACAAACTACTACCTGTGGCAAAGCTATATGTACTTGTAAATAAAAGAATTACGACTATTGATGCCATCGAATCGGTCAGTTTGGGTATCTTAGTTTATCTGTGGCATTGATGGGGTATGCGATTTGCGAAATGTGGTCTGAAAACTAAGTCCTCTGGAGGGTTGTTTGCAAGAAACTCTCCTACAATTTTTGGGACAGTTAATTTCTTGTCTCTGGCTTGTTTTACCCAAAATTATGCTTAAATGGCTTGCTGTCGGTCTGCAGATCGGATATAATTCCGGCACAAGATTCTCGAAGCATAGTTATGCAGTTCGAGGCTTTTTGGCCTCGATTCATCTGTCTTTGCGTTTTGAGACTATAATTTCATCAGAAGGAGGCGACTTATGAAGCGAGTAAAAGAAAAACACTTGAGCCGGCGTCAGTTCATCCGAGGTGCCGCTACGGCGATGGGTGGGCTCGCGGCACCGTACATCATTCCAGCGACGGCGTTGGGTCGCGGCGGAAAGGTCGCGCCCAGTGAGCGGATTATCTTAGGCGGAATGGGCATCGGTAACCGCGGCTCGCATGACCTGCGCTGGATGCTGCCGGAGCAGGATGTGCAATTTGTTGCGATATGCGATGACAAGAAATCCAGTCGCGAAAATGTCAAGCGAATTGTGGACACGCGGTACGGCAGGGTGCCCGTCAAGTTTGTAGGTGGATTTTTCAGGCTGCTAATGGTTGTTGCGACCATAACTTGTCCCACCTTTTATTCACCCAGGTAACCCGCAAAGCCAATGTTGCTGATGAGCCGGCTCTGCTCCAGATCATACCAGA
>JAUVYQ010000146.1 GCA_030603035.1 Phycisphaerae bacterium | reverse complement strand
ACTAAATCACTGAGTGATACAGAAAAGTACGGGTATTTTTGCGAAGAGTACGACCACCTTGGTAAGATGATATCCAATTTCATTAAGTCAGTGGATGGTGGCCATAAAACGAGAATCTAGTATCGAGAATCGAGAATCGATTTTGGTATTACTATGGCAAATCTTGCGGACATACAAATGCTGGCTCTGGATGTTGACGGTGTTTTGACGGACGGTACGATTGTAGTTAATGCCGACGGCAGTGAAAGCAAGTTTTTCAATTCGCTCGATGGTCACGGGATTCGAATGTGGCAAAGGGCCGGGCTAAAGGTCGCCTTTCTGAGTGGCAGGGAGTCGGAGCCGACAAAATATCGGGCCGAGCAGCTTGAGATAGACTATTGTGTCCAGGATTGTTACGATAAACTGCCGGCGCTCGAAAAACTTCTTGAGCAACTGGGTCTTTCGCCGGACAGGGTTGCCTATATTGGTGATGACTTGACGGATTTGCCGCCGATTCGATACGTTGGGTTTGGAGTAGCTGTTGCCAATGCGGTTGATGAAGTGAAGCAATATGCCGATTATGTAACCGCTCGTTGCGGCGGCAGCGGAGCTGTGCGAGAGGTAATAGAATACATTCTGAAAAATACCGGCAGATGGCAGGAGCTTATGAAAAGATATTTGCCGTAATGGCGAAATAGGGTTGCTATGGGCTTTGGCGCACGAAAATTCTATGTATGGCTTATTTCACTGGGGGCCGTACTTGTAATATATCTGCTTTATAGCTGGATAAGCAAAACGCCTCCGATTGATATTGATGCGGGAAAAGAATTTACTGACACTATTGCCGACGGCAACCTTGGTGGGTTTGTCGGTGAAGGCGGAAGGATTGGCGATGTTTATGTTCCGGCTATCCGAAAGGCCAGATTCACAGATTTTGACAAAGAGACTAAAGAAGTTATAAGGGAATGGGGGTTTGAAAAACTTCTTCACGATGCAGGGGAGGAATGGGATATTGAAAAACCGTATATGAATATTTTTCGGCGCAGTTTTAAATGTTACATCACGTCTGATAAAGGGAGGGTTCGAGTCGAAACCGCTGTGGGTATGGTCAGCCCGAAGGACGTGACACTTACCGAAAATGTAGTTATTCACATTTTGCCTCAAAACGACAGTAACATCAAAGAAAGCTTTATTTACCTTGACGATGTCGATTTTATCAGCGAGAAATCGCAATTTTCGACTCGTGGGCCGGTCAAATTTATCTCCCAGGATACTCAGATGCTCGGCAGGGGATTGGAGCTTATCTATAATGAGGAGCTGGACCGACTCGAATTTTTTAGAATAATTCATCTGGAGAGTTTGTATGCAAAGGTTCCATCAGAGACGGGGTTGTTTTCAGCGGGCCGGACGGACGTTGATAGGCCGTCCGAAGCCGGCAGCCGGACCAAAACGCAGCAGCCGGTCGAACCTGCTGTGGCTGATGACTCTCGAAAAACAAAGCCATTACCAACGGCGAGCACACGAGCAGGCGAACAGGCGAAAGGTGAAAATTACAGATGCGTATTCACTAAGAACGTTCTCATAAAAAGTCCACAGGAGTGGGTTTTTGCTTATGATGAAGTTACCATTAACAACATCTTCCGACCAAAAGCCTCAGATAAGGAATCCGATAAGGCCGATGTCGGCGGTACAGATGACGTTGAGGAGCGCAAGGTTACTGCTGCAAAACAGGACGAGCCTACTGAATCAGCATCGGCGCAAGAGCTTGTCGATATTGTTGTAACCTGTGACGGCGGTATTGTTGTTACGCCGATGGGCTCTCCCAGAACACGTAAAAACCCTGCTAAACCCGCCGGCGAGGTAACCGGGACTGACAGCCGGGCGCTCAAAGTCTTGAAAGAAGCTAAAGACCGAACCGTATTCGTTGCTCAGAAGATTGATTATTGTGCAGCTACCGGCAATACCCTTGCCAGTGGCCCGTCCGAGCTTACATTTTACACAGGCGATAAAATTCATAGCGAAGATGAGAAGAAAATCATTCCGGTAAAAGTAACCGCGCGGAAAAAGGCCGAGTTTTTCCCCGCACTGAACCAGGCCGTCTTCGAAGGTGATTGTCTGTGTACGATGCTTCGAGAGGATTCGGGCCTTCAACAAAAGTACACGTTTTCGGGGCAGAAGCTGACGGTAAATATATCCGAGGATAAGGAGGAGCGCTCCTCTGATTTGACGCCAGGTATTGAACATCTGACCGCCAGCGGCGGGGTGGTCAGGCTTGTAACTCTCAAAACGGCGGGGGAAAAATTGCTTAGCGGGGTTGAGCTAAAATGCGTCCAGTTTGACTATGACGCCGCCCAGCAGTTGTTTCTGGCTGCCGGGCCGGGAACAATAGCGCTCGATAATTCCAGAGTCTCGGAGCCGAATGAAGAAGTGGGCAGGTTCAGTTTGCGAAGGCCGTGTTGGGCGATTGTAGAGAATTTTGATACGTTGAAGTATTTTTTAGAGGAAAATCGAATTGTTGCTGACGCCGGGTCGCAAGCAATGCTTATTAACTACATTCCTATTGTTAACGGTCAGTATGGTCAACATACCGTAGCCACTGCAAGTCACGTAGAAGCTAACCTTTACCAAACCGCTGACGGCCAATCTGAGCTTTCAACGTTGACCGCCTCAGGTGGGATTACTTACTCAGACGATGATAATCAATTCGTAGGCAGTGAATTGTTTTATGACCACAACGAGTTCATAATGAAGGTTAAGGGCGATAAGCTTCAGCCGTGCTATTTCAACGGTGCTCTTGTTGACGGGATTGAGTATAACGTAAGAACGGCTGAAGGTACCGTTAAAATCATCGGCCCCGGCGCATTGCAGGGGAAAAGATAGCGAATTTTAAATTCGAAATACGAAGCACGAAATCCGAAACAAGTTCGAAATTCTAATGTTCAAATTTTCAAAACTGATACGAAGTGTCATTGCGAGCGCAGCGAAGCAATCTAAAAGGTAACGGATGAGATTGCCGCGCCCTCACTTCGTTCGGGCTCGCAATGACATCTCACGTTTTGGTCATTCGAGTTTTGGTCATTTGATATTGTTTCGAATTTCGGATTTCGATATTCGGATTTATGTACTGCACACCAGACGCGGTTAGGCACAAAGTTTTTGCAAATCGTCTATACTTAACTCATTCAGCCGCGTAACGATCCTTTCAGCCATAGCCAGCTGCTCGGCATCGTAGGAATTCGTTACGGCAATAGTGTGCATTCCGGCTGCTTTTGCGGCTTCCAGTCCCCAATGTGAATCTTCTATCACGATGCATTGGTCGCTTTCAATATGAATTTGCCGTTCGTGGTTGAGTTCTTGCAAAGTCAACAAGAAGCCCTCCGGGTCCGGCTTACCCCTTTTTATCTGCTCAGCGGAAACTATCACCGCAAAGAAGGGGCGCAGCCGGGCCTCTTCTAATATCAGTTCAATCTCCGCCAGCACCGCACCCGAACATATTGCCATCGGAACATTGTTTTGCCTGAGCATCTCCAGGAAGTCGCGCACGCCTTCGATTATCCTGCCTTCGGTTTTTGCCAGCTCTTGAAATACCTGGTTTTTTTGTTTTACAAGAGTTTTGATTTCCCGGCCATCGAGTCCGAGCCGACCTTTATGCGCAACTAACTGAAAGCAATCGACATCGGTTAGGCCGAGATAATCTTTGTAATAATCCTTTGTTTTTATCTCAATGCCAAATTGAGCTAACACTCGATTAAAAGCACGAAGGTGTAAAATCTCGGAGTCGGTTATTACCCCGTCGAAATCGAATATAACTGCTCGAAGCATGGTAGTGGATTAGTTAATTTGTTAATTAGTGGATTAGTCTTTTTTAAGAAACCGAATATAGGAACTTATTCCTTTTGACAATCCTTCATATTCTTAATCCAGGTAAGTAAACACCTTTTTGTCGATATACTTTAGCCCTGAAGCGACTCTCAAGTGACTTCTTGTTTCTTCACATTCCCCACGGGATGTATAAAGAACTCTTGTTTTATCAGCAAAATAATATCTGCCGTGTGCTTCGGCAATATTTGTAATAACTGAATTAGCTGAATCTCTCATTTGGTGGGATAGGCCATATTTTACTTCCTTTGGAAATGCTGCTGTTATTTTGTAGATCTCCATTAGAAGTTCGTACCCCTTTTTCCATATATTCAGCTCATAAAATCCTTTAGCCATCTTGCCTCTTAACCAACCAGTCCCTAATTCACTAATCTCTAATCCACTAATTCACTAACTGGTCCAATTAGTGTCTCATAGTCTGTAAATGTTGATTTGTCGCCGGTGCAAATTAGTTCTGTTAGAGCCGCAATTTTAGGTGCGTTTTTGGTAATGTATCTGCGGGCGAGCATTGCCTTGCGCTGCTTCATAGGGATTGTTTCGCCGTTATCGGCCTGCCCATTTTCAGCAGCAGCGACTTCCATATCTACTTTCGTGCTTGCTTGGCCGCAGAGCAAGAAGCCCGTAATCAAATCTATTGCAATATCGACCAGCGCTCTGCCGTAGAGGTCCATATATTCGTTGCCGTTTTCTTTTACAAAGGCAACCGACTTTTTCAATTGTTCCGTCCCTTCGGCAAGTTTTTCGACCAAATCTTTTACTTTGGGTTGAAACTGCTGCTGAGCAAGCTCGGCAATGAATTTTTCCACCGTGCCGCTGCAGACGCCGCGGACCGCAGCGACAATCTGCAATTGGCTTGTCCCTTCGTAAATAGTTGTAATTCTGGCATCGCGGGCGTGCCGTTCACAGGCATAGTCCCGCATATAGCCGCTGCCGCCGAGGACCTGAATCGAATCGTAAGCGACTCTGTTGCACATCTCGGAACAATAATATTTGCTCATCGGCGTCAGCATTGCCGCATATCTTTTGTATTTTCGAGATTCATTCTTAAGCTGTCTGGCCTCTGCCTTGTCCCTACTGTCATTCCCGCGCAAGCGGGAATCTGCTTCAAGTCGTTTGGCGTATCCGATTTCTATATCCACTACGCGTGAAGTTTCGTACAAGAGTGCACGGCCTGCTTCGATAGCAATCTTCATATCAATGAGCATATCGCGAACCGCCGGGAGCTTTTCAATAGCCACCCCGAATTGTTTCCTGCTCGCGGCGTAATCACGAGCAAGGCGGAAAGCAGCCTCGGCAATACCCATCGATTGGGCCGCAATGCCGATGCGGGCGCCGTTCATCAGGCTCATAACGTATGTTACCAGGCCGCGTTGGCGTTCGCCGATTATTTGACACGGCGTGTTGTCGAAGAATATTTCACAGGTCGGCGAGCCGTGGATACCCAGCTTGTCTTCCAGTCGGCGAATATGGACCGTGGGTCCTCTGTCGCAGACAAATAAGCTCAGGCCGAGGCCTCCTGCTCGGTCCGGCTCACTGCGGGCCAATACCAGTAGCACATCGCCGCAGCCGTTGGTTATGAACCGTTTTACGCCGTGCAGGAACCAGTTGACGCTGTCATCTTGAAATGCGCGGAGCTTGACCGATTGCAGGTCGGAGCCGGCGTCCGGCTCGGTCAGCACCATTGCGCCGGTTACCTTGCCGGCACAAAAATCGTACAGGTATTTCTGTTTGATTTCTTCTATCGCAAAAGCGTTGATTGTCTCGGCAATTCCCTGCAAGCCGAATATGTTCATAAGTGAAGCGTCTGCTCGCGAGACCATCTCGATGGCTATCGAGTAAATAACGTTCGGAAAATTCAAACCGCCAAACCGATGGGGCAGCGTAAAGCCCATAACCTCGGCCTGGGCAAGTTTTTCAAGAGACTCGGTAATCCCCTTTGCATATGTAACCGAGCCGTCTTCGTTAAGGATATTACCCTCGCGGTCAACATCTTCAGCACGCGGAGCGATAAACTCTGCGCTCAACTGACCGAGTGAATCGAGGACCATATCATAATTTTGTATCGCCTCATCAACGTTGGCCGGGGCATAATCGAATTCTTTCGCGAACTTGAAACCATCTTCGCAAACTGCCGCCAATTTGGCCAGGTTTATGTGCCTGAACAAAAATTGTATATCGTTGTTATCCCTGTAAAAATTCGCCATTATCGATTCTCGATTCTCGATACTAGATTCTCGTTTTATGGCCACCATCCACTGACTTAATGAAATTGGATATCATCTTACCAAGGTGGTCGTACTCTTCGCAAAAATACCCGTACTTTTCTGTATCACTCAGTGATTTAGT
>JAUVYQ010000169.1 GCA_030603035.1 Phycisphaerae bacterium | reverse complement strand
AAGATTGAGTATCATGGCTCTGCGCATATTAACGCGCTGTGCGAAGCTGACGGCCTGCTTTGCATACCCGCCGGCGCAGCAGAAGTCAGGGAGGGAGCTGCCGTTGCTGTCAGACAGATTTAATCGAAGAATAGATTACCTGCGAATATCCGTAACGGACCGCTGTAATCACCGCTGCGTGTATTGCATGCCGGAAGCACCTTTTGTGTATAAAAGCCACAGTGAAATTCTTTCTTACGAGCAGATAGAGTCGCTGACCAAAGCCGCTGCGAAAATGGGTATAACAAAAGTTCGGCTAACCGGCGGAGAGCCGTTAGTGCGAAAGAACGTTGAACAATTAGTGGCAAAGCTCGCAGCTATTGACGGTATCGACGAGGTCTGTATGACCACGAACGGCTCCCTGCTTGCAGAAAAGGCGGCGAAACTGAAGCGAAGCGGACTGGCACGTGTGAACATCTCGATAGATTCACTCGATGCGGACAGGTATCAGCGGATTACCCGCGGCGGGGATTTGTGTCAGGCCCTTGCAGGCGTCGATGCGGCTGTCAAAGCAGAGCTTACGCCGATAAAGATTAATATGGTCATTCTCGACGATACCACTGAAGAGGATGTCGAAAGGATGAAGACCTTTTGTGAGCAAAGGGGGCTGCGGCTTCAAAAGATTATGCAGTTTTCACTTTATGACAGGTCTGATTTGAGCAGGCGGTTCAGAACGGAGCGGCCGCCTAAATGCAGCCAGTGTAATCGGCTCAGACTGACCGCTGATGGGTTTCTCAAGCCGTGTCTTTTCTCTGATAATGAGATAAAAGTGGACTTTGACGACATTGGCGGCTCGATACTCGAAGCGGTAGCGGAAAAACCGGAAAACGGAAGCTCCTGCAGGAACCGGCTTATGAACGAGATTGGAGGCTGAAAGAAAAGGAAAAAATTAACCGCAGAGAACGCTGAGAACGCAGAGAAAAAACAGAAAGGAAAAGGTAAAAGATATGATAGATATAAGCGGGAAGGACGTTACTGTAAGAACTGCTACCGCGACGGGGTGTGTGGTTCTTGGAGATGAGGTGTTTGAGGTGCTCCAGCAGGGGCAATGTCCGAAAGGTGATGTTCTTGAGACGGCAAAGATAGCCGCAATAAACGCTGTAAAAGCAACAGCTTCAATAATTCCGATGTGTCATCCTATTTCAATTGAGGCGGTGAAAGTTGATTTTGTGATGGACGAAACGAACAAATCGGTTTGCGTGAATGTGAAGGTTAAATCATCAGGCAAGACCGGCGTTGAAATGGAAGCACTTTGTGGAGCAAGTGCCGGGTGCCTTACTATTTACGATATGCTAAAGTACAAAGGAAAGGATATGGTGATAAGCCAGGTAAAACTGCTGGAAAAAACCGGAGGCAAAAGTGGCACCTACAAAAGGCAGAATTAAAGCTATATCAATTTCCAAAGACCGGGGCACAAAGAAGTACAATGTCCCCGATGCTCAGTTGAAAGCCGGCTTCGGCATAGAGGGCGATGCCCACGCCGGCAACTGGCACAGGCAGGTCAGTCTGCTGGAACAAGAATCTATCGAAAAAATGAGAGCAAAAGGGGCCGACGTCTCGGCGGGAGATTTTGCGGAAAACATCACCACGGAAGGAATTGACCTGCCGGCTTTAGCCATCGGCAGTAAACTCAGACTCGGCGCCGATGCTGAAGTTGAAATCACGCAATTCGGCAAAGAATGCCACAGCGGCTGTGAAATTTTTCAGCAAATCGGAGATTGTGTTATGCCGCGAGAAGGTGTTTTTGCAAAAGTAACAAAGCCGGGCAGAATCAAGCCCGGCGATACTATAGAGGTACTAAACCCAAATGATTAAGGTAGCAATATTGACAGTCAGCGACAGTTGCTCGCAGCGAAAAAGAGAAGACGTAAGCGGACAAACCATCAAGAATATGCTCGCCCAGCCCCTCCGAGGGGCGGGGCTCGACGCCGACAAATTCGAGATTTGCCAGTATAAAGTTGTGCCCGATGAACAGAAAGATATCAAAAAAGAGCTTATATACTTTGCCGATGAGACAGAAGTCGATATTGTCTTTACTACCGGCGGCACCGGCCTTGGGCCTCGAGACGTTACGCCCGAGGCCACGGCTGCGGTGTGCGAAAAAATGGTCCCCGGCTTAGCTGAAGCAATGCGGTTTGAGGGACTGAAAAAAACTAAAAATGCTATGCTGTCGCGCGGCGTAGCCGGTATTCGCGGAAATACGCTTATCATCAATCTGCCCGGCAGCCCGAAGGCGGTTAAAGAATCGCTGGAAATAATCTTAGAGGTCCTTCCCCATGCAATAGATATGCTGCTCGGCAAAGGACATAAATAATTGATTATTGATTATTGATTATTGAGATACGAAATACGAGTAAAGGGTACGAACGAAATGACTCATGAAGGGCTGTGGGAACAACTTGACAAGCTCGACCGGCAGAAAACCGCTAAAAGAGCGAAGTGTCAATACCGAAGCTCCCCGGAGCGCTACGTTATCGCCCTGCTGAATACCGAGTATGCAGTTAATCTCTCGGATAAGGAAATCTTTTCCGTCCAGTCAGGTTCACCACCGATAGCTGCAGAGTTTCTCGAGCAGCTTTGCCTTCTTGCGTACCTGATAAACGCTCAAGATTTGCCGCTCGCCAACAAACTTGCCAGGCCGGAAACTTTGCCGGGTGGGCAGTTTTTCTTCAGAGGGCTGCACAGCCCCCCTACCGAAAAATTGCAAAACGCGTTTGGAGAGTATCCCGAACGGCTATACCAGATTGCGGAGCAGTTTGACGCTAAACGATGTGAATTCGGCGATGCTTCTATTGAGTTGTACGTATTGCCCCGGGTCCCGTTAACGATAGTAATCTGGCGAAGCGATGAGGAATTCGGCGCCCGAGCATCAATACTATTCGACCAAACCGCAGGTACTCACCTGCCGTTGGACGCCCTGGGAGCAGCCGTGAATCTAACCGTTGAGGCATTAGTAAAGGCCGCTGCAGAAAGCAATTATTGAAATTTGAAAAACAAATGAAACGAGCACTTAGCCCAAACACTCGAATAAGGCATTTTAACACCCCCAAACAAGTTTGAGGGTGCCACCCAAGTTTCATTAGTAATTCAAAGGTCAATAAGCTGCTGGGTTACCCGGAAAGAACCTTTGGCTATACAGCGTTGACCGTATTGGGGAAAAGTTTTTATGGGGTAGCGCTCGACAATATCAGAGAAAAATTTGTATGGAATAGTGCTTGACAGCATGAGAGAAGAGCACTAACATACAGGATTTAATGCACGGCCTGATTCTATATTGCTTAAATATGGGAGCGCACACGGCCCAGATGAAAGGCCGTTATTATATTTGTAATGTTGGGCTTAAAAATAGCAATCGGCGGCAAAGGGGGTGTAGGCAAGACCACAGTCTGTGCGGTCTGGGCAGAACTATTTGCTGAAAGCGGTTCTGACGTTCTCGCCATCGACGCTGACCCAAATACCAACCTTGCTTCAGCTTTTGGCCTACCTTCCGAGCAAAGCCCGGAGCCGCTTATCAAAATGAAACAGCTAATTGCCGACCGCACCGGCACCGGAAAAGAGGCGGTGGGGGCGTACTTTAAGTTAAACCCTAAAGTCAGCGATTTGCCGGAGAAATACTGGGTTGAAGTTAATGGCGTAAAATTGCTGGTTTTAGGGGCCATTACGCAGGCGGGGATGGGCTGTGCCTGCCCGGAAGGAGCGTTTTTGAAGGCACTGCTGACACACACCATACTGCAGCGGCAAGAGGTGGTCTTGGTCGATTTGGCTGCCGGCGTTGAGTTTATGGGCAGAGCAAGCGTTCAGGGTATTGATGCCCTGGTAGTAGTTGTTGAGCCGGGCGGCAGAAGCATTGAAACCGCGAGAAATATAGCACGAATGGCCAAAGGGCTGGGAATAAAACACGTTGCGGCAATCGCAAACAAGATTACAGAAACGGCTCAAATGGACGTGATAAAATCTCAATTGAAAAATGTAGCTCTGCTGGGCAGCCTTCGGTATAGGCGCTCTGTGCAGGAAGCGGACATGAGACGTACGCCGGTGATTAAAGCCGATGCTGAACTTGTAGAGCAATTGCGAAAAGCGAAGAATGGATTAGCAGATTTAATTTTTCCCAGCGCCGGTTCTGAAATCAGTGATAAACAATTTGTCTAAATGTTTCGGAGACGAAAATGGGTAAAGTCATAATGATAAATATCGAGAAATGTCTGGGTTGCAAAAGTTGTGAACTGGCATGTGCGCTGGTGCATTCGAAGTCGAAAGTACTTGAAGAGGCGATAGCGGAATCGCCGAGGCCGCAGCGTAGGGTTACGGTGGAGGCGGCAGGAGAATTTGCAGTGCCACTGCAGTGCAGGCACTGTGATGATGCGCCGTGTATTGCGGTTTGCCCGACGGCGGCAATATATCGACAGGAACCTGATGGGCCTGTGTTGATTGAACAAGACAGGTGCATCGGCTGTAAGTTTTGCCTTGTGGTTTGTCCGTTCGGAGTTATCGATGTTTCCAGCGACGGCAAAGCTATGGTTAAGTGCGACCTTTGCATTGAGCGAACCAAGGCGGGCCAAGAACCGGCCTGCGTTGAGGCCTGTCCTACAGGAGCACTGAAACTGGTCGACGAAAAGGAATTGGCAGCCAGCAAGCGTCGGCTCGCTGCCCAGGAACTTGTCTTAGCAACTCAGAAAGATAAAAAGAAAGAAAAGCATAAAGAGAGTACTCGATGATTACCGTAACCGTATGTGTGGGCAGCTCGTGCCACATCAAGGGTGCCCGGGAGATGATAGCTCGCTTCAACGACTTTCTGACCAAAAAGGGACTCGAGGATATGGTCGAGTTGAAAGGCTCGTTCTGTATGGAGCGCTGTGGCGAGGGAATTAATTGGAAGATCAACGATGAGATTCTAAGCAGCTCCAGCGCTGAAGAGGGAGCCGAAATATTCCGGAAGAAAGTTCTGAACGCTTTGAAGGAAAAGATGCCTGAGAGGCCTGCTTAGGGTCCGGGCGGCAGGAGAATTTAGTATGAAACTTTCCAAAAGCCAAGTGGCCACGCACACCAGCGCCATATTGCAGCACACACCCAACGGCGTTC
>JAUVYQ010000101.1 GCA_030603035.1 Phycisphaerae bacterium | reverse complement strand
TTGCGGTCGCGAGAGTAGATTTTCTTCTTTGTCTGTTCGATGGGGATTTTATGCTTTTTGGCATAATCGACGGCTGCTTCACGAGAAGTCAACGTAAATTTCGGGTCTTTCCAGGGAGCGATGATTTTCAGTGACGGGTCCAGTGCCATATAGGTCAATTCAAAGCGCACCTGGTCGTTGCCTTTGCCGGTCGCACCGTGGGCCACCGCTGTCGCATCTTCAGCGTGGGCGACTTCAACCTGATGCTTTGCGATTAAGGGCCGGGCAATACTCGTGCCTAACAAATACCCCTTTTCATAGACGGCGCCTGATTTAAGCATCGGCCAGAGGTAATCTTCGACAAACTCCTTTCGCAGGTCTTTGACTACGCACTTAACCGCGCCGGACTTAAGCGCTTTTTGCTTTATGCCCGCAAGCTCCTCGCCCTGGCCGAGGTCCGCTGCAAATGCTATCACCTTATAGCCGTAGGTCTCCTTGAGCCACGGCAGGATTACGCTGGTATCCAGCCCGCCACTATACGCCAAAACAACTTTTTCAGATTTGCTTTTACTCTTATCCATTGAACTTGCCCTTAACAAGTTTATGTTTCCAGCCCCAGTGCATTGCGCGCTACATTGCGAAACAGGCGACAGCGATTCTGGGCATCGAGTGCCGATTCCCTGTCGGCAGACTCGCCGGGATAGCGGAAAGTTACGGCAAAATCCGAAAGGTAAGCAAGGTCCTCACGGAAAGTCTCCCATTCCGGCTCAGCAACAAGAACCTGCTCAAGCAGAACAACCAGGTCGTGGATTTTACTGAAAGAAACGTCTGCCTCGCAAAGCCGAGCCTTGAGGTATTTTTCGGCGCATTGTTGTGCGTGAAAGCAGATGCCGTCATAGTTCGGATTTTCCTGCGCACGGCATTCGCGCTCCATCGTTGCAAAATCCCCTTCGGCCTTGGCGACCCACTCAGCAGCTATCGGCTTCATAGAGTACCTTCCCTTCTTCAAGAATCTCCCGCATAAAACCGTCGCCCATCTCCATTCGCTCTCGCACCTTTTCGGGAGTCCGCACGAGCAGGTCAACGGGAAACTGAGGCCGCAGCTTCATCCTAATTTTCACCGATTGGTCAACGCTTCTGCCCTCAAAAGGAACGATGACCAGCAGGTCCACATCCGAATCCTCCGTGACCATCCCTCGCACATAGGAGCCGAAGACTATCACCCGTTCAGCACCAAATTCACGTCCTATCCTTTGGCTAAACTCTTCTATTCTGTCCATCGTCACCATTATGAATTATTTCCTATATCAACAACTCCTTTTATACAGCAATGATAATGCCTTCGCGCCGGGCAATTTCAAGAATGGGACGTCCCTGGTCGGTTTCCCACTCCTGTTCGCCACAAGGAATAGGCTCGATGCGGTTATCGCTGGCAGTTGCTTGCCAAAGCGCTTTAACCAGCGAGAGTTCTCGCGAACCATCGAATTCCGGGGCGATCACAATCAAGTCTATATCGCTATATTCATCAGCGCGACCACACGCAAAAGAACCGAACAGGATGGCCCTGCGGGCATGAATTCCCACACGTGGCAGCGCGGCGAGATACTTCTGTACCGCTTCTATAACTGTGTTTTCAACCATTTTAACATTTCCCTGGCTCTTGAAATTTCCTCCCGGACAGTATTCAAATCAGGCGAAATTTGCTCGGAGTCCGGGTAACGGCCTTCCAGCTGGTAGACACCAAACTCGCGCAGGAAGTTTTCCTGCTCCAATTCAAGCTTTAAACCCGCAATCTCGGCAAGACGAACAAGATGGTGAGTGCGTGGCGGAACGTCTTTCGTTTGCCGGGTCACATGCGCTTTGAGCATTTTTTCAATAGCAAGGTGCGCAAAGAAAAGACAATGTCGCAAATGACCTTTTTCCAGCAGCGACTCCGCAGCCGCAAAGTCCTCATCGCCACTGGCTCTCCAGAAATCAATCTGTTTCTGAACGTCCATATATAAATACCTTGTCTTTTTTGCCGCCCTTAATATACCAATAATTGTTATTGCAGAGCAACAATTAAATTGGGAAATGTCAATACTGCGTGGAGTACCCATATCTTGGTTTTAACCGCGTCAATCCTGGACTTCCGATGATTCATCAGGCGGCACAAGCGGCTCAATGAGTCGAATCAATTCCGGTATGTTCTTCTCGACCACGTCCCAAACCCTTTCAGGAATGATGCGGAAGTATTCATGAACGAGTCGATTCCGCATACCGATTATTCCCTCCCAGGGAATATCCGAATGTGCCTGTTGATACTGGGGTGAAACCTTACGAGCGGCCTCTCCGATAATTTGGATTTGGCGCATAACCCCGTTCTGCGTGAGTTCGTCGCCCTGAAACTGCTCCTGGGTAACGTTTCGGGTGAAGTCCCGAACCTTGCGCGCCGCCAGCAACATATCCAGTAAATAAGCGTCATCACGCCACATAAACCGCCTCCACGGATTGCAGGATATGCCGCCGCCGGATATAGTTTTGGCTTTGCTCGACCGATTCGCGCTCAACCATATCTACCTTATGCCCCAAAATGTCGGACAGTTCACTCTCTATCGAGACCAAAGCCATTAAATCAGGCTCCTGTCCCTGCTCGAACTCCACCAGTACATCCACATCGCTGTCCGGCCCAAAATCATCCCGCAACACGGAGCCGAAAAGCGAAAGGCTGCGTATATGATTGCGTTGACAGAACGCCTCGATTTTGTCCCTGGATATATCTATATGGATAGCCATATTCTCATCTCTTTCAATGTCATTCCCGCGAAGTCGAAGTCGAAGATCCGGCATCTGTTTGACGGAATCCGGCTTCTGTTTGTCGAAGATCCGGCCTTCCTTGGACGGAACGGAATCCGGCTTTAGATGGAGCAGGAATCCATCTTCTTTTACTCTTGTTTTTTCTATGCGCTCTTTGCGTTCTCTGCGGTTAATTTTTTCTTCCTACCGCCCTTAATATACCAATAATTGTTATCGCAGAGCAATAACTAAATGGCAACATCATACATTAGAGGCCAAAGCTGCAATCCCCACCCGGCTATTATTCATTGTTCCAGTTTCGCAAGCAGTATATCGCCGAACTGTCTTGATAGTTCAACTACTTGATTCATTTCCGATGGCTCGATCTGGCGCCAGTCACCAGGATATCTCGTCTCAACCCCATGAATGGTCAATGTGTCCGATGCATCAGACAACAGGGAAAGCTCCGGCGCGAATGGCTCGGCTAACTGGATTAACCTTCGCAAATCGTGCGTTTTTGGCGTCTCAATACCACGGCGGGTAAGAAATGCTTTTAACAGTTTCTCAACAAACTGTTGGCAGTGAAAACAAACCGTTTCAGCCGGGCACCGCTCACTGGCCAGCAGAATCTCCACCGCCGTCCAGTCACTCTGGGCTTTTGCCCGCCACTGTCGGACGGCTTCACGAGTCTGGTCGTTCATAGAGAACTCTCCCGTATTTATCTGCGAAATAGACGATATGATTCACAACCGACCGCCAGCGGGCGTATTCCTCCGGGGTCTTCACAATAATGTCAAACGAGGCGGGAAAATCAGCAACCAGCCGCCTGACGGCACCATAACGTTCACGCGGCGGTAAGGTAGTATCAGCAACCACCAGCAGGTCCACATCCGAATCTTCCGCGGCCTGGCCAGAAGCATAAGAACCAAAAAGCACAATCCGTTCAGGATGAAACTGCTGCCCAATTCGTCGGACTAATTCTTCTATCTGAGCCATCGTCACCATTTATGATTTAGCCCTCTCTGTCATTCCTGCGAAGATTGTGCCCGCGAAAGCGGGTAGCGGGAATCCATCTTCTTTTACTCTTGTTTTTCCTTTGCGTTCTCTGCGGTTAATTTTTTCTTTCTGCCGCCTTTAATATACCAATAATCCTCATCGCAGAGCAACAATTAAATCGGGCAACACTTAAAGCAACAAAAGCAACCGCTATGATTCTTAACGGCTCGCCTGCTCTTATTTCACATCTAAGTCCAAATCTAAAAAGAAATCTCTGATGGCTTTATAGGCAGTGTCTTTTTCCTTCTTTCTTTTCCCTTTTAGTGGCTTGTCAGTCGTCCCAGGACTTGAGTACAATCTTGAGAGCTCCTCCCTCAATAATATGGATTGGAGACTGCGACGGGCAAGAGTGAACGCGTCCTTCAATACTTCTGGATCAATAACGTCAATCAACTTTTCACCGTGGACAATATCACTGCGTGCCGCGTAGACTTTCTTGGTTCGCCTATACATGTCCTTTCGTTGTTCCAAAGTCTGGTCTTTGCCGACAATCTTGGCTGTTCTGACAGCAAGCTTATGCAATATCTCGCCTTCTCCAATTGTGTACAGTGTCTCCAACACTAAAGACATTGACAAAAAACTATGTAATAGCGGTAAACCAAGACCTTCATAAAAGAGGTTTAAGGCTCTGCCTATTCGCGTGCGATTAGAAAATACCTCCTCTTGTTTCTCTAAAAAAACCTTTTGAAAACTCTTTTTGTAAAATTCCTTCAAGAATTCATCCCCTTTGTTTTTTGCCTCCTCAACGGAAGTGGCCCACTGTTCTCTAGCACGTTTCCTCTCTTCCTGTGAAACATCCGCATAAGATGGGTGCGACATCAGCATGTCTACCAGTTCCTTCGTGGCATCTTCGCCTGCTTTTTTGTCACAGGCTGCGAAAAATTCTTCTTTGTTAATTAATTCCTTCCAATAATCAAGTTTACGAAGTTTAATGAGAGTTGACCAAAGGAACGCTAAGAGCTGCAAGTCACCTACTTCAAAGATCTCCGGAGAGTAAACAGGTGGCTGGTCAGAATTTATTCCATAAAAATCATCATTGGTATCGACTTCTTCGATGGAATCTTCGTGGATTTCTGCGGGGAATTCAAAAGGACAAATTGCGGGTGTTGAACGTACAAGTCGCAAGCACATAAGAAACGACTCAACAATAGCCTTCTGCACGCTATCAACAAATGAGATGCCGATTTCTTTTACAGAAACATGTTCAGTCACTTCTGGAGGATGCATTGCCAAGAACCAATCTGTGTTGTAACGCATGTTGTCAGCGCCCTGAATATTAGAAAGCCAACAATTATTATCACTACTCCATTCGGTTATCTCATCTAACGTAGTTTTATCCGCCTTAATAAGCTTAACACCTAAATCAAAATTGTAACTTTTGGATGGCCAATCAGCCTTAAAATATAAAATAGGCCAGAGTGTCGATAAATTTTCTTTTCCCATATTTTACTCCACTATTTGAAAGCACGGACAACCAGAAATAGTTTTTCGCATAAGGTCATGGTTGGCATCCTGACTGGTGAAGAGTTCAAATTGATCTAAAGTCCTTCTTCGCTTGATTCGACTATCCGAAAGTCCAGTATTCTGAATTCTATGCGTGTTGTTGGAGTTTGTGAATCGTCTGGGGTTGTCAATTCCTGAACGCTTTGATGTACTTTGCTTGTAACCCTTCTAGCAAGACCTCCAGGTATGACGTCATTAAATTGCACAATATCTGCTTCAATAGATTTGCCTGCTCGATCATAAAATACAACTAAACAATATACATCCTTGACTCCTTCACGAAGTTCGTTGTGTATTGAGAAAGAGTATCCTCCAGCAAGTGGTCCATGCCATCGCCAGCTCCATCTCATTTCACCACCAATCACACCTTCAACGCTTCGCCCACCAAAACCATCCAAAAGAGACTTTCTCTGCTTGGGAGTTGTTTTCGCAGAGAGGCGTACAATTGGCTTAATTTCGGACAGAAGACCTGCCAAGTATGAACCGGGAATAGCAAAATTAAGATTCTGTCCCCCTTTGAACGTAGCCACGGCAACGCCAATAACTTTGCCTTGTTCGTCCAGTACTGGCCCACCACTGCTACCAGGTGATATAGGAGCCGTTATCTGGAGAAGGAAATCATGCCCAACGGTTCGAATAGCGCTAACAATACCTTTGGAAAATGTACCTTCTAAACCCTGCGGGTTACCAACAGCGAAAATTTCGTCACCTACGGCAAGTTTTGTACTATCACCGAGACGTAGTACAGGAGCATTGGCATCCTTTATCTTCAGAAGTATCAAGTCGCGTCGTTCGTCGATAGCTACATAGCCAGTGATGTCATATTTTGGTTTCGCACCAACAATTTTGGCATACCCTCCGGACGCTCCTTCAATCACATGGAGATTGGTAGCAACTATATCGTTGCGAACGAAGAAACCGCTACCCAAGGATAAGGGCTGCCCGGCGCTATCTTCCATAACAAGCATTACCACAGACGGAAATGCCTTTTTTGCGATATCCCGAGCGGTTTTTCCTGTTACTGGAGAAACGAAGCACAAAATTAGAATAAGTGCAATTGAAAGTACCCATAAAAATAATCTTTTGGATTTCATTGCTAACCCTTCTCAAAAAACCCGGACTACCCATCGTTTTACATGATCATATTATACAGGCTATTTGCGAGTAAGACAATCACAAATAGTTTTTCTCATAAGGTCGGCGTTAGCGGCCTGGTCGGTGAAGAGTTTGAATTGAGCTAAGGCCTGGTTGACAAACATTGATAGGCCGTCTATTGTTTTTGCACCTCTTTTCTTTGCCTGCTTTAGCAGCAACGGCTCTGCGGGGTTATAAACAGTATCAAAGACCGCCATATCTTTTTTCAAGCATTCCTGTGGGAAAGGCATTGCATCAATATTCGGATACATTCCGATACTGGTGCAATTTATGAGCAATTTTGCATCGACATTCGGCAACTCGTCCAGAGGCGCAAAATCGCAGCCAAACTCGGTGGCAAGTTTCTCAGCCTTTTTTACGGTGCGGTTGTAAATCTTGATTTTGGCGCCGGCGTCGGCAAGGCCGGCCACTATCGTCCTTGCGACGCCGCCTGCGCCGATGACAGCGACAGGTAAGTTATTCAATTCGGCTCTGGTAATGTCCAGTATTGAAGTAATTGAATCTAACGCAGCAGCGTAATCGGTATTGTAGGCGCTAAGTTTGCCGTCTGCCCCGATTACCAACGTGTTAACCGCACCGATTTTTTCAGCTAACGGTTCAACAAGACCGTCCTTTGCCTTAACGAAATTCAAGGCATTTTGTTTATGTGGGATTGTTATGCTAAAGCCGGCAAAGCCAAGCCAGCTTCTGGCGAGAATATTGCTCAAAAATGAGTCAAATTCCGCCTGGCCGCCTTCCACCAGCAGCGGCAAATACAGTTTGTTCATACCCTTATCGGCAAAGCAGGCATTATGAATAGCAGGACTTAGCGAATGGCCGACAGGGTCGGCAATCACGCCGAAAAGTTCGGTATCGGCATTTATAGAATCATAGCGGTACAACCTTTTCAATTGCTCAATCGTCAATTGCCCCGGCGCAGTTGCGCTTTCATCGTCGATACTCGCGAAAGTAACAAAGCTGTCCAGCTTTTTGGCAAGAATTCTACTGACAAGGCCGGCGGCGCCCATACAGAATACTATCGAATCGCCGCTGCTGTTCGCCAATAAATCGAATGCCTCAAAGCAATCGTTGATATGATTTGCAGTATAGACAAGCTTGGCTATCGCCGCTGGATATACAGTTGAGATGTCACGATGGAGTTTTCCAATATTATCAAATTTTGTTTTGAAATTGTGGGCGGACAAAATGAGCCGGCTCTTTGAGTTTTGCGCCAGCGCTTTCCGGATTCTCTCCTGATTTTCCGCAAAGAGGAAATTTTCATATTCGGCGTCAATAAATTCTGCGCCGGCTTTTAAGGCATTAGTGAGTACATCGATTCGCAATTGCTGCGGGTAAGCCCTCGCCCCGCCCTGCTTCTCGTCACGACAGGTTACGATTGCCGGCAACGATGGCTTGGTAGCGCTTCTGGCCTCGACAATTAATTTTTTTACCAAATCTACGCTGAGGTTTTCGAGGCAATCGGTTCGCAGCTCGAGCATCTCGGCACCGCTGGCTTGCGCAGCTTTGATTTGCTGCCTTGCCTCATCTAAATTTTGCGCTGCTATGGGAACGGCTAAATATGTCATTTTACTCGTATCTCGTGACTCGTCGCTCGTATCTCGTATCTTGCAGGATATAACGAACTACTTGCCCATATAATAGATTATCGAGAACGATATTGCAATGGCAGGCCGTGAAAATCAGTGGCTGCTTGCAGCTATGAACTACAAACTACGAACAATGAACTAAATATACGTTTTTTTTCTTGCGTTCTGGCCTGTTTCAGGTAGATTGTGAAAAACTAAAAACTTAAAGCTGAAAGCTAAAAATCATAGTTTAGAACTCAAAACCCGTTTGATTTTAAGCTTTACGCTATGATTTTGCGTTTTAAACTTTATGTTTTGAACTTTCCTGATTGGAGGTTTGACAATGATAGGCAAAATGATAAGACTCGAGAGGATAATTGACCGCAATTCCCGCAGGACGGTAATTATTCCGATGGACCACGGCGTTACGGTCGGGCCCATCGAAGGGCTGGCGGATATGCGGGCGGCGGTCAGTAAAGTTGTAGCCGGCGGAGCCAATGCCATCCTGATGCACAAAGGGGTCGTCCGCGCTGGCCACAGAGGCGCGGGCAAAGACGTGGGGCTGATTATTCACCTTTCAGCAGGGACATCAATAAGTCCAGACCCGAACGCAAAGGAGCTGGTCTGCACTGTCGAAGAGGCAATCACGCTCGGCGCTGACGCCGTCTCCGTCCACATAAATCTCGGTGCCGAGACCGACAAGGAAATGCTGCGGCAACTGGGCTATGTAAGCAGGCAATGTTCGCAATGGCAGATGCCGCTTGTGGCGATGATGTACGCGCGCGGGCCGAAAATCAAAGACGAATATGACGTCGAAAATGTCAAGCACGCCGCCAGAGTCGGAGCTGAGCTGGGTGCTGATATTGTCAAAGTGCCCTACACCGACAGCATCGACAGTTTCCGCGAAGTAGTTCAGGGCTGTCCGGTGCCGGTCGTTATTGCAGGCGGGCCGAAAATGGACAGCGACGAGGATATATTCAAAATGGTGGCCGGTGCACTAAAAGCCGGCGCCGCAGGTGTATCAATCGGCCGAAATGCATTCCAGCACAAAAAACCGGACAAAATAGTTCAAGCACTAAGCAAAATGGTACACAAAAAAGCAAGTGTTGAAGAAGCAGTTAAAATACTGCAAAAATAATAGTAACCGTTCACGGGGTAAATATGCTGATTTTGAGCTGTTATGGACGATTGGATTAACTATTTCGGCAAAAAATCTTATCACTACTGTCCCATTAACTTGTGACTAAATTGTTGTAAACCAAGTAAATATAATAGGTTGTGAGAAAAAATGATTGGGATCGACTTGAAATCTCCCGTAGACTTTGGCCATAAAACTTTCACCGATTCATTGAAAGGG
>JAUVYQ010000314.1 GCA_030603035.1 Phycisphaerae bacterium | reverse complement strand
GTAACGTCTTACAAAGTTAAATTTTGCCGGCGTTAGCCGGCAACGGAAGGCGGGCACGACATAGCGGCGGCGAATGGATTCGGCGCCGCTAAGCACGCTTTTCGCGCCGAGCCCGGCGCCGGCGTCAGCCGGCCCGAGCAGGGAGGCGAAGGATAGGGCGAAGGCGCGCCGACTTTCAGTAGTCCAGCCACCTTACAAACAGTTTTGTTGGGGTTGGTGGCGACGATTTAAGTTTTGTGGTATTCTACCGTAATCGGCCCAGTTAGGTGCTACACCGTTGCTGCTATTCGGCGGTGTGCGTGTACTTTTGACTTCGCAAATGTGCTTTTGTTATATTGCTATTCGGCGATGTGCGTGTACTTTTGACTTCGCAAATGTGCTTTCGTTATATTGCTATTCGGCGATGTGCGTGTACTTTTTGTCCTGCAACAGGGCGTTAACTTGTCTGCTATGCATATGTGCTTTGTGCTGGAGGTGTTATCGCGGGGCGATAACACCCCTGGCTCTTGCGATTTTGTTGGGCGGTTGTATAATTGTATAGAATGGAGATACAGTATCGCGCAGCGGAGATCGAGGATTTAGAGGCGATAGTTCGCTTTGTGGACTATTGGCTTACGGGAGGTGCGGTTAGTGATCATGTCCCTGGGGCGACTCATGATTTTTTTATACCTTTCGGCCGACAGAAAAAGTATTTGGAGAGATATGATGTCCTGTTAGCTATTTGCGAGCGTGTTATTGTTGGTTGGGCGGTAAAGACAAATCGTAATATACTGATTCATTTGCTCGTGGCGGTGCCTTTCAGAGGCAAAGGCATCGGGGGCGAAATGATTGCCAGGCTCGAACCAGAGATAGTGCGCAGTAAAATGGACCAGAAAAGCGGAGATCCTGCGGATTTTTATATGAAACACGGTTACTACAAGCTCAGCTGCGAGCGACTTGGTAAAAAAGACAACATTGAGTTGTTCGCGAAGGTTGACAAAGCCGATGAAAGTAGGTATACTGCTCAGAGGAAAAGCTCCCTCGAGCAAATGAGAGAGCTTTTGCTTGGCGGTGACATCGACGATTCGTTACAATGAAGCGGAGGCTAAATGAGAAAGTTCATTGCGGAGGTAATTTGTCCACTCAACGTTGAGTCGATAAAATCAGTCCGGTTTTTTTTGGAGGCTTGTTGTCAATGCAACAGTTGCAGGTTTGGTTTGAAGTCGTTCAGTAAATTAGACGTAATCTGGAGTTTTTTTTTCGGTGCTCAAATTTATGATCGTATTTTCGATTAGGAGGTCAAACTGATGGCTTTTATCAGGTCCATTGAGCATATAGCTAAAAAGTGGGCTGATGTCACTCCAGGAAGGACAGCAGACTATGAAGCCGGCGTATCGAATCCGCGGAGGGACTGGGGTACTGCAACCGCAGCAGCGGAGGGAGCATACGAGGCGGGAGTGACACAGGCGATTGCCAAAAAACGTTTTGGCAAAGGAGTCAAGCTGGCAGGTACCGAAAAGTGGACGAGAGGTGCACTTGAAAAAGGGACTGCCCGTTGGGGACCAGGTGTTTCTCTGGCCCAGGATTTGTACGGCAGGAACTTTGCACCGTACCGTGACGCTATCGAGCGAGTGACGTTGCCACCGAGGTATGCAAAGCGAGACCCGCGGAACCTTGCACGTGTCAAGGCC
>JAUVYQ010000212.1 GCA_030603035.1 Phycisphaerae bacterium | reverse complement strand
ATTCGCAAGACTTGGATGAACGTCTTGGCGTGCCTGGGGATTTTTATCGTATCATCGGAGAGAGGAAATCGTCTGCGCCCGAGCTGCCCGCCCCTGGTTGTCTCTCTCTGCTTTTCGCCAGCAATGCGCAAAACTTCGGAGCTGTTTCAGCTCCGTCTTTGCCAGGTAGGGTAAGTGGGCTGAGTAGGGGGGATGGGTAAGATGGATTCGACGGCTGTTGTTACTCAAGTCCATAACAAAGAAATAAACAGACATTTTTCTGCTGAATCTGAGTCGGATTTTGAGCCGGACGTGGAAGTCCCTCGTGACGAGTTTTTGGCTGGAATGAGTTATCGGGACATTTTATTTCGAGAATATCCTGATTTGGTTCCTGTCTTGGAGCAAGTTTTATCTGACAACGATGAGGAAGATGGTACGTATGAACTGGAGAAATTTAGGGCTTGTCGGACAAATGTTTGGGCAGAACAGAATGTAAAAACTGGAGAAATGAGATGGCGTTCTAATTCGTGTCGTAGGCGTTGGTGTCCTGTTTGTGGTAAGGTGAAAAAAAATCTTATAGCTGATAATTGTGATAGATATTTCAGTCGGCTACTCCGTAAGGGATATGTGATTCGGTTCCTTACGTTAACTCAATTACATAGCGGGATGTCACTCGAAGAACAGGTTGCCCTGGCTATAAAGAACCTGCATAAATTTCGTCGCACTAAGGAATGGAAGATGTATGTCGATGGGACTGTTTGGTTTATGCAAAATAAATGGAGTGATGGAAGTAAAAGTAATGGGATTCCAGGATGGCACGTTCATTTCCATATGCTCTTGGTCGGCTTTTATTGGCCTACAGACCGGATTTCAGAGAAATGGCGTAAAATTACAGGTGATAGTTATATCGTTAAGATTAAGAAAGTTTATGAGAAAGAACTTCGTTCTGTTATCGGTGACATTGCCCGTTATGCTGGCTTGCCTGCGAATTTGCTTGAGGTTCCCGCCGAACATCGGGGCGAGGTTGTTCACGCTACTAAGGGGTTCAAAATGTGCGGGGCTACTGGTGTATGCCGAAAGCGTGTGGCGCTTTGTCAGCCAAAATTGAAAGTTAAGCCGGATGATTCTCCCTGGAAGCCGATGGGTAGTTGGAAAGCTATCCAGCGTTGTGGGATGGCTGGTGATAAACTCGCCGAAGAAATGTTTATTGCTGGGTGGTGTATAGCAGTTTTTTTGAACGCTCGTTCGTACCAGGGATATGATGAAATGTTAGATGTTGATTCTCCTGGTCATTTAAGTCCGGTCGAACCTTTGCCGCCGAGTCTGTTCTCTGCGAATGAGCGCTCTCCCCCTGGGACGGGTGCTCGTTCCTATGAGGGTGATGTCTTTGATAAAAATGCTCCTTGGTGACATTGCCCAGGGATTGTCTTAACTGAAATCGAAATGTTTTTTTTCGGGAGTATTTGGATGGCTTCTGCTTATAAACTTCGATTTGATTATGCGAAATTGGATGATGCTCGGAAAAAAAACCTCAGTGCTATTCTTATGATTTTGCTTTTTGATGGTGGACGTAAAATTGAAGTGGAACCTGTTGAGTTTCCTGATAAACTCCAATTCAGTATTGATTCTGAGTGTGTCGGTTGTGGTTTTGTTGTTGTTTGGGATGCTGAAAATTCTAAGTATCGTTTCCTTGTTGATGCTCAGAAGTGTCTTTTGTGGGTTGTGTTGTCTGGGGCGTGTGCGAAAAGATTGTCGAAACTGCTGATGAGATAGAGGGTGACATTGTGAGTGACTTTGAAAGCAGAAGATTTACGGCCGTTCTTGATGCAATGGATGAACGCCTTGACCCTGAGAAAATCGAGAGAACGATAATCGCAAAATATCTCGTAGAAAATGAGCCGGTTTTAATAGGTGACCTTCTGCCGGAAGTAATGTTTTACCTTCCACAACGTCAGCGGCGCTGCAGGGCGAACGCTGGCCACGTGGACATCCAGGCTTGTTCTGGATGCCTCGGTCGGGTATTGTGAGGCAGTGCTTTTTTTGTTGCGCACAAATTGAAAGGATAATCTCAATGAAATTAGATATGAATTTGGTATGGATACTTTTAGAAATGGCTCAATGGAGTTTGATTTTTCTGCTGTTGAATCGGGCGTATTTCCGCAAACCTCGGAAATTACTTTAATGTGCACCAGTAATAAATTTACCAGCGGTAGTCGGTTGCCCAGGTACTCGTTTAGGCCGCAGCAGTATCTGCGCCGACTGCCGCATATTTACGAAAGGATATTAGCTGATGTTGAGTTTTACAGAACACATGAAAAGAATTATCCAGTTAGCTGAGGCATCTTTAGTCCACGTGCAGGTTGACAAGTTCGACGCTGCACAAGATGACTTATTTAAGCTGTCCCACACCGCACGTAAAGCTATGAAGCAAATTTCGGATATGAAGTCCAATGAAACGAATCCACAATCATAATCTAAACGGGGGTGAGGCTCACCTCTCCACCAGCGCCAGCTTATTCCTACCGTGTACACTACTGTCTAAAGGTGTCTCTCTCGTTGTTGTAGCGTTTGTGAGTTGGCAAGTGGAACAACCTCACCCCTATTTTTCTTTAAGGCATAAGTGATGAAAGGAATCTCAACTGCATTTTGTATTTTGATGTTATTAACCGCCATCGGCATGTTCGGCGTGGTGCCTGTGCTTGTGATGATGATGTTGTGACTCTCTCTGCTACTTTTTTGTAGCATAGTCCGCTGATTCCCCCTGACCTTACGTTGTCAGCGGGCGAAATGCCCTGACTCGTAGTCGGGGCATTTTTTTCTTTATTGTGTTTCCAGAATGACGTGCAATGTCACTCTCTCTGTGTTTTTTCGGCGTTACTCTGCAGCGCAGATCCATTTCCCCCTGGCCGGCAGCCGGCTCGGCGATCTAAAATCTGAATCTGCGTTTTTGGCTTAATCTTTACGATGTGACGTTAGAGCTGGTAAAACTGCTCAGCGAGGTCCCGATTTGCCCGTAACGCTGTGTCACCCTCTCGGATGATGTTTCTCGGTTGTGTTTTTTTGTCTGCGTGATGTCCTCGATGCTGGCCAGGACCTCGATGCTGGCAAGGTCCTCGATGCAGGCCAGGCCCTCGATGCAGGCCAGGTCCTCGATGCTGGCCAGTACCTCGATGCAGGCCAGGTCCTCGATGCTGGCCAGGACCTCGATGCTGGCCAGGCCCTCGATGCTGGCCAGGACCTCGATGCAGGCCAGGTCCTCGATGCAGGCCAGGCCCTCGATGCGGAGCTGCCGACGGTCCTCGATGCGGAGCTGCCGACGGTCCTCGATGC
>JAUVYQ010000008.1 GCA_030603035.1 Phycisphaerae bacterium | reverse complement strand
CAAGCTTCTGCGAAAGGCCCGGCCTTATCCGCCGAGTTCCGTCGAAGCCGGACCCCATTTGGGAAGCTGGCGAAAAAGGTGTTTAATTAGCCGCGAAAAGGCACAAAAAGCACAAAAGTGACAAAAAAACGGCCAAAAAGTGCTTTATAAGCACATAAATAACGGTGCCTTAGGCACGTAAATAACAGGCGGCTGGAAAACTTTCTTTAACGGCAAGTGCGGGGTCATTGCGAGGCCTAAAAGGCCGCGGCAATCACAAAATGTTGCCAGTCCCCCTAAAGTTAGTTGCCATCTCTATTGGTTGGTTTCGGCAACGGAAAAACGTCCGAATCTGTTCTTGCCGTGGTGAGCATCTCGGTCATTTTTTCAAGTACTTCGGGCTCCTTGTCGGCCAGGTCATTTTGTTCACCGATGTCATTTGCAAGGTTGTACAGCTCGACCTTATTGCCTAGCCTGGTTCGAACCGCCTTCCAATCGCCCATTCTGACGCCCTGTCGGCCGCCCAGCTCCCAGTACATAACCTCGTGCCTTTTCTGCTTTCGCGGCTTTCCCAGTAGCGTCGGCAGATAGGAAATCCCATCGATGTCGGCCGGTGGTTTGGCTCCGATGATTTCGCAGGCTGTGGGCAAAAAGTCCCAGAAGGCCGAGGGGTGGTCGGTTTCTGAGCCGGGCTTGATCTTGCCGGGCCAGCGTGCGATGAAGGGCACGCGGATGCCTCCCTCGTAGACCGAGCCTTTTAGGCCGCGGAGCGGCCCGGCGCTTTCGAAGAATTCCGAATCGGCGCCGCCGGCGTAGGTCGGTCCGTTGTCGCTCGTGAATATAACGAGTGTATTGTCGGCCAGGTCGAGGTCTTCGAGCAGGGACAGGATTCGCCCGACGTCTTTGTCCATTCGCGTCACCATCCCGGCATAACATGCTCTCGGATACTCGTGCGGGATATAGCCCTTCTTTCCATCGTATGGCGTGTCGGGCCATTTGTCCTTGTACTCTGCGAGCGAGTCTTCGGGCACCTGGAGCGCGACGTGCGGGATGGTGAAGGGCACGTAGAGGAAGAAGGGCCTGTCTTTGTTTGCATTGACGAAGTTAAGGGCCTCCTCGGCTATCAGGTCGTGCGAGTAGATTACCTCTTTGCCGCCCTCGTTCTCCTTGATCCAGTGTATCTGGCCGTCGGACCAGAGGTGGTTGGGATAGAACGTGTGGGCCTGTCGCTGGCAGATATAGCCGTAGAAGCGGTCGAAACCCTGCTTATTGGGATCGCCCGTGGTGCCGGCCCGCCCGAGCCCCCACTTGCCGAAAGCGCCGGTGGTATAGCCGGCGTCTTTGAGGATCTTCGCTACCGTGACGGTTCCTTCTTTCAGTGGCCACTGCCCGCCTATCGTCGAGCCTAATTTCCACCCTTTCTTTCCGCCGACCTGCTTGTTGCCCCGAATCTGGGCGTGGCCGGTGTGCAGACCGGTCATCAGCGTGCACCGCGAGGGCGCACACACAGGGTTACCCGAGTAGTGCTGGGCAAACTTCATGCCTTCCGTGGCCAGTTTGTCGATATTGGGGGTCCTGATCTTCTTCTGTCCGTAGCAGCCGACTTCGGCATACCCCAAGTCGTCGGCCAGGATGTAGACAATGTTGGGCCTGGCCTTCGAGGCGGATCGCCTGGCCGTGGCGCTCGTGCAGCCGGTGAGAGTAAGGGCCGCGGCGCTGAGACCCATGGTTTTAACAAATTCGCGACGTGTAATCATGGTCATATTCGTGCTCCTGTGTGACAACAATTGCAGTTAGCACCTTGCATTGTACAAGACGAACCTGCCGCTCTTGGTTCCCCTTTTCCTCTTTCTCATCCGCAAATCCTGAAACAGAACACTCAATTTTCAAATCACACAATACTAAAACCAATAATTCCGGTCAAACAAATTCATATCTCATATCTCCCTTCGACCCATTCGACAAGGCTCCCACCTTCGCAGAAGCTTCGGAGGACAAGCAGGGCAGGCTGAGCTCAGGATGACAAACGGACGATTCAAAGAAGTATTGCGCCCCTTGGTGTGTTCGTCTTTAGTTAGATAAAATAGCGTAAAGTGAAATTGCTGTCAAGGGCAATTTAGTTTTTAGTGCTTAGTTTTGAGTTCTTAGTTGAGGAGATGCTAATAAAACCGATGTTTGACGGGCTGTTTCTTGAGCTCAGCCGCGGTCGGCAGAAGCTGGAACGAATCTATTTTTTCAGCTTCGGTATATCGGTTTATCACGTGCTGAATTTCCCCCATACTCCGCGCGTGCATCATCGCGAACAGATTATACGGCCAATTTTCAAAGGTCTTCCTCTCGTAACAATGGCTCACCATCCCGAAACGAGCGAGCTTTTCGCCGGCCTCGACGATTTTGTCCTGCGGCACTTCGCCGGCAAACAGGACATTCGCGACAAATCCCAGCTTATGATGGTCAACAACAGCCGCTATCCGCCGGATTACGCCTTTATCAATCATCTCTTTGATAATCCTCAAAACGTCCTGCCTTTCCAGGCCCTCACTGCACAAAAAGTCGAACGGCTCCGAGGTCAAACGCAATTCATCCTGCAATCCCGACAGAATCCGCTTTTGATTCTCATTCAGCTCCACCCTTTCGCACACCGGGACCTGCGCAACATCCTGCAATAATCCGCCGGCGGCTGACTCCTCGCTCTCAGCGTCAAATCGAACATCAAGCTTAAAAACACGCTTGACTGTCAGGTTGTGAAAATCAATACCGAAACGGCCCGAAAGATTTGACAGCATAACCTCAATCTGCTTTCCTGTCTGCGCCTGTAAGGTAAACCATAAGTTGTAGTAGTGATGCCTGCGATAATTGTGAGAGACATTCTCCAGAGAATTAACTGCCTCGGCAACCTCCTGCAGGTCCTCTTCCGGAATATGTGCGGCAGCCAGAGTGCTTGTCATACCAAGCGCACGATAGTTTATCAGCACACAAATCCGCCGGATAACCCCCAGTTTCTCCAACTGTTCGATTTGCTCCAAAACTGTCTTTTCATCACTGTCCATATATCTTGCCAGATCGTCAAACGGCTGCCAGCAAATTGGCAAGCCCTCCTGAAGTTCGTTGCACAATCGTTTTTGGAGCTTTGTCAAACGCAGGCTCAATCTTTACCTCCTCGCTTATAATTACAAATCGGGTCCGCAGCTAAGTAATCACCGCTCATCGCATAGGCCCTCGCCCTGCAGCCCCCGCAGAGGCCAACATATTCACAAACTCCGCAATTGCCCTTGTAGGCCGATAGGTTGCGAATTTCTTTTAGGAACTCCGACCCAAGCCAAATCCTGCCGAAATCAAAACCGTTTTCAATCAAATTCCCTGCCGATATGTCAAGGAACCCACAAGTTTGCACATCACCCCGATAGCTTATAAATCCAAACCCCCTGCCGCCCATACACCCGCTGACACTGCCGATTAGCTTTTTTGCCTTGGCCTGTCTGCATACCCTCGCAAACTCGGGCCCGCACGTGACTCTCACTTCGATTGCCGATTCGAGCTTTATCCGGAGCAAGTTATGCAGAAGTTTTTCGTACTCTGCCGGCTCAAGTATCTCCTCGGCAATTCCTTTGCCCCGGCCGGTCGGCACAAGTATAAACGCGTCGAAGCAATAGGCGCCAAGCTTCTCAGCCAATTCGGCTATCCTGAGTACCTCGGTAACATTACTCTTTGTGATTGTGGTATTAATCTGGAAACGCATACCTGCCCGCCGGGCTGTTTCTGCAGCTTTGACAGCCGAATCAAAAGCGCCGACACTCTGCCTGAATGCATCATGGGTTCGGGCGGAAGCGCCATCCAGAGAAATAGATAAAGCTAATATGCCGGCTTCTTTTAATCCGGCAATGGACTCATCATTAATCGGATACCCGCAGGTAGCCATTACCATTTTCAGCCCCAAATCCCGCCCGTATCGAATAAGCTCGTAAATATCGCTGCGTTCCATCGCCTCGCCGCCGGTCAGGATTATCACGCATTTATCAAATCCTTTCACCGCCGAGCTCGCAGAGGTCGCCGAGCTTAATTTTAATTCTTTCTCCGCGTGCTCTGCGTCCTCTGCGGTTAATCTTTTATAGAAATCCGCTACGGACGCAAGTATTCTTTTGCACTGCCCGGTAGTCAGCTCTTTTTCATTACCGCTGACACCGGCGTTTGCCCGGCAGTGTTTGCAGTTGAACCGGCATCGGCGGGTAACTTCAAAAGCTATAAGACGGGGCTTATGTGATTTTCGATTTCCGATTTCCGATTTCCGATTTTCGATTTCCAATTTCCCATTCTAAACTGTCGTAATTCGACACTTGCTATTCATAGTTGGCGAGCAGCTTAAATCGAGCATCAAGCATCGAGTATCGAGTCCGTCGGTACGGCGCCGGATAACGCACATCGAGCAGCAGCAGCGAGTTTTACTTCTCAAGCACCTCAAGCAGCTCAATCTCAAAGATAAGCGTGGAATTGGCCGGAATGCCTTGTTTGCCCCGTATGCCCCGTTTGCCCTGTTCACCATAAGCCAGATTCGCAGGTATGTACAACTCCCACTTAGCGCCTTCTTTCATAAGCTGCAGAGCTTCGGTCCAGCCCTTGATTACGCCCTTAACAGGAAACTCAACTGGCTGATTACTCTTGTAGGAACTGTCAAACTCCGTACCATCAATAAAAGTGCCGCGATAGTGGGTCTTGACCTTGTCATTCGCAGTGGGAGTCTTGCCCGTGCCTTTTTTGATTACCTTGTATTGCAGGCCGCTCGGCAGTACCTTCACACCCTTCTTAGTTCCATTCGCTGCAAGAAATGCCTTCCCCGCGGCAAGGTTCTTGGCCGCTTCGACCTTCTGACGCTCCATCTGTTTTGCCATCATGCGCTGCTGGAAACTCATCATAACCTTCTGCATTTCATCCTGGGCAAGCGCTAATTTCTTGCCCGCCATAGAATCTCTGAGCCCCCGCATCAG
The DNA here is from genome assembly GCA_030603035.1 of Phycisphaerae bacterium. Next base: position 29,393 of record JAUVYQ010000008.1, on the reverse strand, counting down.
CGGCTCAATACTAATCTCAATTTCCTGCTGCTTGAAACTCTGGCCCAATTGGACCCCTATCGCATAGCTGACCTTATCCATTTCGGTTTTGAGCGAAACCGGCTTCTGTTTCCCGGCTTGCCCGGCAGAATCCGTTTTGCCCGTAGGTACCATTGTTTTTTCTTTGGTGCTTTTTTTGGCTGCGTAAACCGACACCGCAATCAAACAGCCCAAAATCAGCATCACAACACACGTTCTCGTTTTCACTTTTTTCTCCTTTTTTGCTTATAAAATCCCTGTGTGCCGGGTTGACCACCAACCCCGCCTGAACACACAACTCGGATAAACCATAAATTATACCAGAAATCCGCAGGCATTACAAGGTTTTAGTGGCGTTGATTAAGAGCCTATCCGAATAACCCTTTGGTTTTGTCATTGCGAGGAGCGAAGCGCTGAAAGTCCGGCCCCTGGACGGAACGAAGCAATCTCGATTTTCCGCCGATAGGCGTCCTGCGGAGAGCGTTTGAGGATTGCCACGGCCTTTCAGGCCTCGCAATGACAGGAATTCACAAAAGTTATTCGGATAGGCACTAAGAGCTACGGAGAGCTGCGGCGGCTAAAACCACCTTACGGGCTGCTAAAACTTCAATCAAAAGTGCAGGTAGTTTTGAGAAAATTTAGATTTTTTTAAAAAATTTTAACTGCATTTCTCACATCGAGTTACGAGAATCGGGAATCGAGAATCGAGGACTTTTTTCGACTCAAACGCGCAGGTTCAGCCAATTACAGAAGGACAAAATGTCAATAATTCCACATTGGGGCTAAAGCTCGCACAACAAGCTGCAAATCTTGAAACCTAAAAGATGTCAAAATTGTATTTATGCCGTCAAAGCGGCGGGCAAAAGTGACCTGGTTCTAATCTGCACCAACAAACAGGATTCAAACGGCCGGCTGTTCCTTCCCGAAATGCAGGGTACCTGCAGAAACTTCCAGGCCGAAAAGAAAATACTACGCCCGAAGGTCATCCAGCCACAAAACGACCGAATCAGATTCATTCCTCTGACAAAGGGCAAGGTCGCAATTGTAGATGTTGAGGACTATGAGTGGCTGAGCGAGCACAAATGGTGGACTTCTACAAAAAGCAGCGGGTTTTACGCCTGTCGCCAGGAAAACAACGCGAAAATCTACATGCATCGAATAATTATAAAAGCGCCACAAGGTCTGTTTGTTGACCATATAGACCGCAATGGCCTGAACAACCGAAGGAGCAACCTGCGCCTTTGCACAATCTCGCAAAATATCCGAAACAGACGAAGCAAAATCGGCACTTCAAAATACAAAGGCGTCTACTGGGATAAAAAGTGTAATAAATGGAGAGCAGCTATTTTTCTTAGAGAGCATACCAATCTCGGCCTTTTCGATAATGAGGTTGACGCCGCGAAGGCATACGACCGAAAAGCTGACGAACTCTTCGGCGAATTTGCATATTTGAATTTTCCGGAGTTAGCCACAAAGACACGAAGGCACCAAGACACTAAGAATATTTAATTATTGGCCACAGAGGACACAGAGGACGCAAAGAGTGAAATCAATCATTAACGACGGATTTTTCTTATTTCGGATTTCTATTTGACATATTTTACGTTATGGTTTATACCTTACGTAATTCTGTTTTATCGGTAAGGGCTGTTTTTATGGGCATCTCAGAAATAATAGGTGACAAAAAAGCACAGATACTTGCGTTGGCAGCAAAGTACGGCGCTTCAAACGTGCGAATATTTGGCTCAGTGGCCGAGGGCACAGCCGATGAGCGTAGTGACATCGATTTTCTGGTTGAGCTTGAGTCCGGAAGGTCGCTGTTTGACCTTGGGGGGTTGTTAATGGAGCTTCAGAACCTGTTGGGCCGAAGCGTGGATGTGGTAACTGAGAAGGGTCTGCATTGGTACATAAAAGAGAGTATATTGAGTGAGGCAAAGCCTATATGAAAGACGACCGCCTTTATCTTATCCACATTTCCGAATGTATCGAACGCATGCAGAGAAAATAATCAATTATCAATGCTACTCTGCGTAGTAGCAACGCTACGTAGCACGAGTTATCAATAATCAATTACGCTGCCACAGAGCACGCGGAGAGCGCAGAGAAAGTAATCAATCATCAATTATCATTTATCATTTAACGGGCCAATTCGCATACCTGAACTTCCCGGATTCTGCCACAGAGGCCACAGAGAACACAGAGGGAATAATCAATCATCAATACCTGTCCTGAGCACAGTCGAAGGGGCCTCCACAATTTTGCATTTTTCATTTTAATTTTTACATTTTCTTCGCTGCATCTTTAGCAAAATAGGTGATTATAATATCAGCACCTGCGCGTTTAATCGCGGTGAGCATTTCCATCATTGCGGCTTCTTTATCTAATAACCCTGCATCGGCAGCGGAGTTTAGCATCATATATTCGCCGCTGATGTTGTACGCGGCTATCGGACAATCGAAGCGCTGTCTGGCCCGACATATTATATCGAGATAGGCAAGGGCCGGCTTGACCATCACGATATCGGCACCTTCTTCTATATCGAGTGCAATCTCACGCATCGCCTGGTCGCTATTGCTCACGTCCATCTGATAGGTTTTACGGTCGCCTAAGCCTGTCCCTGCGAAAGCAGGGGACGGCACCGATTCAGCGGCATCTCTGAACGGCCCGTAAAAGGCAGAAGCATATTTAGCTGCATACGACATAATGGCCACATCCTTAAAGTCGTTCTCTTCCAGCGCCTCACGAATGTACTTCACGCGGCCATCCATCATATCGGATGGGGCAACTACATCGGCGCCGGCTTGAGCGTGCGACAAAGCAACTTTAGAGAGCAGCTCGCAGGTTGCGTCATTATCAATTGACAATTCCTTCTCTGCGCTCTCTGCGTTCTCTGCGGTTAATCTTTTCTTTAGCACGCCGCAATGTCCGTGTTTGGTGTATGCACAAAGGCAAACATCGGTAATAACGAGAAGCTGCGGTGCGGCTTTCTTGATTTCGCGGATTGTGTGCTGCACAACGCCGGTTTCCGACCAGGCCTCTGAGCCGATATCATCTTTTTTGCCCGGCAGACCGAATAGAAGCACCGCCGGTATGCCGAGCGAGGCGACTTCAGCGGCCTCGGCGGCAACCGTGTCAGGCGAAAAGTGGAAACAGCCGGCCATCGACTTGATTGGCTCCTTGAGGCCTTCGCCTTCGCGGACAAACAACGGATAAACCAAATCATCCACACTCAAGCTGGTTTCGCGCACCAGCCTTCGCATTGCATCACTGCTGCGCAGGCGTCGCATTCTGTTTTTCGGAAAAGCCATTACAAGCTCCCTTCCTGCCACCAAGGCACAAAGACACTAAGATTATAAAACAAAAAGTTTTTTCAGACTTTATCTACTATCCCTTTGTGTGGTGCCTCAGTGGCAAAAATTTACTCTTTGCCATCGGTAATTTCTTCATCTGTAAGATAGCAGGGCGGCTCGTTGAGCCAGTATTCCGGGCCGGTTTCGGTGCCCAAAAATCTAAAGTTGCCTTTGCACAAATCGAACCATTTGCACTTAAGACATCCGGCGTCAGCAAATTCAGACTTATTGCGCAGCTTATTCAGTACCGGCTCATTCGGATTTTCCCAGACCTGCTTGAAAGTTTTATCTTTAACACTGCCAACCGAATAATTCCACCAAAATTGGTCGGGGTGTACGCTGCCATCCCAACCGATGCAGGCGATTTTCTCACCGATTTTATTGCCGCCGTTGGCAAGCAGAAGCTGTCTGGCCATCTCGTAGTTTTGAGTTTTTAGTTTTGAGTTTTTAGTTTCTCCGGCCATCTTTACGAGAAGATAGGGCCCGTCAGCGTGATTGCCCACAGTAAGCACCTCGTCTATAAGGCCCTTGCGGGCAAAATCATCGGTCTTTTGTATTATTGTATCGACAGTTTGCCGGGTTTGTTCGGGGGTTAAAGTTTGTCCGTCAAGCTCCTTCGCTCTGCCGCTCTTAATCAAATTGTAGAAGCAAATTCGTCGCACTCCCGCTGAAGCGGCAATATCAAAAACAACAGGAATTTGGTCTGCGTTTGCTTTTGTTATAGTAAAACGCAAGCCGGTTTTTATGCCCGCCTTTTTGCAATTTTCGATTCCAGCCAGAGCGGCTTTGAAACTGCCCTTTACCTGTCTGAAGCTATCGTGGAACTGTTCATCTCCATCAATGGAAATACCCACATAACTTACGCCAACGCCGACAAATTGCCCGGCGGTTGCCGAATCGAGCAAAGTGCCGTTGCTGGAAATGACGGTCCGCAGGCCTAATCGCCTCGCTTCCGCCAACAATTCAAATAAATCATCACGTAACAATGGTTCGCCACCGCTAAATAAGACAACCGGACAATTCACCTCCACAAGCTCCGCCAGTAATTGCTTCGCTCGCGCGGTAGTCAGCTCATCGGTATAACGATTGGGTTGCGAACTACTGTAGCAGTGCAAACACCGCAAATTGCACCGGCGGGTACAATTATAAACAACGACGGGGCCAAGTGAATTTCCGCTCCGATAGCGCAGGTCGTCAGACTCACCTGCCAGGCCGCAATATAGTTTTGAGATATTTATCATTGCAAATGCAAAGTTAAAAAGTAAAAGCTAAAAGCTGTAATTTAAAATTTGAAACTCTTAGACTTCGCGGTTTTTCGTATTGCGTATTTCGTTTTCTTCTATGGCGGCAAGCAGTCCGTCAATGGTATGCTCTCTCGCTGTTACGTCAACCCTGACGCCAAGATTTTTCAGGTGCTGCGAAGTTACCGGCCCAATCGATGCCACTTTAACATTACTCGAATTTACTAAATCGCCCTGGATTTGCGCGAAAAATCCCTTGACCGAAGAAGGACTTGCAAAGGTCAGCCAATTAATCTCAGTTCTGCCAATTTTTTCTGTTAGCCAGCTACATTCGTTTTTCTGTGTTACAACGGTATAAATAGCTGTATCGTCGACTTTGGCTTTATCCTGAACGAGCAGCTCTCCAAGCTCATTTGAAGCGAGGTCGGAGCGCAAAAGCAGAACCTTTTTGCCGTGCAGATTTGCAAAGGCGATTAGTTGTTTGCCAAGTTCGTTGCTGGTAAAGACAGTCGGGACAAAATCGGCTTTTATGCCGAACTCATCCAATTTGGCTGCGGTTTCACTGCCTATTGCAGCAATTTTCGCAGAACCGAAAACGCGGCTATCCTTCTGCAAACTTTGTAAGTAATCGAAGAAAATGCTTACGCCATTTGCGCTGGTGAAGATTATCCAATCATATTCGGCGAGTTTGGCAAGTGTCTGCAGAAACTGATTGCTGCTTGTTAAGGGCTTGAGCTTTATTGCTGGAAACTGTATTGGATTGCCGGCGTGCTGAATAATCTTAGCTGCGAAATCGGCGTTGCCGTTCCGGTCACGAGTTACAACAATATTGCTGCCAAACAATAGCTTTTTCATAAACCAGCTCAGCTTCGTGTCATCGGCAACGGCGCCGATTACCACTATCGCGGGCGGTTCAATTTTCTGCCGCCTGCACTTTTCACTTAGCTGCCGAAGTGAAGCTCTTACAGCTCTTTGAGTCGGCAAGGTAGCATCAGCAATTACGGCGGCGGGCATCTCCTGCTGCATACCGTTTTTTATTAGCTGCTCGACAATAAAATCCAGGTTGCCCATCGCCATATAAAAAACTATGGTGCCGGGGAATTTGGCGAGCAGGTGCCAGTCGATATTGCTCTCCGCCTTGTTATCTGCCTCTTGGCCGGTAACAAAAACGACCTGTGAACTGTATTTTCTGTCTGTTAGCAGGACACCGGCATACTCAGCGGCGGCGATAGCAGCGGTTACGCCGGGGACTATTTCGAAATCAATTCCGGCCTCGGCGAGGGCTGCGGCCTCTTCGGCACATCTGCCGAAGATATAAGGGTCGCCGCCCTTTAGGCGGACTACGGTTTTTCCGGTGGAGGCCTTTTCAATTAAAAGGTTATTGATTTCTTCCTGCGTAAAGGAACCCTCGCCAATACGTTTGGGGACGTGTATAATCTCAGCGTCCTTGCGGGCAAAATCAAGCAACGCCGGGTTGGCCAACTTATCGCAGATTATACAGTCGGCGGCCTTGAGGAGCTCTGCGCCGCGAACGGTAATCAAATCCGCCCTGCCGGGGCCTGCGCCGACGAGATATACCCTACCTTTATTCTTTGCTCCTTCAATATTCATACTTGATGCTCGATTCTTGACGTCCGATACTCATAGCAACATTAAATTCGAAATCCGAAATTCGAAATCCTCCGCAGGACACCTTGCGGTGGAAACAAATTCGAATTACCAAATGTTCAAAACATATAACGTCGCCGTTCCGGCGACGAGTAGACGACCCCACAATAAATTGCAGGGCTAAACATGAGATTCTTCGCTGCGACCAGAATGACGAGACGCGTCTTTTTGTAGTTTGTATTCAACGGAGTCTGAGAGAGCCTGCCAGGAGGCCTCGATTATGTTTTCTGAGACGCCGACTGTGCCCCAGATGGAAGTTTTGTCGCGGGATTCGATTATTACACGCACACGAGCGGCGGTTCCGGCTTTAGCGTTGACTACACGAACCTTGTAATCAATCAGGTGAACGTCCTTGATGCTCGGATAAAAATTCTCCAGCGACTTTCGCAAAGCACCATCGAGAGCGTTGACCGGGCCATCACCTTCGCCGACAACGTGCTCGATTTTATCGCCGACCTTCAGTTTGACGGTGGCCTCGGTAACCAGTTCGCCCGATGCTCTTTTCTCTGTGGTTACATAATACTTTATAAGCTCAAAAGCCGGCTCATACGTGCCCATAATCTTTTTTACCAGCAGGTCGAAGCTGGCATTGGCGGCCTCGAATTGAAAGCCCTTGCTCTCAAGCTCCTGGACGCAGAGAAGTATCTTTTTAGCCAATTTCTTATCTTCGGCGATTTTTGCCTTTTCCAGCTCGGCCAGGATGTTGGACTTTCCGCTGAGCTCGGAAATAAGGAACCGTCGTTCGTTGCCGATAAGGGCCGGGTCGATGTGCTCGTAGGTGCGTTTGTTTTTGCGCAGGGCGTCCACGTGGAGGCCTGCCTTGTGGGCAAAAGCGCTCTCGCCGACATAGGGCATATTCATTACCGGCGTTAGATTGCCAATCTCGAAGATGAAATGGGACACCTCGGTCAGGGTTTTGATTTTTTCGGGGCCAAGGGTAACAAAACCCATCTTAAACGCAAGGTCAGGTATGACCGTACACAAATTGGCATTGCCGCATCGCTCGCCGAGTCCGTTCATTGTGCCCTGGACGTGTCTGGCACCGGCCCGCACCGCAGCCAACGAATTGGCGGTCGCACAATCGCTATCGTTGTGGGTGTGAATGCCGACCATCAGCGGGCTGGATTTCTCGCAGACGGCCTTTGTGATTTCGTACACTTCGTCCGGCAGAGCGCCGCCGGTGGTATCGCAAAGGACCAGCACGTCGGCGCCGGCCTCAGCGGCAGCGGCCAGAACCTTCATCGCATATTCGCGATTTTCTTTGTAGCCGTCGTAGAAATGCTCGGCGTCGAAGATTGTCTCAAGGCCATGCTTTTTTAGATACTCGACCGACTCGGCACATATAGTGAGGTTATCATCCAGCGAGCAGCCCAGCACATCCGTTACGTGCAGGTCCCAGCATTTGCCAACCACGGTAGCGGCCGGCGTCTTGCAGGCAAGCATTGCGTTGAGCGAGACATCATCCGAAACTTTTGCATCGGCCCTGCGGGTGCTGCCGAAAGCCACGATTTTTGAATTCTTCAAACCGAGTTGGGCTGCTTCGGTAAAGAACTGCATCTCCTTAGGGTTGGAGGCTGCATATCCGCCTTCGATATAGTTGAGGCCAAGCTCGTCAAGGCGCCTGGCGATTGCGAGCTTATCTTCCAGCGAAAAGCTGACGCCTTCGGCCTGCATGCCATCACGAAGAGTAGTATCGTAAAGCTTTATCTTTTCCATACCTATATCCCATTTACTGCTCATTCTTGGTTAGTCACAGTGCGAGACTACCATACAAACTACTGAATGGCCAACCGCTTTTCATTTTAGCTCGATACTATCTGAATGTAAAGAGAAAAGTCAGGCGGCAGAAGTCAGGCATCACGAATAATAAGTAGCCACAAAAGGCCACAAAATCAAGATTAGAATTAGCCGCGAACCGGATAACGAAAACCTCAAAAGTAGAAGTGCACTCCCGCATATGGCCGAATAACCGCAAGGAATATCCAATACGCCCCCCGGAAGCAAATCTGTCGGTTTACAATTGCCAATTTTGATTTGACAAGGCCGACTGTGTTAGGTATTGTATGATTTGAAAGCTGAAGATAGCATAAAAATTGAAAGCTTAAAGCTAAAAACTAAAAGCCATAAGTTAAAACTCAAAACTTTTCCCTTTTGGTTTAACTTTAAATTTTAAGTTTTGGTTTTACATTTTTCGCTTTACGTTTTACGCTATTACTATGCTGGACTTATCCAAAAAAAGATACCGGTTGAGAATTGTGATTCCGGCCTATCCCGCGTTTAATATTTATTCCCGCATTGCCCGTAAGACCACGGCTTTGGGGCCGGTATGCGTGGCCAGCGTCGTGAATAAAATGGAAAGATGGGATGTTGAGGTTATCGACGAAAATAACCTTCGCAGATACGGCCCCGTAAGCAGCTCAGGCGGAGCCGACCATGAATTTTTACAACGACAAAGACCTGCGGATGCCGTTGGATTTCATGGCGGATTGACAAGCACGATACCCAGACTCTACAAAATAGCTCGCTTCTATAAAAATAAGGGCGTTGTCACTATTGCCGGAGGACAACATTTCGTTGAAGATAATATAGCCGAGGCACTGGCTTGCGGTATTGACTATCTGGTTATCGGCGAAGGGGAAGAAACCATTAAAGAGCTTCTATCTGCGATGGAAGGCAAGCAAGATGTAAGCAAGATAAAAGGTATTGCTTACTCAAACAACGGCGAGGTCATTTGTACTCCAAAAAGGGAGCCTCTAACGGATTTCGGCAAGTTTCCTTTACCGGATTTCTCCCTGGTGCGCTACGCCAAGATTAAACTTTACCCTGTTGAAAGGATAAGGGGCTGCGGTATGGATTGCGAGTTCTGCACTGTTAAAGGCAAACCAAGATATGCTTCTCCTGAACGATTGCTTGAGTGTATGAGTATTCTTCTGGAGACGAAGGATGTCGGAAGCTTTTTTATCGTTGACGACCTCTTCGGGCAACAAAGAGATGAGACAATAAGATTCTGTAATATGCTCAGGGATTATCAGAAAAGTACAGACACAAGGATGGATATAACCGTTCAGATAAGATTGGATAAAGCTAAAGACCCTGAGCTGCTTTCTGCTATGCGCCAAGCGGGTATTAACACAGTAGCCATTGGTTTCGAGTCGCCCATTAAAGAAGAATTACAAGCTATGAACAAACATCTAATGCCTGAAGATATGTTATCTCTCGCAAAGACATTCCATAAATTCGGTTTTTTGGTACACGGCATGTTTATTTGGGGCTATCCCTTAAAAGAAGACGTGAATCTTCAAATGCCGGTAAAGGAACGCATAAAGCGTATTAAGAATTTTATCAGGAAAGCCAAGCTTGACACTGTACAGGTCTTGCTGCCGGTTCCTCTGCCCGGAACGGAATTGAGGCACAGGCTTGAAAAACAAAACAGGATTTACCCGATTGGCGATGTGGGGTGGGAATATTATGACGGTAACTTTCCTCTCTTCGAGCCCGATGAGCCTATGAGCGCTGAACAGATGCAGGCTTCTGTTAAAAAAATCATGGGCGCGTTTTATCAGTTTAAATATATGTTTATGATAGGCTTAAATATATTTTTTTTTCCCACTTTAGTTTTCTTTTTGCATAATATCAGATTAGGATGGAAAAGGTGGTATCGGCCTTGGCGCAACTACCTGCTTCGTTTTGGCGGCTGGATTACTATGAGGGAATGGGTCTCAGAGTTTAAGAAAGATAAGTTCTTGCAAAAATTACAAAAGGCAAAAGAACATCTAAAAATGACCAAAAACGGGCATGCCTGACTATAAAATATAAAAAAAGGTAGATTTATTTATTCCATTCAAGCTGCCGTTTTGGTTGCAGCAATCCCGATAAAGTTGGTCCCGGCAGGCCTGCGGGCAAATTTGCAAAGGAGACGAAAACTCAATCTGAAGAATGAGGCTACCGCACATCGCTTTGTCCATAGAAACCAGCCGGGAACAATCTCAAAAGTGGAAGTGGATTCCCCCCCCTGTTGCCAGCCTATGGGGAATAGACTGCTCGGGGGTAACAATCTTGCACGAGAATGACCCCGCACCAAATTACGGCAAGCACCTATTTCGTGCGGGGCAAGCGAGGGAGAAGAATTCCCGAATTCCCGCAAATTTTTTGTAAAGTTGTTGCAATTAGAGCAACGATTAGATAAAATGAATGGTTTATGTAAATATTCGTAAGAACTGTAGTATGTTCGGCCTTAATCGATATGATTCTAACACAAATACTGCAACCAACCTGCGTTAAAGTTCCGCTGGAAGGCAAAGACAAGCAATCTGTAATAACGGAACTGGTGGATTTGCTCGACACTAACGGATTATTGTCAGACAGAAACGTTGTTTTAGATGCGGTGTTGGCGCGTGAACAAACGCGAAGCACGGGCATCGGCCTGGGAATTGCCATCCCGCACGGTAAATGCAAAGCCGTCAAGGAGCTCGTTATGGCGATAGGTGTCGCAGGCGAGCCGATTGATTTTGCAAGTGTTGACGGCAAACCCGTAACAACCATCTTTCTGCTGGTCTCGCCGACCGACCAAACCGGCCCTCACATTCAGGCTCTGGCCAGAATAAGCAGACTAATGCTTGATGAACAATTCAAACAAGGGCTTAAAAAAGCCACCTCCGCTGACGAGGTTTATGAGCTTCTGAACAATAAAGAAAATGAGTGAATCGTATCTCGATACTCGATACTCGATGCTCGATGCTCGATGCCTGTATTACGCGTTGCTCTTTGCAGGTGTTGTTTCCCAGAGAATCAGGCCCAGCTCATAAGGGCTAATCAGGTCGTCGTGCCTTGGCAAGACTCGGACAGCGACGCCCCGCCGGCCGGGCGCTCCGCAGGGTATCAGGCCAACAAACCAATGCTCTCCATCCTGCCCTGAGGCCTCCTTATAATCCATTCTCACAGCCGAGCCGTCCTTAATATTTCCCCAGGTATCCACAGAACCATGATAAAGCTCAACTGAAACATCATCCGGGTGAACCTTGCCGAGCTTAACCAGCACCCTGACGCTCAACTCCGAGCCAATCTTAAGCTGAGGTTGTTTGGGATTTAGCTGCCGGCTTTTTTCAGCGTCCTTAACCTGTATCTGGACATCCTTGATGGCAAATTCGGGCCAGGCCTTTTTCATATTGGATTTCCACATCGAGAGTGCTTTGGCCCTGGACATAGCTTCCGCAGTCAAATAGCGCCATTTGGCCGCAGCCGGATTATAAAACCTTCGCGTATACTCACCAACCATTCTGTGTGTGTTGAACTGTGGTGCTATCCACCTGATAGAATTTTTTACTCTGCGTATCCAGGCCCGTGGCAAATTGTCGGCCGAGCGAGTGTAAAACAGCGGAACAACCTCGTTTTCCAGCATATTATAAATCGCCTGGGACTCCACCATATCCTGATAATCGGCATCCTTATAGCTTTCGCCTGCACCAATGACCCAGCCCACCTCAGGTGTATAACCCTCACACCACCAGCCGTCCAGGGTGCTCATATTCAAAGCCCCGTTAATCGCCGCTTTCATACCGCTTGTGCTGCTCGCTTCCATTGGTCTGCGAGGATTACTAAGCCAGATATCGACGCCGCGGACCAGAACCCTCGCCACATCAATATCGTAGTCTTCCAGAAATACTATCCGGCGTCTCGCATCGTACTGAGTGGCAAAGTGAATAATCTGACGTATAATGTCCTTGCCCTCTGTATCTCTGGGGTGAGCTTTACCCGCAAAAACAATCTGCACAGGCCGGTCGGGGTCACTAAGCAGCTTTACAAACCGCTCCGGGTCCTTAAGCAGCAGATTGCCCCTTTTATAGCCCGCAAATCTTCTGGCAAAACCAATGGTCAGTGCCTCAGGGTCGAGAATCTCTTCAGCGCGGTTCAATTCAGTATGGTAAGTACCCCGCCGTCGCATCTGAGCCTTAAGACGGTTGCGTGCAAAAACAATCAAACGCTCTTTGCACCGTTGATGTGTTTGCCAGAATTCCTCATCGGGAATCTGGTCGATGTTATTCCAAACCGACTTGCTAACGGTTTCATCAGTCCAATTCGGCCCAAAGTATCTTTCGTATAAAGAGCTCATCTCATCTGATAACCAGTTTTTGATGTGGACACCGTTTGTAATCGCTATTATGGGCACTTCGCTAACAGGGACGCCGGGCCAAAGACTCGACCACATCTCGCGTGATATTTGCCCGTGCAATTTACTTACGCCGTTTATATAGCTGCTCAGCCTCAATCCTAAAATTGTCATTTTAAATGACTCGGTATCGTCGTCAGGAAGTATTCTGCCCAATGCTAAAAACCGCTTTTTATTTAACCCAAGACTGGAGAAGAAACTACCAAAATATTTGTCCATAAGCCCCACCGGAAATTCATCAAGCCCGGCTTTTACAGACGTATGCATCGTAAAAACATTGCCTGACCTTGTAGCCTCCAGGGCCTCATCAAAGGTCATATTCTTGGCGCTTCGCAATTCTCGGATTCGTTCCAGTGCCATAAAAGCGGCGTGTCCTTCGTTCATATGGCAGACAGCAGGTGTAATATCCATAGCTGCCAGTGCCTTTAAGCCACCAATGCCCAGCATAATCTCCTGCCGAATTCGCAGCTCATTGTCTCCGCCATAAAGACTGGCGGTAATCATACGGTCTGCCGAGGAATTAGCAGGCACATTCGTATCCAGCAGATATAGTTTTATCCTGCCAACGGAAACACACCAAATTTGCGCTGTCACACATCTTCCTGGATATTCAACGCTGATGGTCAACGGCCGGCCGCTCTTTTTGCGAACCAGCTCGATAGGCATATTATAGAAATCATTGTCGGTATATACCTCCTGCTGCCAACCATCGATGTTCAAATACTGTCGGAAATAGCCTTTTTGATACAGAAGACCAACGCCAACTAATGGAACACCGAGGTCCGAAGCACTTTTTAAGTGGTCTCCTGCCAGGATTCCCAGGCCGCCGGCATAACGAGGCAGGCATTCATGTATCCCAAACTCGGCACTAAAATATGCAATAGTCGGCTTGGTACATTTTGGACAAACCTTTTCAAACCAGGTTGGCCCATCAAGATATGCTTTCAGTCTTTCCACAGCTCGCTGCAGCTCACAGAGAAAGCCCTGATTTTCGGCCAGAGCCTCTAATCGCTCCTGTGATACATTGCCAAGAAGTTTGACCGGATTATGACCGCAAGCCGTCCATAAATTACTGTCAATACGTTTGAACAGCTCTACAAACTCCGGGTTCCAGGACCAAAACATATTCCCGGCAATAGTCTCAAGACCTTTCAAAGAATCCGGCAGTGCCGGCAGGACCATAAAGTTACGCACCTTTGGCATTTTTGCCTCTCCGTAAGTCTCTTGACAACAAATAATAACAACTTAAGCCAAAAAATAATTTTCCATCAGCCCTTGTTTAATCGACAAATCTATTCTTTAGCTTAACTGCAAAAAACAAAGCAAATGCCAAGTTTAGAAAATTTTGATGGTCCGATATTTCCACCCCTTTTGCGGGCAAAAACGCTAAAAAATAAAAAAGGCCTGTATGAAACAGGCCTTTTATAATTGCCGGCTTTCCTCCACCAGTGTGGTAAGAAAGCTTTTGAAGAAAAACCCTTTATTTCCAGGTGGGTAACCGTTGCTTGTGTCCGAAAGTCCTATCGAGTAGGCATTTCCGATCCATCAAGGCCTGATTTCCCTGAGTTGGGTCTATCGGTTTTTTTCAAATAGCGCTTTCTATACCAACACTGCAGGGGTCAGCCTGCAACACTTTTATACCAAATCCCGGGGCAAAAGTCAAGAAAATACCGGCAAATTCAGACAACTAATCAAAATCCTCGTTTTTGCCTCTACTATCGCTTTTTTCGGCTCCTTAACGGCTTTTTCTGAAGCGAAATCCGGACTTTCATTTCAATGGCCGGTCGAGCGGGAAGTAATACAGCCATTCATAAACAAACAGCTTCAAATCGAAGAAGTCGACGATATTATCCTCGTACAGGTCGAGCGGGCAGCCCAGGTCCGGTTTCAAGCCGCGGATTAAATCTTGCACTTTTTGACCGCCTCGCCTGCCCCTTAGGGGCCAGCCTGCCCTGTGGGCACGCTTTCGGTTAGCTAACTTGATGCAGCCTAATTCGAGAGAGTTGCCGTTAAATTGTTTTTTTGCTGGTAAAAGAAACCAACTCACGCTATAATTACAAATCAGCTAACAACGGGGGTGCCTCGCCAGAACGCTTTGGCGATGACATCACTGGATAAGCTTAGTTCGAGAGAGTTGCCGTAAAGAACTTGTCTTTGATAAACTGGCAGTTTTTGTTTTGACGGTAATCGTGGTCTTGTGAACGTTTTTTATGCAGACTGTATAATCATTGTTTGGCCAGAAAGGAGAATGACATGCTCGAAAATTTAGTAAAGATGAAGAAACAACTCTCGGAACTCGCGGGAGTGGTCAACGCATTCAAGTCAGAAGCCGTACAACTCAAGATCATCGAGTTGATTCTTGGTGATGTAACAGAAGTACCAGAAAAAGAGACAACAGGGGGAAAGAAATCGAAGCGAAAGAAAGGTCAGAAGTCCACCCAGAAGAAAACCGACAGCTCGCAACGCAAGCCTAAGAAGAAAGCAGCAGGAGGCACTGGAGCCGTTGCCAACCTGACACAACTCTGGAATGGTGACTTCTTCAAGCAACCGCGCACCATCAAAGATATTATCGATCACTGCAAGCAGAAACTAGCGCGTACTTTCAAGGCGAATGATTTTTCAGGCGCACTTGCACGCATGACTCGTGAGGGAAAACTGACCAGAAATAAGAATAAAGGCAAACAATATGCGTACAAAAAGCCCTAACCCCGTTCTGGATTCTGCGATTGCTAATGTTCCGAGCAAATTTCGGTCGCGATTGATTCAGACATATCATGATCTCAAAAAGAACTGTGCAGAGGCACGACACGAAGCAGCCGGGCTGGCAGTCGGGAAATTCTGTGAAGTGGTATTGAGATTGTTACAGGAGAAGGTACATAGCAACTTCACTCCATTTGGGAAGAAGATCAACAACTACGCCGAGGAATGCAGGAAGCTGATAACCGCACCAAAAACTTCAGGAAACGAATCAGAAAGGATCGTGCTTCCGCGAGCTTTGGTATTCCTATACACAATGCGCAACAAGCGGGGAATTGGGCATGTTGGTGGTGATGTTGACGCAAATGCAATCGACATAGCAGCTATGACTAAAACTGCTGACTGGGTTATTTGTGAACTCATCAGGATTAACCATGGGATATCTCTCGAGGAAGCACAGGACATCGTTGACGGTATTTCAGTGCGTCAACTTCCAACAATATGGGAGGTTGCTGGGAAAAAACGCGTGTTGAAAGAAGGATTAAAAGCAAGAGATCAAGCATTGTTGCTTCTCTATTCAAGCCAAAACTCAGCCGTTCTTCTCGAGGACCTTTGTGAGTGGATTGAGTATTCCAATATTCAAGTGTTCAAAAACACAGTCATCAAGAAATTACATGAGTGCCGTTTTCTGGAATTCGATAAAGACAGCGAATCTATAGTTCTTTCCCCTAAGGGGGTGGAATATGTAGAAAAGAATTTGATTTAAGCCCCCAAATTGGCCCTTTGAGGACTGCCAAGGCTCTGCATTACACCCGCAATCCTAAATATCTGCATGTATTGTCTTTCAAGAAACGGACTTTGTCAAGCAAGACCCCAATTTGAGGCAAATAATCTTGCTTTCCTCCCTCAAAATCCGTTGACTTTGCGGCAAAGTCGGTTTCCAATTAAATCTTGCAGTTTTAGCTGGAACTGATTTAATTATAATGTTGACAGGAATTACACGTCGATATATATAGGTGGCGATCCCTGTTATTTCTAAATTGAACCAGACATGGGCAAGATGAAATCCAAAAAGAAAAAATCTATTGATGCTTCATGCCTCATACTTGGTTTCACAGGTTCTATTGGAAGCGGCTGCACATTTCTTTCGGAAGGTGTTAAGGAAATTCTTTCAGACAAAGGCCATTATTATCAATTGTCTAAGGTTTTGAAAGAGATAGCAGAAGAAAGAGGATTAGAGCCGACAGTACCTAACCTTCAGAATATTGGCAATGAGTTACGTGGCAAAGTCCAAAGTGATGGAAAACCAAACCTCTCTATCTTAATAGATGCTTGCATCCAGAAGATCGAAACAGATATTGAAAGTGCTAATTTCACAAAAGATGAAAATGCAGTAATTCTTATCGATGGCATAAAAAATGAAGGAGAAGTAAAGTCTTTAAAACAATTCCCCAATTTTTATTTGATTTCAGTTCAGACCGATAGAAATGTGAGGAGCCCTCGCGTAGTTGGACCAAATGCACCAAGACAGAGATTCTCCACATACGAAGAATTCCTTATAGCTGATAAACGTGATGAGGATGAAGACATTCCTAATGGTCAGCAAATTAAGAGATGCAATTACTTAGCTGATATAATTATTAACAACAATGAAGTTCAAGAGAGTGAACGAAAAGAAAGGGATTTCTTCAACCAATTTATAGAAAATTATATTCAGCCTATGCGCAAAGTGCGTAGAGGAGAGACTCCGCACGACAGGCCGCCGAAAATTGAAGAAACATTGATGACGTTGGCATATTGTGTAAGTAAGCGATCAAGTTGTCTTAAAAGGAAAGTGGGAGCTGTAATTGCCTATGTTCGAAATATAAAGAAAGAAGATAGTCCTGAGGATAGAGATTTACAATTTCAGATCATATCTACAGGATATAATGATATTCCTGCAGGGAAGCCTTGCATTTTTAGTGACTGGCATAAGTGTTATCGGGATTACTTGCAAGAGGAGCATGCGAAAAAATTCAAAAATTGTCCAAATTGTGGCAAAAAAATACCAGATGAAATAGATTGCCCTCATTGTGGTGGTAAAAGTAAAGTTAGGACTCTTCAATGCAGCAATTGCAAAAAGGATTTTCTTGCTGATTACAAATGTAGCAATTCAGCTTGCAAGTGTGAGATTTTTAGCACTTATTTGCCCGGCGAAAAAGAGGCACCAGGCAGATTATTAGATATGTGTAGAGCATTACATGCTGAAGAAAATGCGATATTGGGTTTATCGGGAATAAGCAAAACCGGAGATGGTAAGCTAATCTTAGTTACAACAACTTTTCCCTGCAATTTATGTGTAAATAAAATTGTTGCGGCAGGAATTAAAACCGTGTACTATGCTGAGCCGTACACAATGAAAGAGGCAGCAGAAATATTGGTTAAATGTAAAGTAGAACCGATTAAGTTTCAGGGTATAAAGAGCAGTGCATATTTTCGATTATATGGATAGGAAGCAGAATGGATTCTAAAAAAAATACAAAAGAAAGCCAGTCGCAGAGTAGCAATAAGTCTGGAAGTAACAAGAAGCCAACATGTGCCGATTCGGCCAGAAATCAGAGTGAGCAAAAAACATCAAATCCGGTGAAAGGATTGACTTTGACACTATATAGAATTTCGAAATAATTAAAGGTGTCCGGCCATATTTCTTTCAACTAACGACTACCCAATCCCGCACTTGCCATCAAGAAAAGTTTTCCCGCCGCCTGTTATTTACGTGCCTATAAGGCACCGCTATTTATGTGCTTATAATTTAGAGTTTTCACCTAAACCCTACCCCCTATCCCCTAAATCCTATTTCCCCTTTTTTGTCCCTTTTGTGAATTTTGTCTCTTTTCGCGGCCAAACAAAATCCGTGCAAATCCGTGCTAATCCGCGGTTACTTACTATTGAACTATCAGTGTAAATCCGTGTCAATCCGTGGTTAAATATTATTGAATTCTCTGAGTCCTCTGTGTCCTCTGTGGCCAATTCTTTTTGTGCCTTCGCGTCTTAGTGGCTATCTTCTCTGTGTTCTCTGTGCTCTCCGTGGCTGTTTTTCTTCGTGCCTTTCGCGTCCTTCGTGGTGAAAACCCCGTGAAATCAGTGAAATCTGCGTCCAATTTTTCTTTGTGACTTTTGTGCCTTTTCGTGGCCATATTTCTCTGCGTTCTCTGTGGCAAATTAGTTCGTAGTTATTAGTTTGTTGTTCGTAGAAAATCCGTGTTAATCTGTGTTAATCCGTGGTTGCTATACATTTCGTGTTTATTCGTGGCTAAATTTTTCTCTGCGCCCTCCGCGTTCTCTGCGGTGAAACTTTTTTCGAGTATCAAGCATCCAGAATCCAGCATCGAGCATTTCAATCAAATCTGCGGGTAGCTGGAACCTAAAATCGGAAAATTGAAAAAAAATTTATCTCCTTTCCTGAAAACGAGTTACGAGAATCGGGAATCGAGAATCGAGCACTATTTTCGACTCAAACGCGCATGTTCGCCCAATAGTAGAGAGACAGTACAATTTGAAATTTGAGATTTGAAATATGAAATTATCTCTTCACGCTTCACGCTATACGCTAAACGCTACACGCTATACCCTATCCGCTGTACGCTGCACGCTAAACGCTATTTTCTTCCACGCTTCACGCTATACGCTTCACGCTTCACGTAATTGTCCTCTACATCTGTCGAGAACGCTCTACAAATTCACCCCTTTTTATGCAAAACAAAGCCAATTTGCCGGAGACCCAAATGAACGTAAGTGCTGATATAACAGTGAATTATGAAAATGAATCCACCCTCAGAGTCCGAAAAAACAAAGCCAATACAAAGCCAATCAAAGCCAATCTCCGAAAAGCCAAAATGAACGTAACCTCACTTATAACAAAGGATTACAGAAAAAAAGATGATTTCGCAGTCCGAAAAAACAAACCCAATTCAAAGCCAATACAAAGCCAATCAAAGCCAATCCCCCAGCGCGATACGCGATATGAATCATACCGTTCGCAGTTCTGCGCCGATGGATTTATTCAGGCTCTTTACAATGGCTTTTTCAAAGTCGTCAACGGTCTCGTGGGTCAATGTGCCGTCTTCATCCCTGAACCGCACGGAAAGCGTAACACTCTTCTTGCCGGTCGGAATGCCCTTGCCGCGATATATCCCGACAAACTGGATATCCTCAAGCTCATCGGAGGCCTTTTTGCTCACCGCCTCAACAATGTCAGCCCAGGGAATTCCCTCATCGACAATAATCGAAAGGTCGCGCTGTATTGCCGGAAATCTTGGAATGGGTTTGACTTTTACGGTGCCGCGCTGCAAAGCAAAAAGCCGCTCAAATTCCAGCTCCGCGGCGGCGGGCGAAAGCTCTTTGAAATCAAATTTTTGTTTCACCGGCTTTGAAACAATCCCTGCCGTGCCGATTGCCTTGCCGTTCACGACGACCTGCGCACCAGTTTGTGCCCAGACCAGGTCCGCAGGGGTGAAAACAATCCGTGCATCTCTATCAATACTTTTTATCAGGCCTTCAATCACGCCCCGTAAATCTCTCAAGTTACTATCACAGACCAGAGCCAGTTTAGCCATTTCAATCGGCAGAGTACCGGCCTGCTCGCCCGCGGGCACAAAAGTATCGGCAATCTCAAATATCCTGCACGGTAAGTTCCCGGCGTTAAGATTGGTTTTCAGGACCCCTAACAAAGAGCCGATAAGGGTTTGGCGAAGCAGATTCGCGCTTTTCCTGGATACATCTTTTACCCCCAAATGCTCGTTGGCGCCCCGGTCTGTAAAAAGTTCGGCGACAGAATGTTCAACAAAACCCACAGTAATGGTTTCATAAAAGCCACAACTGTTAAGATACGCTCCAATTGATTTAACCGATTTCTGACGGGCATCGACCGGCACCACTTCGATTTGGATTTTCCGCTCTGTCGGTATTTTACCATAGCCATACACACGTGCGACCTCTTCGATTACGTCAACCTCACGATAAATGTCATTGCGCCACGAAGGCACTGAGCAAACTATCAAATCATCCTTGTGCCGTGGCCCAAAACTCAACGCCGACAGAATTCTTATTACTTCTTCGGAGGGTATCTCAATACCAAGCAGCTTGCTCAAACGGCAAAGCCGCAGCGTTACTTCCTTCTGCGTTGGCTTTTTAGGATAAATATCAACCATACCTCTGGCCACTTTGCCTCCTGCTGCCTGAGTGATTAATTGCGCAGTGCGTTTGGAGGCCCAATCCACCATTTCAATGTCCACGGTTCGCTCGAATCGAAAAGCCGCCTCCGAAGGCAGGGCAAGTCTGCGAGAGGTTTTACGTATGCTCACCGGGTCGAAGTACGCATCTTCCAGAAGAACTGTCGCGGTAGTTTCGCTCACCTCGGTATGCAGCCCGCCCATAACGCCGGCTATGGCCACAGCGCTTCGTGCATCGGCAATGACCAGCATATTGGTATCCAGCTCACATGTCGTGCCATCGATACTGACAATGCGTTCGCCAGCAAGGGCTTTTCTGACAATTATTTTGCCCTCAGCAATTCTGTCATAATCGAAGGCGTGCGGCGGCTGACCCGTCTCCATCATCGCATAGTTCGCTGCGTCAACCACATTATTGACGCTCCGCAGCCCGACGGCTTCGAGTCGCTTCTTGAGCCAATCCGGCGACGGGCCAACTTTAATGCCCTCAATAATCCGAGCGGTGTATCGGCCGCACAAATCCGGCTCGATAATCTCAACGCCGGCAAATTCCGTAACGTCTTTGTCCGATTCGTCCAGCTTAACGGCCGGGAGCTTTAATTCCTTGCCCGTCGCAGCAACCAGCTCACGGGCAATACCGATATGGCTCAAACAATCGCCGCGATTACTGGTTACCTCAACATCGATTACGGCATCGTCATCGAGATATTCTATTCCTTCGCAGGGAAGTCCTAAATCGCTCAAAATCTCTGCGATTTCCTCTACAGGAAGCCCGGTTTCGATATAATCACTTAACCAATCCAGCGAAATTTTCATAACGAAAATACCGTTAAAAAACTTTAATTTTGATATAATAACTTACCTTGCTGACATACCACTGTCAATAATAATGACAAGCGCAGACACAAAACATTTGCAATGGCTAAATTTGGGCTTTTATCTTTTCGCTTTTTCTTTATAATGGGGCAAATTGACCGCATTCGATAATTCAAAGGAGAACTGTTATGGGAAAATGCAATTTAGTCGTTTTAATGGTCGCCGGCTCAATTGCCGCTATAATTCTTGGTGGCTGTGTAGAACGTAAGCTCACAATCAACACGCAGCCGCAGGAGGCGTTGGTTGTATTAAACGATGAGGAGATAGGCACCTCGCCTGTTACGGTCTCGTTTGAATGGTACGGCGATTACGACGTGAGGATAAGCAAGGAGGGGTATGAGACCTTAAAGACCCATCGCAACCTAAAAGCGCCGTTGCATGATGCGTTTCCGTTCGATTTATTTTCCTTGTTCAATCCGGAAAGAATCGTCGATGAGTATGAATGGACGTTTGAGCTTGCCCCTAAAAAAGAGATAAGCCGGGAAGAACTAATCCAGAACGCCGAGGAACTGAAGGAACAGCTAAAGTAGGATTTAGCGTGGAAAGTGAAATGGTGGGGCGAGCCCCACCCTACTACTGCTTGTCTGTTGAAGCTAAGTTATAAAAACCCAGTCAAGTCGATATAAACATTAGCTGAAAGGGGCTGTATGGCTATTCTAAAGCTGGACAGGCATAATGAGGACAAGGAAATCGAATTTGAACTGGATTATCTTACGTCTTTAACAACGAGTCAGCGTTTTGAAATGATGTTCAGAAAAACCCGGGAAATGTTGAGTCTGCTTAAAAGAAATGAACACAGAACAGTTACTAAAATTATTAAAAGAAAAGCACGTTAAATTTGTCATAATTGGCGCCACCGCTTTCCCTGTCCACGGCTATTCACGCGCGACATTAGACATCGACATTTTTATAAAGCCGGAGAAAGCAAACGCCCAGAGAACGTTGAAAGCTCTGAAAGAATTCGGATACGATGTAACAGACATAACAGTAGATGACCTTTTAACAAAGAAAGTACTGATTCGCCAGTACCTGATAGAAACTGATATTCACCCTGCCGTCAAAGGGGTAACATTTGAAAAAGTATGGAAAAATAAGGTAAAGGCACGGTTCGGGAAAACCTTTGTCTGGTTTGCTTCACTTGATGACCTTATAACAATGAAAAAAGCTGTTTCACGCACAAAAGACGTGGAAGATCTAAAATATTTACGTAGATTAAAAAAGCAGACCCAAAAACGCTAAACACAAACAAGGCCGTACACATACCTGTATGAGAATAACCTATGCGCAAATCATAGAAGGTTTTCTCGATACCAGGATATCGCTTTTTGTAGGCCTTGTTTGAATGGGACTGTGGGTTTGAAGCTGAGTAGTTTCTGAGCGAGGGTGATGTCGGCGAGGGAGTGTTTTATATCGCCGGGACGAGGGGCATCATATATCGGCTTAATATTTTTGCCTACAGCAGCGTTAATCACATCAATAGTCTCGTTGACGGTTACGGCCTGGCCGCAGGCGATATTTAGAACTTCACCTTTAGTCTGTTTGGCATTTGCGGCCAGTAAATTGGCCTCGACAACATTGTCAACATAGGTAAAATCGCGGGTCTGCTCGCCGTCACCAAAGACGGTCGGCGGTTTATCCTTTAATATAGCCGTTACAAAAGCCGGTATGGCAGCGGCATATTGGCTCGTCGGGTCCTGATGCGGGCCGAAAACGTTAAAATACCGCAGCGAAATGGTCTCAAGGCCGAAAACCTCATAAAAAACTTTAGCATAGTATTCGCCGGCAAGCTTACCCACCGCATAAGGCGAAAGCGGCACAGGCGGCATCGTCTCGACCTTCGGTAGAGTCGGCGTATCACCGTAAGCTGAGGAGCTTGACGCATAGACAAAGCGCTTTATGCCGGCATCGCGGGCGGCCAAAAGAAGTGTGAAAGTCGCATCGAGACAGTGCCTGTGCGTGGCGGCGGGGTCATCAACGCTGCGCGGCACAGAGGGCAATGCACCCTGGTGCAAAACAACGTCAATATCCTTCATTGCCGAGCGGGCGATTTTCTCATCACCCATATCGGCTTCTATGAATTCAATCTTGTCTATGATATCCGCGAGATTGCTTTTTTTGCCTGTAAGCAGATTATCAATAACCCTTACGAAGCAGTCTTGCGAAACGAGTTTGGCTGCGATATTTGAACCGATGAAACCGGCTCCGCCGGTAACTAAAAATCTGTTCATCAAAGAAGCCTTTCACAAATTCGTTGCTTGTTGCTTGTTGCTCGTTGCTCGTTGCTCGCTACTTGTCCGAGGAGATACAAATTTCTATCCGCTATTGCCAATTAAACTGATGAGCGAGCAAGCTGCAACTTCTGGTATTTCTGGTAAGACTTGAACTGCTCGTGGAAGTAGCCGCCCTTCATAGCCCTTACGGCAAACAGCACACAGCCGACTATCGTGGCGTTTACTTCTCTGAGCTCGCGAATAGTCCTCTGAGCGGCGCCTCTCCTTGTAGCGCCGGCATTGAATACCAATATTGTGCCGTCAACGAGCCGTGCCAGCACCTTGGCATCACTTACCAGCAATACGGGCGGGCCGTCAATTATAACATAATCATGACTATCACGCCGATCCTTAATCAACTGTTCCATCCGCGTACTGCCCAGCAGCTCCGTCGGATTAGGAGGCAATTGCCCCGCTTCGATTATGTCAAGACCTTCGATGACATTGGACCTTTTAACATCCCGATAGCCACACAGGCCCGTAAGCAGAGTGCTCAATCCGAATTCAAAGCGCTCACCTCCCTCGCCTGCGGGTCCTGTTCTCGGGAATATTGTTTGTAAACTCGGCCGCCTGAAATTGGCGTCTATAAGCAGCACTTTTTTATTTTCAGCAACCAGAGCTGCCGCAAAATTAACCGCGACGGAGGTTTTGCCGTCCCCTGCCGCGCCACTGCTAATAAGCAAAGCCTTCAAAGACTCTGCAGAGCCGGACAGCTTTAAGTTCGTCCTAAGCCGTCTGTAGGATTCGCTTATAATAGAATAAGGTGCCTGACGAACAACATGGCAGAGGTCAACGCCCCGAACCCGTTCGTCTTCAGCTTCATCGGGGACAACACTCAAAAGCGGGATGTGCAAATATCTGCCCACGTCCCTTGCAGTCCGCACCAGGTCATTGAGTATCTCAATAAGCAAGGCAAGCGCCGCGCCACATATAAGGCCCAATATCGTACCGTTGGGGAAAAAGAACCACCACCGCCGAGTACTGACCATTTCCAGCGGCACCGGAGCATATCCAACAAACTGCACCTTAGGTGTCTCCGGGTCGTCGAGTATTATCTTATAGCTCTCAATCTGCGCCTTGATTTCGTCAAGCATCTTTTGTCTTTCATCTCTTATAGCTGCGCGCTGTTGATACTGTACACGGGCCTGGTCAAGGTCTTGCTTTTGTGCCTCAGCTTCCTGCCGCAACCTTTCTAATTCTTCCAACCTGCTTTGCAGCACAATCAATCTGTCCTGTGTATCTTTAAGATTTGCCTGCCGGGTCTGCTCTGCTATTTCCGCCTCCCTGATTTCTCTTTTTTCTCCGAGTTCTTTTATCAGCTCCTGGGTTTGACGCACCACTCTGTGATTTTCACCAAACTTTGTAAGTCCGCCTGCAAGTCGCGATTTTGCGAAGACAAGCTCCTGGTAAAGCACAATCATAACAGGGTCCATTTCTATTTGACGTTCAATCTGCACGGTAATGGGACCTACCGCCAGTTCCTCGAGATTTCCTATGTCGGCTTGAACTTGCTTTATTCCCAGAAGCATGTCATTTTGCTGGAGTTCCAAAGCATTCAATTGCAGCGTGATTGTGTGCTGGAAATTGCGCCCACGGGGCTCTTCAAGGTCGGTTAAGCCCGTTGTCCTACGAACTTGAGCCAGCGCATCTTCAGCTGACCTCAACTCTCCTTGAACAGAATCTCGCCGGCTCTCAAACTCTATCAGCTTAGCACTAACCTCTCCGGTCTCTGCGACTCTTCGCGAAGCAAGAAACAGGCTCACCATTTCATTCACTATATCTGCCGCTTCTCTCGCATCGCCGCAGGTCATTGACAGCACAACAAAGTCCGCATCTCTGTGGGCATAAGCACCGAAATTTTTCTTCAAATCCTTAAAGGCTTTTACAATACAATCATGTATATTTATAATATTTCCATCTTTATCAAACTTAGCAAAACGCCGAAACCACCTGGTCTCTCGAATTTCGGGCTTATCAATCAAATCCAGCAGAGTACTCTGCTGCCTTATAAGGTTGGCCATCGATACTCGGTGGCCATATTGTAATTTCTGGGCCACCATAGCCACCGGGATGGTCATAGGGTCTTTTTCTACGGGCGGCAGAACTCTAATGTAAGTTTGGGCGGCATATCTTGGAAGATATTTTCTTAAGAGATACCAGGCCGCGCCGCCCATTATTAAACCTAATACAGTCAGAAAAACTATCAACAATATGTGCCGACGCAATATTGAAAAAACTTCCTTCGGTGTCAGCGCAGCAGCAGCCGGCCTCGGTCCGGCCGGTCTTACCATTCTATTGGGAACCTGTCTTTGTTCTACCATATTGATTAATTTCCTCGATTCCCGATTCTCGATTCTCGTCGAGTATCCAGTATCGAGTATCGAGCATCCAGTATCGAGTGTCTATTCCAATTGTCATTTATCTACTATCAACGTCAGACGTTCGATAGCCAAGGTTATTCGCCGCCTGGCCGCCATCGACAACTTATCTGCGGAGTTGAGAACTACTTCCAGCGCTTGCTTATAAGCAGCAAGGGCTTCAGCTTCTGCTCCAAGTTCTTCTTTTATCTGCCCTAAATGTTCATACACCTCCGCTGGTACGGGGATATTATTCTGCTCATACTGTTGTAGGGCGGCCTGCAAAAATTCGGCTGCCTGCGCATTTCTACCGTTTTTATACAACACATACGCATAAGTATCCAGAAAGCCCGGATTATTCGGCCTTGCGTCGAGCGCCCGTTTGGCGTATCGAAGAGCTTCGGCCAGCCTTTCATTATTTAGAGCAAGCATATATGCCAGATTATTAGAGACAATCATATTATTCGGCATTTCAGCTAACAAACTTTCGTACACTGTGATAGCCGTCTTGAGGTAATTGTTATCGGAAGTCTTTTCGTAGGCCAGGTGTAAAACATTCACTTTTTCCGCCGTGTAATTAAGTCTTGCACCGCTGTCAGGCCCGGTTATCTGCAGGCATTTGTCAATATAACCCAAAGCCTTGTTGTACTCACCGCTAATCTTCGTCAGATTAAACACAGTCAAATTGGCAGCAAGCGAATCAGGGTTGGCCTTGAGTCTTTGTTCGCAATACTTCAACGCCTCTTCAGCTCCCAGCAGCGAGTACATTCTTCGCGAAATATCAGACGCAAAAACCTCATTTGTGCCCGCTTTGTCAACGGCTTTTCGGCAATATTCTATGGCGATTGGTTTATCGCCAAGTTTCAACTTCGCCTCAGCCATTCGCAAATATGCTATGGGAGCCAAATCACTGCCAACGTACTTTCTGCTCTCTTCAAAGACCTTATCAAACTTCCCACTTAACACGAGTGCCTTCAAATACCCATCAAAAGCCGCTGCGCGGGGTCCCAGACGCCCTTCATAGCGTTTCTCGCTATCCTTCTGACCTTTCTGCCAGGCCTGTCCATACAATTGCTCTGCCCTGTCGAGTTCGCCTTCGGCTATAGCAAATGCCCCGGCTCGATTGTACCACAGGACACTATCGGGAAATTTCTGCAGAGTCTCGTCATAGAATTTTTTTAGTGCTTCTTTTTTGCCACGCTGCAGGTAAATCTGTTTAAGCAATGCTCTGGGCCCCCGCCCTGCAGGAATCTCTTCCGCAGCAGCTTGTGGGCGGTCAATCATACTTTTAAGTTCGGTTATAGCATCCCCATCTCGGCCCGCCTGGCGATAGGCCTTTGCCAGAGCAATCCGGGTATCAAGCTCGGGTGACAATGACTTGCTCCTTTTAAGGTCATCGATTGCTTTATCATAATTCGCCATCAAAAAATTTACTTCACCTCTTACCCGCCAGCCCACTGCATTGTTCTGATTGCTCTGAAAGCTTCGATTTGTCAGCTTCAATGCCTCTTTCAGACGCCCCTGTCTCATTGCCAGCCACGCCTCAAGCAGCAGTGCTCGCCCCTCATCCGGATACCTCTCCCTAAAGCTTTGCAATTTGTACTCAGCTTCTTTGACAAGACCGACCTTAAGAAAAGTCTGAATTTGAATAAGATGGTTTTCTACGCTGTCTTCGAGCAATAAAAGTTCTCCAGAATATCTCTGTACAGCCTTTTTATCAGCAGTGCTTTCTGCAACAAGTAAAAGACCTCTGACTACGTCACCGTCCTTCGCATCGGTTTTGTACAACTGCTCCAGGACCCTCATGGCATCCTCAAATCGACCGCTCCGAAAATAATAATGGCGCCACAGCAATTTCCGGTCTTGCGCCAGCACCTCTTCTGCTTTTTCTTCTTGACCGCTGCGCCAATAGTATTCCGCAAAGCTATCAAGTGCAGCCTTGTTTTGTGGGTCTATAGCAATGGCCTGCTTGAAAGATGAATCTGCAATAGCAAATAACGCCTTTTTGTGTTCTGCATCCGTTTCCTCAAGAGCCATTCTTGTTGCCAGCCTCCCCAGCAGGACAGCATTCGTCACGCTCGGAGCGATATTTTGCAAATACTGGCGAATCGCCAATGCTCGCCTCTTGCTCGTCAGGCTTATATATTCAGCGTAGCTGCTAAGTAACCCTATATCACTCGGGTTCCGTGCCATTGCGTTGTCCCAAGCCTTTCTGACTTCAATTACCTGGGCGGAAGATACATTTAGCCCGAGCTTTTCATTACGCTGGTGCAGCACACTCGCCAATACTTTTGCAATGGTTCCATCCAAAGGGTTCAAAGATGCGGCTTTTCGGGCATCTTCGATAGAGGAATACTCATTTCCAAGAATAGCATTGACATTGCTCCTCAACATAAAGCCGTGGGAAAAGACCGGCCTTTGCCTCAAACATTCTTCGAGTCTCGCCAGCGCATCTTTATATTCCTCTTTAGCCATAGCAAAACGGGCAGCAAAAAATTGGCCGCCGCATCTATCGACATTTTCACGTCGTACCGTCTCTACGATTTCTTCTGCCAGCTCCCAGTCTTTCTTCCCAAGTGCTATCTCAAAAAGATAGCCCACAGCAATTCCGTATTGCAGATCGCGTATATTGCGTTGCGTATTTTTTTTCTCGCGATACGCCTCGCGAGCAACGGACGACGAAAATACCTTTTTGAATTCTTCAGCCGCCTTGTCCAGCTCTCCATGCCTGTGATAAAATAATCCAAGCTTCACGGCCCGGCGAATCGGCTCGCTAACTTCTGATAGAACCTGCTGTTCTATCTCCTTGCGCCTTTGCAGGGAAATCTCGTCCGGCGCAGGCTCGGCAAGTACCCGTTTGTAAAACAGAACCGTTGTATTATCCGGAAAATATCCCAAAAGTTTATTAACTATACCCCTGGCCTGCTCGATCTGGCCTTGCGCTATGTAATTATTGCAAACAGCAACGACAGAAGCTTCTCCGACGGAATTCGGCTCTATTAGCAGCAGTTTTTCCACCAATCCGGCGCAAACAGTCCAGTAGCCCTTCAACTCATCTGTCATTACCTGCATAGAGGCATCCGGCTCAACATCCTCTTTTTCCGGCACCTCCGGGCCCTCGAAAACTATAGGCGAACTCTCTTTTATTCGCTTTTGTTCTATAACCCTTTGAATCTGCCCAATCTTGGCCTGCACCAGTGCCAGGTTGAGTTTAATTGTATTCGGATCGTCCGGCTCGGCCTTGGCCAATTCTGCTTCAGCCTCGTCAAACTGCCTTGCGCCAAGTAAAGCGTTGATGCGAAGTATTTGGCTTCTCTCGTCGGCCCAATACTTGTCCTCAAAAGAGTTTATAGCACTCAAAGCCGCGTCGTAGGCCCGCAGTTTTAACAACAGCTCTATATAATCCAAAACGGCTTTGGGTTTGACCTCGGCAATACCTGACCAAAGCGCACTTGTCAGGAATTCCCGGACTGCACCAACTTCGGTAGTGTCCTTAAAAATCTTGGCAAGAGCGTAAGAAAGCTGTGCAAATTGCGGGTC
>JAUVYQ010000362.1 GCA_030603035.1 Phycisphaerae bacterium | reverse complement strand
AGCCATTCGATAAACGTCCATACAGAGTACGCCGTTTACTTCAGAATTTCTCATGCTTACGGCTGCAATATATTTACCGGCCACAGTTGTAGGTTGCAGTTGAACCCAAGCGTCAACTCCGGGAGGTTGGAAAGTGGTTGTGGATGATGTTCCATCAGTGTAGTAGACTATGACCTCTATTGTTCCCCACAAAATTGCTCTTTTAACCATGAGACTAAATTCTGCCAAACCATCCACCGGAATAGCTGGGTAATAGAACTGCCATAGATACGCCGTTGTGCTAGTAAGAAATCGGACGCCGTAAATCCCTGTATGAGCAGCATCGGTTCTAACAGTTATAGCGTCTGTAGGATCATTCTTTCTCCATCCTCGGAAATCACCGGTTTCAAAGTCGCCGTTAGGCGCTTCTCCTGCAACAAAAATAGCAGGGTCAAACTGTGTAATTACCCGGTCTTTCTCTTGCTGCCACACTAGGCCAAGCTGTCTAGCTGCCCTATCTGAAACATCGACTTCAGGTTCAGCAAAGAAAACGAAATCATCAAGAAAAATGTCGCCAACATTAATATCTCTGGCTCTCAAACCTAAACACACAAGGCGTTTACCTAAGTCAAAAAGCATCTGCTGTCCAGTCCACGTATCAACAAACGCGGTAGTCGTATGATGTGTTCTAGTGGAACCGTCAGCATACAAGTGCCAATATTCCAGGTAGTTGTCACCCACCGTTTTCTTGAAACCATACCTTCTCCTGTTTGGAGAAAACATTAAACGGTCTGTGTCAATAGGCGGATGAAACCATTGATACACCTCGCCCCGCGTCAGCCCTCCATTCCCAATTCCTAATCGTAAACATTTATTGCCAACATACGGGGCAGTGGTCACGACTTCCGCGTCTGAACCTGTCTTCTTAATCCAAGCTGCTAAGTCATACTCAAAAGACGGATTCTTCAATGCGCCGTAAACGTTTAAATCCCAAGCCGCCCGGGGATCTACTATTGCGCCGCTGACAACTTGAGACTGCAAAATCGGATTAGTCAGAGAAATATTCGATCCTAAAAACCGTTGAAGATCAACTTTTCCAAGTTGTCTAGCCCACCTATTCGACACGTCGACAGCAGCGGCTATAGCAGCAATATGTACCCTTCCATCATCATCAACCAAAAACACCCGGTATAGGCCCTGCTCCTTCTTTACGGTTGTTCCCCAAACAGCAATTCCAATATCCTGCATGTACTTGCCTAAA
>JAUVYQ010000261.1 GCA_030603035.1 Phycisphaerae bacterium | reverse complement strand
CTCGTAAGCCAAATCGAGAATCGAGTTTCAAAGGTAGGGTTATGAATAATAAGCAGATAGATAAGAGGCCCAAAGTGGCCTCGAAGTCTTTTATGGCTGTTGGCCCCACGTTGCACTACAGCCATAAAAATGTTCAGAGGTGCTGGCTGCTTGCTGTTGCGGCCTTTGGTATAAGCTGTCTTTTCTGGTCGAAAATACTGACCGGCTCATTCTGGTCGTTCGACTTTGGCGCCGTAACTACTCCGGAATTTTGGCATTTGGGCCAGTCTGATAGAACCGTCGTGAGCATATTTGAATATCCCTGGCAGATTCTTGTTTTAGGTCTGCTTATGGGTATTTTAAGCATTGTGCCGGTGTTGATATCGCAGCTTATGAGCTTCCGGTACAGTTTGCTTTTTATACTGGCAGTATTTTTCTTGGCGAATTTGCCGGCCTTTGCGATTTGCCTTTTGATAAGTTGCGTTGCCGCGGCGTGTCGTCCGCTTCGTTTTCGTTCCCGCTTCACTGCGATAGCATTATGCACGGCACCGCAGCTTCTTTATTGGGGATACTTCGGCGGTGCAAGGGGGGTAGAACCTATTACATGGGGGTTTTCTTTTACGCCATGGATTTGCGCCTGGCTTATCGGTCTGGGGATAGCGGGATTGGTTCTCGGCATAGGTCATTTTACGCGTTATCGCCCGGGCCTTGTCTGGACGTTTACCTCTGTTTTCCTTTTGTTGGCCCTCGTGACTTTTGAAATGAGAATAGGCTTTGATGAATTAGACTATCATCTCTATGTGGCAAAGAATAATCCGGAAGAGACAATCGAATTTCGGGAGCACGACATAACAGAAGCGCTGGACGAAATGATTACAAATCCTTCTGTGGCGGTCAGAAGACATATTGCAAGTTTCTTTTACCCTACTGAGCCAATACCACTTCGTGCAGCGTTGAAAGAGAAAATCCAGACTGAGTTAAGTTACGATCGTTGGCCATGGTGGTTTACAGTGCCCCAGGAGCTGGAATATCAGGCCAGAAAACAAGGGCTCTTCGAGCAGTACGACTTATTTATAAACCGGCGGTTCAAAAGTCATCGGATGCCGATAGCGCTGTACTACAAAGCGCTTCTGAGCGAGTACAGCCCGGATATTAATATGTTCAGACAAAAAGAAATATTGCGTTTTTACAGTGATTACCCATACGAAAGGTCGCAGGATATCTGGGAGCGGCTGTACACACAATTTGGTGACAGTCCGGAATCATTAGAAGCACGATGGCGCATTGCAAAGCATTGGGCCGGTCAGGGTGAATTTGAGCAGGCCGACAAGCTTCTTGGTGAGGGCCAAGATAAGCTCGCCGAGCGATTGAAACTATTCGAGAAAGAACAAATACAAAGTGACACATTTTTTAGCCCGTTTCGTCCGCCGGCTGATTCGGCAATGACAAAGTCTAAGTTAGAAGAATTGCAAAGGAGATTAAATCAGTTGCGCAATCTTATAGGGAAGGAGAATCGGACCGATAAGCCGACATCGGCTGAACGTTTAGCAAGATTTGTTACGCTAAACCCGCACGCCTCCGATTATGCCTGGCATCTCGATGAATTGCTGGTGCAAATAGGCGATGACGACCCTTTGCGTGACAATGTTTTGTTGGCCAAAACGAAACTTGTTGCCGACGAGCAACAGCGGGCGGAAAAATTAGCCCAGCTACACAACAAATTTCAGAATACCGATGGGGGAATGCAGGCATTATACGAGCTGGCACGTTTGAAGATTGGTCTATATCATAATGAATCGAATGAAGAGCAGAAGAAAAAGTATCTGCGTGAGACAAGAGCAACTCTGATGAGCTTTATCAGCTTGTATTCCAATAGCGTTTTTACTGAGCAGGTCAAAAAGATTCTGGATGACCTGCCGACAGTCGAATAATAAACAATGCTATTTGGTTCGCCCTTCCTTTGCTGCGTTCGCTGTAGCTCCTGAATCAACATATAGTTTTGGGTTGCCCTGCCGGGTCTTTATTATAATGGATTCCTTGGCCGTGTTTGGAGTGACAAGCGGATCGGCGGGGATTGGGGTTGACTTTTCTGCGAATTATGCTATCATAAGAGGCGATAATAAGCCGTTTTACCTGAGGTTTAGCTAAGAGCCTATCCGAATAACCCTGAACAACGGAACGTAATTATAGCACAGACAAAATGAAGCAAGCTCAAATAATTCTCAGGTTTCTTTTCCCACCGCGTCAGGATGCGGCGGAAGCGGTTCATCCAGCTATGCGTCCGC
>JAUVYQ010000315.1 GCA_030603035.1 Phycisphaerae bacterium | reverse complement strand
CGGCCGCATACTCTTGCAGGATCCCTACAATCTGCTCTTCGGTGAAACGTGATTTGCGCATCGTCTGTTCTCCTTGTTCTGACGAACGTTACAAGAACAAACTCTCCTTTTGAATGGCCCAGTTTATTGGGGGCAGGTCAATCAGATATTGCTGTTGAGGTGACAATTTTCCCACCAGTCATAATTGCGGTTGAGGTCGCTTCTGATTCTAGGTTCTGAATCCGCGAAAAAAGCGCGCGAGCGCGTCCGGCTGTGGTGATTTCGCCGCCATTCAAAACGACAGTTGCATCACCCAATCCAGTGGCTGTTTGAACGGCATAAACACCATGGCTATTGGTTCCGGTGGTTCTCACCAAACCGGAATTTTCTCCCATGACGATCCGCGCGTTCCCCTCTCCATTCTGAATTGCCAAAATAGCCCCGCCCAGAACGGCGCCGCCGTAGGACGGTGCAGTATTGGAAATATCATCAAACAGATCCGCATTTATCACGATATCGCCCGATGATCCGACAGCACCTGTAACGAAGACAGCCCCAGTTACGCTGTTGGTTGTGTTCTCGGAGGTCAGATCCGAGTTTCCGAGGATCAAATCCAGACCCTCGACATTAATGTAGCTTATCGGCCCAGGGCCGTTATAGGATGCGCAATTAACAACACCACCAATGGGCGCGCCGCATTCATCGGCCGCTTTCGCATTCCCAGATGCAAGGACGATGCTGCCGAATGCGATAACCGGGGCGAAGCTTACGATTCCACATGAGGTTTTGGCAATGCGACCACCACGTAACATTTTCCGAGAGAGCACAGTATTAAAGAGGTCTGACATTAGGGATTTCCTTCTTCTGCATACATTTTGCATACTGAAGAGGATTTTTGAAAGCTATACTTTACAAATTCAACTATTCAGATAAGCTCACTTTTATAGTTGGGAGTGGTAAAACAGTAACACATTAATAGTGAGTTCACCTTACCCACGGGATTTGGCATTTTATGAAGTAGAGGATGTCAGAGCATGAGATAATTGGGCCGCATCTGCGGTCAAAAAACCTGACAGATAGAATCATGGGCATCCACATCCTCTGTTAATTGGCTTTTCCCAGTTTATTTGGGTGGGTTCTCGAGCAAGGCCCCTGCTCGGGCACCAAAAACTCAAAACCCGATCCGATCGACGCTTTTGCGCGGCTATAGTCAGGTTGGTATGGTTCCTTCGGGACATTATTGACACTGATCGAGCTGCACTACCCGAAAGCTGGTTCGCATGGCTCAGGAGGCCCGTCACTGCATGCCTGTGATTTAAGCATTCTGGTCTGTTTTCTGCTACGATGCGGCAAATCTTCTTGAGAGCAATTCATCTCAATATCACCTGATGTTTATGTTTACGAAAAGGCTCTTTCTTCTCCTCCCTGAGCTTTGCAAAATAAGGCGGTGACGCTTCCCCCTTCCCAGCGTCACCGCCGTTGTTTTTAGCGCCTGACTTCACTATGAGAATTCATTGACAGACACAGATTGGGTAGAGCTTTAAGGTGCGCGCTCCAACCGATCCAGCGCTGAGCGTGGCATTTGTTTTTGGGTCACGAAGTCTGCCCAGTCCTGCATCAAGGGGGCACGTTCTTTGATCAGATCGTCACGCATATAAGCTTGCTCCAG
>JAUVYQ010000377.1 GCA_030603035.1 Phycisphaerae bacterium | reverse complement strand
GCGCAGCACAACGAGAAGCCAAAGCCCTTCAAGTGGGCAAAGACAGCAGAGGACATCCTCACCCGAGAACGCCGCGCACTAGACACGCTGGATGCAATCAGAGGGAACAGGTAAGAAGTGTCAGACTCGGAACACTAGAGCGTCAGAGGCGAGTGATATGTTGCGAATGATACCATCATTTCTGATAATCGCAGGATTATCATTATTCACAGTTCCTGCGCTAAATCTGATCGCGGCCGCACCGCCCTCCACAATAGAGGTATCCGCGATATTGATATTCACCGCACGCCCGGCTTCCACGCCGATATTTGTAGTGTTTTGCAAATCTCCGTTAACACCAACCGCAATTCCATAGCTGGGATTGTTGAAAATGTTGGAATACCCCCCGACAATCCCTGTCGTGTTGATTGTCAAATCTCCTCTGACCGTTGCTTCGGTAGCGCTGTTTGAACCCATGTTTACAAAAATGCCGCCCTGCCCACCTTGCGCATTGTTGACGGTATAAATTGCGCCGCGCCCACCAGTGAAACCGTTGAGAGCAACTTGTTCTTGAGAAAAAATGCTTCCAGAAAATTCAATGTCGAAGAAACCCAACTCAGGAAGGCCACCAGAGCCTTGGATCACCACTGTGCGCGCATTGTTTGCAAAGAAATCGCCGTTGGATCTGATAAACAGTAAGTCAGCCGAAGAAACAGAACCCGAGACCGATATCAATAAAGCACTTTCGCTACTGAATGTCCCCGCAGAAGCATCGAGAACACTGGCGTTGTTATCTATGTAAAAAAATTGTCCGTTACCCACGATCTCCAATAAAGAAAAAATACCTGATGCCGCCAGATCGATCCCAAATCCTGGGGCGGTCGTAACCACCTTGTTAGCGCTTGGCGGCAACCACAAAGTGCGCTCTGCCGCGATTGTTTGACCCGAGCAAATGAAAACATTTGTCCCAGGCCCTGTTTCCACACAAGCTGCATTTGCAACACTTCCAACTAAGCTTGCAGATATCGCCGATACGAAGAGTTTGATCGTGACCTGCCCCCAATAAACTGGGCCATTCAAAAGGAGAGTTTGTTCTTGTAACGTTCGTCAGAACAAGGAGAACAGACGATGCGCAAATCACGTTTCACCGAAGAGCAGATTGTAGGGATCCTGCAAGAGTATGCGGCCG
>JAUVYQ010000280.1 GCA_030603035.1 Phycisphaerae bacterium | reverse complement strand
ACAGGTGTTAACGAAATTCCAAGCCAGTGACGTTGATATTGCCCACTTCCATTTACCCGTCAAACAGTAAAAGAAAACGCTCTGTATTATGATCACATGGATTCTATACACAACCCCCGACAAAAACAACAGGCTCAGTCTGATCTTCCTCACGATGTTCTCCCTGCATCAGGACTGGGCAGAACACGACCGACAAGTTCAAGTTTACCAATATGCCGGTGGACTGGACGACAACATTTGATTTCGATCTCATCGAGGGCGCTGTGTGCCTTCTCGTATTCCCTGGCATCGACAAACTCGATCACTTCCACAGCAAGTTCCCTGATTTTTTTCATTTGCTCTGCAAAATTCGACACGATATTCTCCTTTGATACTCTGTTTCGTTCATCCTTCGAGCCTCTTGGCAGGATCCTTGCCCTGGTGAATTGTAAGCTTAAGATCAGAAACCTGATGGATAGCTTCGTTGGTGCTTTTACCGATCTTCAAAAGGTCATCGAGGGCTGTGTCGTAATCTTCGCTCTGAACGTGGACCAGAGATTGATTGGCAAGTTCGATAATTCGGTTAATGTGTTCTCTAAAATACGGCATTGGTTAACCTCACTACAAAGCCAGGTTGGACTCGCTACAAAGCACGATCTTGGCGATTTAAGCACAAAGCCACCTTTATCCCACTGTTCTTCGTTCCTGGGCTAAGATGTGCAGCCATATACGAATCCTACGAGACGATTGATCCTGCTTTACAAGCGGATTCGGATTTCACCACGATATAAAACCGTCTGGCTCTGTTTCTTCGTCTGCGTCTGCGTCTGCGTCTGCGTCTGGATTTTCTCCAGCTCCGACCGGCACTAAGTCTTCATCGTCTTCGTCTTCATCTTCGATCACAAACCCAAAATCAATTCCGAAAAGACTAAACAAAACACCGGAGTTTTTATCTTTGTCGGAGTTGGCGCTTAATTCGTCCACGTCATTCTCAAGCTGTTCGACCCGATTCTCAAGGTCAGTAGGCACAGGATTTGTCGAGACAA
The DNA here is from genome assembly GCA_030603035.1 of Phycisphaerae bacterium. The sequence continues at coordinate 956 of JAUVYQ010000280.1, read as the reverse complement.
CCTTAGTGCCTCTCGGTGTCACCTCATAAGTGACATCGCAATCGCCACAGTAGAACTGATTTCCGGTGACTTGAATATCATCCGAACCGCAGCTCGTACAAAACTCGAAATTCGACACCCCGGCTTGTTGGCTCTGTCCCTTTTCGTCATCCAAATCGACTCTTGACTTGTTTTCGTTCGATTTGCTTTCGCTGTTTTCGTGAGTCTCATCTTTTTGTTGATTTTGTTGATTAGGAGATTCAACGAATTTGCTTAATTCAACGATCCCAGAATCCGGATTATCCCCAAACAACAAATTGTCTCCCTCAGTTGAACCGATTGCATCACTAATCTCAGGGGGGACACAAACAACCAGCCCTTTACTCCCCTTCACTTTCTTCAATTGTCGAACAATGGGTTTTTTCATAAGAAATTTCCTTTCCAAACAAACATCTCAAATTACCAGCATCAGCCAATACAAGCCAGCACAAGCCAACACCGAAAAATCAGGTTCAGGCAGCACTACCCAGAACCGTCCAACACCGAACAATCAATTATCAGGCAGTACCGTCCAGCACCGGACAATATCACAACAGCTCATTTTTTCGTCAAGCCAAAAATCTCAGCCGGCATCGAGGACGTGGCCGGCATCGCCGGCATCGAGGACGTGGCCGGCATCGAGGACATAGCCAGCATCGAGGACGCAGACACAATCAAGAAACACCATCAAACAGCGTGACGTGGCGTTACAAGAAAACCAGGGCAACTTTAAATCGATTTAAATCGAAGAATGTCACATCGTCATTTTTAAGCTGGAATCAAGGAATCGGCGCTTTGAGCTGATTTGGATCATAAAAAGCGATCTGCGCTGCAGGGTAACGCCGAAAAAACACAGAGAGAGAGTGACATTGCACGTCATTTTGAAAACACAGGCACTTTATTATTGCCCAGGCCGGGTTCGTCCACCCTGGGCGAAA
>JAUVYQ010000301.1 GCA_030603035.1 Phycisphaerae bacterium | reverse complement strand
GCCGGCACAAAAGACAGATGAGGTAGGTTGTCGAGGATGCTTCTGCTCACTGGTGAGATCTCGTCGGTGATGCCGGCATTAGTATAAAGCAGTAGAAGGTAATTCAAGAGCATCCGGTGGCGGTGCATGTCCTGGATGGTGAGAGATGACCTGTTATAATGGACGTGGGGGAATCGGGGTGGGTCCATGGGCGTGTCACCGGGGCTTCGGATGGGCGTTGAACTGACGGCGGGTGATCGCAGGGCTAACAGACCGGCCAACCCTGCGAGAATGTCGCCGGAAGTGAGTGTTGCAAGGGAGCGGTGAGCTACCTGTTCGGCTCAATGAAGGCAATGATGGCACCCAGGACAGCCATGAAGATACATGGTACGATAGAAGTCATGGTGATGAATATAATGGAATTGTGCTGGAAAGAACAGTGAAATTGAAAGGATCCCGGAAGTTTAGTAATATGGAGTAAATGATAAAATTTAGGGTCCGCAAAAGGAGGCGGACAAGATTGGATGGAATAATGATTTACATAAGGAACATGCATAAAAATGTTGTGAATATGTTTGGGGCGGGGCTGGACTTACCGGCAAGGCTGAGCCCGGCGACGGAGGCGGAATCTTTTTATAATTATACCGAGCGCGCGCCCCTCCGCCGAAGACGTCCGGGCAGCACGGCCCCCCGGTGATCAAACCGCGGACCGGGGGGCTCGAAATGCTCGACGACAGTACCACCGAGGGGAGTGGAAGCGCCGAGCGAAAAGCGAGGCGAGCGCCGATGCTATGAATAGATACAACGGTAAAAGAACGAGGATGTAAAACGGGATCGGAGACATGTATACACTGTGATAAAACTGTCATCGGTACGAACCTACGCAAACTTCGTTGTACAGCCGCTCCATGACATCAACATCAATAAAAACAGTGAAATTGGTATAGTGATTAAGATACCTGGGATCGGCATAATTCTCCTTGCCGTTTGCCATAAGCCACTGTCTTATTTTTTCAACAAATGCCCTGATCATTCGATCGTTCATTTGCATGTGAGCGAGCCTCAATATGGGAAGGTTCCTTGAACATCCCCAGTGCTTGCCCTCGATAAATTCAGAGTTGATATCTTGTTGTTTAGCTATATATTTAGACATGTAGGAGCATGCCTGGGAGTAGCTATTTATATTGATGATTTTACAGCCGTACTGCTCATGGCGATATGATTTGGGGTCGGCGATTTCGTGCCATATGCGACTTATGGCAATTGCATAGGCGTCCTCTTTACCGGAGTGAAAATCTGTCGCAGGAAAGATTATGAGATGATAGTGGGGGGCTCCTCTTTTTTGAGATTCGATCCGCCAGAAAAGTTGAACTTTTTGGTCAAGTTGACGAAGTCGAGTTAAAAAATGATGTAGCTGGGATTTGGTACTGATTTTTGAGTTTTCATGGCCGTAGTGATACGTGAGAGTACAAAAAATCGGCTTGAATTTGAGGTCGTCGTCTATCTTTGCGAGTAAGTGAAAAAGGCGGAATCTTGCCCTTTTAGAGAAGTGGGTGATCTTACCGCGACCGCGGCGGTTGTTGGACTTGCCAGCATAATTTGGGATGACAGGATGGAACTCTGCACAATGTGGAAAAAACTCGAAATGTGGGTGTTTTTCTATTATGGTATTATTTACTAAAGTTTTTCCTTGCGACCTCGCAGCTGATGTGGTATCCTCTCTGAGAGGGGGGGGGGCTTGGACTTCTCTTACCGGGTCGCTTTCCATGGTCCTTCTCCTCAGTCAGGTTCGTCGTATGATGCT
>JAUVYQ010000056.1 GCA_030603035.1 Phycisphaerae bacterium | reverse complement strand
TGCGAAAGTTATATTAGCTGAATTGGTTAAGGAAATAGAATTCCGCGAGAGAAAGCGGTGGTTTAAGAAAATTGCCGATTGGAAAGCTAAGTTTCCATTTAATTATGACAGGAATTCATCGGCGATTAAGCCGCAGTATGTCGTTGAGGAAATTTGTCGTCAAACCGGAGGCGGCGCGATTATAACTACCGGTGTCGGGCAAAATCAGATGTGGGCTGCTCAGTTTTATCGATTCAGCAGGCCCAGGCAGCTTATAAGCTCCGGCGGACTCGGGACAATGGGCTATGGTCTGCCGGCTGCCATAGGTGCTCAGGTAGCCAGACCGACAGAAACCGTTATTGATATTGACGGTGACCATAGTTTTAATATGACTATGACGGAGCTTCGCACCGCGGTTGAGAACAAGCTGCCAATAAAGGTTTGTATTTTGAACAACGGATATATGGGAATGGTTCGGCAGTGGCAGGAGCTTTTCTATAATAAGCGTTATTCCAAGAGTTACCTGTCCAATCCTGATTATGCAACCGTGGCGCGTGCTCTTGGGGCGGTCGGGATAACTGTTGATAAGAAAGCTGATGTTACCAAGGCCGTCAAGGCGATGCTGGCTGAAAAGCAGCCCTGCGTTGTTGACTTTAGAATCGAGCGGGAAGAAAATGTCTGGCCGATGGTTGCGGCCGGCAAAAGTCTAAGTGAGATGGACGGGCTTGATATATTGGAAAGGTTAATCTGATTTGAGCTTAGAAAGTGGTATGAAAAATGAAGCATATAATAAGTGCACTGGTTGAAAATAAGCCCGGCGTTCTGGCCCATGTTGCCGGGATGTTTGCCGCCCGGGCGTTTAATATTGATTCGCTCGTTGTTGGCCGAACCGAGGACCCGGACTTGAGCCGGATGACGATTGTTGTTATCGGCGATGACAGGGTTGTTGAGCAGGTTCGAAAACAATTAGCCAAGGTTGTTCCTGTTGTTAAGGTTCAGGATTTTTTTGGTCAGCCGGTGGTAGCCCGCGATTTGATGCTTATAGCGATTTCGGCCCCGCCGGAAAAACGGCCTGAAATCTTATCGCTGATAGAAATGTTTAAGGGGGAAGTCGTGGATATCGGCCCAAAGTTCGTTATGGCCGAAGTCAGCGGGCCTGAAGCCAAGATCGAGGCGTTCATAAATGCTTGCAAGCCTTATGGTATTAAAAGCGTGGCCAGAACCGGAACAATCGCAATGCCGCGGCAGGCTCCGTTAGAAGCAAGTCGTCCTTAGCCCGCCACAGACGGGCCGCCCTTTCGGTGCGAACTTCTAACGTGGCAGGCAAAAACAGAGCCATAGACCGAATTCGTCGTGCGATACACGCAATACGAGATTCGCACGCCTATAAATTCCTTGCCTGGCAGAAAGCTTTTAATATAATGTGAAAAGTTCGCTTTTAGGGGCGAGAAGGGTATAAAATAATAGTCTTCATTTAGAAAATAAGGAGAGTTAAAGCTATGGCATTAAAAATTTATTACGAAAAGGATGCCCCGATAGATGCGCTAAAAGGCAAGAAGGTTGCGGTTGTTGGGTATGGCAGTCAAGGCCATGCGCACAGTTTGAATTTGCGCGATAGCGGCATAGAAGTGGCTGTGGCTGAGCTGGAAGGGACGGACAACTTTAAACTCGCACAGGAGCACGGCTTTACGCCGGTGGATATAAGAACAGCTATGGATGGTGCGACGCTGATTATCGTAACCGTGCCGGATGAAATTCAGGCAGAAGTTTACAAGCAGCAAATTGCTCCCAATTTAGTAGCTGGTCAGACGCTTGGTTTTTGTCACGGCTTTAATATTCATTTTAAGTATATTGTGCCGCCGGACGATGTTAACGTTGTGATGATTGCTCCGAAGGGGCCGGGACATCTGGTTCGCAGCGAATTCGAAAAAGGCGGCGGCGTGCCGAATTTGGTAGCTGTCCAGCAGGATGCAACCGGCGGTGCGAAGCAAATTGCCCTTGCCTGGGCAAACGGAATCGGCGGCGCCCGAGCAGGTGTTATCGAAACGACATACAAGGAAGAGACCGAAACGGACCTGTTTGGTGAGCAGTGCATTCTCTGCGGCGGTCTAACGGCACTTATCAAGGCCGGCTTCCAGACGCTGGTGGAAGCGGGATATCAGCCTGAAATCGCCTATTTTGAATGTATGCACGAGGTGAAACTGATAGTTGACCTTATGTATCTGGGCGGAATGAGCTATATGAGATACAGCATATCCAACACCGCTGAGTACGGCGACCTGACTCGTGGGTCGAGGATTATCACCGAGCAAACCAGAGCGGAAATGAAAAAGATACTATCGGAGGTTACGTCCGGCGAATTCGCTGAAGAATGGGTAAACGAGTACAGGAGTGGCTTGAAAAAGTTTAAAGAGCTATACGAAAAAGACCACGACTGCCAACTGGAAACAGTTGGAAGAGAATTGCGCAAGATGATGAAGTGGATCGATTCCAAAGAAGTGTAAAACGGAGAGCGAAGAATGCAAAACCAAAATCTAAAATGTAAAATTTCGAGTTTTGAATTATGGTTTTTAGCTTTTACTTTTCAGCTTTTAGTTGTCTTAGGTTTGTACGGCTGTTCTGTTTTGGAGTTTTTTCAGCCTGAAGGGCCTCCCTATGATGAGCAGCTTTCGCAGCGCTACCACCGTACAAAGCTAAAGGAAAGTAGCTCCGCTGATGTACTTACTGCGATTCATAAACACGAATTGGAGCTGCTTAGCCGGAGCACGAGCGTTGTCGCTGTGTCGGGACAGAAGAAAAAAGGCCACAAGATGTGGTTCAATATGGTTGCTTTCGACGAGAACGAGCCTGCGGCAAAGCGCAAGTACCTCTTTATTGTAGATGACAGACCCAATATTTTGGAAGAGCCCAGGAAGCACCTCCGCTTTGACTGTGAAATGGTATTGGAAAGTGAGGTACTTGAGAAACCCTACACAGATGAGAACGCACGGCGAATCGCAATACTAAAACAGGTCTTGGCGAACGTCCGCAGGGACATAGACGAAGTCAGCTCGGACAATAAAATGCTTGACACCGGCGGGATGCTTATCAATCAGGCACTGGAGACTGTTTTGGTTAAATTGGACTCCTCGCCTGTGCTGGCGACAAGACTGAGTGAGCCGGCCGGCGTCGATTTTAGCCACATTAATCTTGGCAGGGGCAAGATTCAAATGCTCGTCGAGGATGATATTGTCACGGTCAAAATGAGGTTAGGCGCACTTGTGAAGAACTTCGAAAAACAACAAGAACCGCAGCAAAGTGTAGAGGAAAATGCAGAATAGATGTGAGCCGATTGCAAACGCGTTTTACATTTTTGTTGTTAAAATAATCAACTAAAAGAGTGGGTCTGTAAGCCGAGTTCTGTATCCCGCCACTTCTGACGGGCGACGGCCATTTATCTTGACCAACTGTTGCCAGTTGGCTCTCCCGATATATTGGGAAGCGACCTACCCGCTGGCTGAACGGCAAGCCGTTCATACTCGGGCCGAGTATAACTATTACCAGCTGCTTGGTCTTGCAGGCGGTGGGGTTTGCCCTGCCGGCGCCGTCACCGGCACCGCGGTGCGCTCTTACCGCACCATTTCACCGTTGCCTGTGTCCCGACGAATCGGGGCCATCGGCTGTGTATTTTCTGTGGCACTTTCCCTGGGATTGCCCGGATCCGGTTTTGCAATAAATCGCAAAAATGGGAACCGGTCCCCGGTGGCCGTTAGCCACCACCGCGCCCTGTCCTGCTCGGACTTTCCTCCAGCGTTTTTAACGCCAGCGACCGCCCGACCCACTCTTTTCAATTGACTATTTTATTATCAGCTACAAGCCATTATAACAAAAGTTCGTTTTATTTTCTACTTTTCCCGTGTGATTTCGATATGTTTCTTGAAGTGCTCGTCGTCGGTGTCGGGGAAATCGCTTCTGAAGTGGACGCCTCGACTCTCCTGCCGCATCTGGGCGGACTGCGCCATCAGCAGACAAACGGTGAGCATATTCTGGCATTCCCAGCCCGCCGGTCCATCAAAGACTTTGTCCATCACATACCGCTGCCAGAATCTGATAATCTCCTGGGTCTCTGCCAGTGGCCGGGCCTTTCGAGTGATGCCCACGTTTCGCCACATAACAGCTCGAAGTGAGTTTCTGACGTCAGCGGTATCCAAAAGACTGCGGTCTGAATGCGGGATTTGATATTTTATTAGGGGGTGTTTGATATGAGCGGCACCTGATTTTTTGTACTGGATAACAAATTGTCCGGCTGTTTTGCCGAATACCAGCCCTTCGAGCAGCGAGTTGCTGCCGAGCCGATTTGCGCCGTGCAGACCAGTGGAAGCTACTTCGCCGCAGGCGTAAAGATTTTCGATGTTTGTCCTGGCCGAGGTGTCGGTCTTAACGCCGCCAATCATATAGTGTGCGCTGGGTCGCACAGGAATCAAGTCCCGGCTGACGTCTATGTCGAAGCTTTCACACAACTCGAAAATATGCGGGAATCTTTTTGCAAAATATTCTTTATCGAAGTGACGAACGTCTAAAAAGACATGGGTTGTTTTCGTTTTTAGCATTTGGGCCAGGATGGCTCGGCTGACAATGTCACGCGGTGCAAGCTCAGCGGATTCGTGGTATTCCTTCATAAAACGCCGGCCTTTGTTATCCAGGAGCACAGCACCTTCTCCACGGAGTGTTTCGGTGATTAAGGCCCGCGAGGCCCCTGCGACATAGAGTGTTGTTGGGTGGAACTGCAGGAACTCCAAATCCTGCAATACGGCCCCGGCCCGGTAAGCCATAGCAATGCCATCGCCGGTTGCGACTTCAGGGTTGGTGGTTTCGCGATAGAGTTGGCCTGCTCCTCCGGTTGCCAGGATTGTGTTTGCAGCCCAAATTATCTGTGGCCCCCTGTGCTTGTCGTGGCCGATTATTCCTATGCACTCGTTGTCGTCGTTGGTGAGCAAATCGATGGTGTAAAAGTTTTCTACTATCTTTATATTCGGATTTTGCCTGACTTTTTTTATCAGGGCTTCGGCGATTATCCGACCCGTTTCATCGCCGTGGGCGTGAGCAACGCGAGGGTGCGTGTGGCCCCCTTCGAGGGTAGTGGCGATATGGCCGTCGATTTGGTCAAACTCAGTGCCCCAGCCAAGCAATTGCTCCATCAGTTCCGGTCCCTGCCGAACGGCCAACTCGACTATGCCTTGGTCACATAGTCCGCAGCCGGTGTTAAGCGTATCGGTTATGTGTGATTCAAAGGTGTCTGTTTTGTCAAGGACCGAGGCAATTCCGCCCTGGGCTTTCCAGGTGTTACTATCTTCCAGGCTGCCCTTGCAGACGATGATGATGTTGCAGTGCTCGGCCGCTTCGATAGCGGCACGAAGACCTGCGATGCCGGCTCCGATAATCAGGCAATCGGTAAAGAGCTGATGCGTTGAGATAGAGTCGATATTTACCAGATAGCGTCTAAAATCCGGCATAAAACTTCCTGCACAATAGCGAAAAGCGTAAAACTTTCGAATTCCGCAGTTTTACGTTTTTCGTTTTAAGTTTGCTCTGTAGAAAACTTTGCAAAATGTCATTGCGAGGCCCGAAGGGCCGTGGCAATCTCTTGCGTGATAGTCAGCAAAAGCCATCGTCGAGTTTGAGATTGCTTCGCTCCGCTCGCAATGACGGTCTCTGGCCTGATGTTTTCTGCAAAGCATTTTTAGTTTTAATTATGATACCTGAATTTCTGATTTTTGGAAAGGAGCAATTTTCGTGGCCCGCGTCGGGGGGCACGATTCACGATTTACCCGTGTGCTAATTTTGACCAATCGCAGTCCATCAAGGACCCGACAATAAATTCTCCCGGGTTCGGTTCTTCGATGTCGACGGTTTCATCGAAAGGCACGACTGAAAGTATGTTTACACCGCCGAATTGGCTTATTACCTGCGGGGCGGTGTCTTCAGCGACTGTTGTTTCGGTGGCATCGTAGCCGTTAATAACTACACCGGCGATTTTCAGCTCCGTAGCCCGGATGCAGTCAATCGTCATAAGTGTGTGGTTTACCGTTCCCGGATTCAGGCGGGCAACTATCACTACAGGCAGAGCGAATTCGGCCGCCAAATCCAGGAGGTCAAATTCCATTGTTAAAGGCACGCGCACTCCGCCGATGCCTTCGACAATAATTATGTCATTGTTTTCGCATATTTGTTTATAAGCGGCTGCGATTCTGTCAAAATCTATAGGATTTCCTTCACGAGCGGCGCTTACAATAGGCGATGCGGCGGCGAGGTAACTGACGGGAGTTATTGTGGAATGGGGCCGCTCGCTGTTTGCACAATAGGAGAGGACCTCGGTATCGTCGCTTTTCAAGCCCTCCCAACTGCGTTTGCAGCCGGTGGCAATCGGTTTGAATACGCCGACTTTCTGGCCATTATCGGTTAAAATTTTAGCGATGGCGCCGGCTATTAATGTTTTGCCTGCACCGACATCGGTGCCGGTTACAAAAAGCCCTGCCTTTTTGGGTAAGTCCAGGTTAATCGGCATTTAGCTTTGCTCTGTTAGTTCTCGTTGGGTTCTGTACTGTTTGGATCTGGTCGATTAGGGTCAATAGCATTCGGGTCATTTGCGTCTTTGGCTTCCACCCGTTTGAGTTCGCTTGGCTCACCAAACAGCCCTTCGTCGTTTGCGTGGGCCTTCATAAATTTCTGCAGTTCCTCTGTTGAAGCGGTCAGTACAAGGCGGTCCTGGACAATCTCGTATTTTATCAGGTTGGGGTCGTTTTCCAGCATCTCTTTCATTTTTTCAGGATTCATAATTCGCATTTTGAGTGTCGGCTCAATCTGTTCGATCTTTATAAATGAATGGACCCGTAAAATATGAAATTTATAGAAGTCATTTGCCTTTAATTTGGGCTCTTGCGGAAAAATATTAAGAAACATCATATTATTTAGTTTTCCCAGGCCGGCATCAAAAGGGCCCTTTTTGCCTTTTTCATCGGTGTAAATCATTTTGTAATACTTATCGCCGTTAACTTGTTTGAATTGCCAGGTTTCTTTGGAATCATTTTTAGCCCAGGTGCCTAACAGCTTCTCTTCGAATATGAGGTCTTTTTCCGTATAGAGCGGATGAAGTGAGAGAACGCAGCCGCCTAAGAGGACGGCTAACAGGTAGAAAAGAAACTTTTTGGCCTTCATTTTTTGGGTCTCCTTAAAAATTCTTTGAAATTCATTTATTTAATGGGGCAAGCTGGCATTTTACCATTTCGCGGCGTAATAGCAATGAACTTAATCCGGGTGAAAAATTTGGTTTGCAAAACCGCCGTTAAAAGACGATTATTAAAGCTATGCACAGCCAGCAGGACAAAGATAGATTTGCCAGAGCTCGCCAGCAGATGGTCAGAGGAGACCTGATGGGGCGGGATATAACGAATCCGGACGTGTTAAGAGTGATGGGTGAGATTCAGCGGGAAGAGTTTGTGCCGGAGACATATCAGTCGCAGGCCTATGCTGACGGCCCGCTGCCTATCGGGATGGGCCAAACTATTTCTCAGCCGTATATTGTTGCCCTGATGACTCAGGAGCTGCGGGTCAATCGCGATTGCGAGGTTCTGGAGGTTGGAACGGGCAGCGGATATCAGACTGCTGTCCTGAGTAAGCTGGTAAAAAAAGTCTATACGATAGAAAGATTTGGCCAGTTGTCAGAATCGGCTCAGGCGGTTCTGGGCAGATTGGGCGTTAGCAATGTTGAATTCTATATTGGTGACGGCAGTTGCGGCTGGCCCCGGCAAAGGTGGGACCTCATTTCCCAACGTATGGCAAAATGGGAACCTTGCTTTGACAGGATTATGATAACCGCAGCGGTGCCTAAGATGCCGCTGCCTCTGGTAGAGCAGCTTGCCGAGGGTGGCTTTATAGTCGCTCCGGTTGGCTTATCAGGAGTGCAGGGGCTGGTCGTCTGCGAAAAAAAGGCAGGTAAGATTGTCGAAAGAGCAATCTGTGATTGTCGGTTTGTTAAACTGCTCGGTGAGTATGGTTTCGAGGAGAAATAGAAATGATGAATTTCGAAGAGGGCTTTCGCAGAATCGGGATAGGAATATTATGGGTAGCGGCTTTGAACGGGATAATAGCAGCAATTTTCACAGGTAGCCTGGGGGTAGGAGTGTTGGTTACAGCGGCCAACATGGTGGTCTTTTATGCACTTTTGTATATCGGCGTTTATGTAGCAAAAGGATTCATGAAACAAAGCGATAAGGAAAAAGACAAAGATTAATTTTCAATGCCCCAGGTTCTAAAAGAAAAATCACGAAGTAAACTGAGTCTTTCGATGCCGGTTCAATATCTCAAAGGTGTTGGGCCGGCCAGAGCCAGGACCTTTGCGCAGTTGGGGGTCGAGACGGTGGGGGATTTGTTGGAGTATTTTCCGCGGGACTGGAATTTTTCGCCAGAGCCGGTAAAGATAAATCAAATGCGGCCCGGACGGACAGCCACCATTGTCGGTATGGTCGAGTCAACAGACTACCAGAGCTATCACAGGCAGCCGATATTTGAAGCTATAATCAGCGATGATACAGAAGTGTGCAGGATTATATGGTTTCACGGCGGGTTTCTTCGCGACCAATTAAAACCAGGCCAGGTAATAATGGCCACGGGAAAGACCGCTTTATATAAGCATCAGTCGCAGATGACCAATCCGAAATTTTTGGTGCTCGACGAGAGAAGTCCGGAGCCAGATGAGTATTTCAGCGGCGGTGTTTATCCTGCTTGCAGCAAACTATCCAGCAGACAAATCAAAAAGATAATCGGACGTGTGCGTGACGCAGTTGATGAGCTTGTACCGGAGTTTTATGATAAGAGCTTTCTGGCGAAAGCGAATCTGGTCAGCAGAAAAGATGCGTTTGCCTGGATACATTTGCCGCCGGACGAAAAAAAACTGGCCCGGGCAAAACGCAGATTAAAGTATGATGAGTTATTTTTGATGCAGTTGGGATTGGCGCTTCGCCGGTTTCGGATGCAGCATTTTTCAACGGCGGCTCCGTGCCGTTGCACTGACGAAATCGACTCTCGAATTAGAAAGCGTTTTCCGTTTTTGCTCACCGAAGACCAGGACGGTGCAATAGCCGAAATTGCTGCGGATATGGCAAAACCTGAGCCGATGAATCGGCTGTTGCAGGGTGACGTTGGGTCGGGCAAAACGGTCGTGGCACTTTATGCGGCTTTGCTGGCAGTTGCCAACAGAACGCAAGTGGCCATTATGGCACCTACAGAGATTTTGGCCGCTCAGCATTTTTTGAGTATCGAAAGATATTTGAAGAACAGCAAAGTAAGAAGGGTTTTGATAACAGGGGGATTGACCGGTAAAAAGAGGACAAAGCTTTTGGACCAGATAGGACGCGGAGCGATGGATATTGTCGTCGGGACGGTGGCATTGTTGCAGAAAGATATAGAATTTCAAAAGCTCGGCCTGGTTGTGATTGATGAGCAGCATAAATTTGGAGTTGCACAGAGGGCACAACTGCGAAAGCAAACCACCCCGCATTGTCTTGTTATGACGGCTACGCCTATCCCCCGGACGCTGGCGATGACCGCTTTCGGCGATTTGGATGTTTCTATTATCAGGCATTCGCCGCCGGGCAGAGGCACTGTTATTACTCGCTGGGTCGGCCGACACAACCGGCAAAAAGCATACCAGTTTATCCGCGAGCGTCTAAAGGCGAAGAAACAGGCGTATTTTGTGTATCCGCGGATAACTACGCTTGAGGAAAGCGACGATATCAAGGCAGCAACTGATGAATGGAAGAATTTCTCTACAGAAGTTTTTCCGGAATTTACTGTTGAGCTTCTGCACGGCCGGATGCCATCTGAAAAGAAGCAGAAAATTATGTCGGAATTTCGCAGAGGCAAAATTGATGTGTTGGTTTCTACTGTGGTGGTAGAGGTGGGCGTGGATGTGCCGAACGCAACGATAATGGTTATAGAGGGAGCGGACAGATTCGGGCTGGCACAATTGCATCAGTTGAGAGGGCGTATCGGAAGGGGAGAAGCTAAATCGTACTGTCTTTTGTTTGCAGAGACCGAAAGCGAGGTAGCAAAGGGCAGACTCGAAATAATGACCAGGAGCAATGACGGGTTTGAGATAGCTGAGCATGATTTACGGTTACGTGGGCCGGGAGAACTGTTTAGCACACGGCAGCACGGCCTGCCCGATTTGAAAATCGCAAATATCATAGATGATTACGAGCTGCTGGTTATGGCAAGGAAAAACGCATTCGAGCTGGTCTCGCAAGACCCGATGTTAACAAGCCCACAGCACAAAAATATTCGCCAGGCGCTGCTGGCTAAGTTCGGCGATTCGCTCGGATTAGCGGATGTCGCATAAAAATTAAAAGCTGAAAGCTGAAAATCATAAGTTAAAACTCAAAACTTTTTCATTTTGGTTTGGTTTTAAATTTTAAGTTTTGGTTTTACATTTTTCGCTTTACGTTTTACGCTATTACTATGCAGATACATTATAAAAACAAGCGGCTGGAGAAAGTTTTAATCGGCGTTAACGCCTTGACTGCGGCGGTGGTGGCGGCGTCTTTTGTTATGCTGTTCGGCTTTGATGAGCCCCTGCTACCGGCGCGGATTTTATATGCCGTTCAGGTTGCTTTGCTTTGCGTCTTCATAGTTGAGAAAATAATTCGGCTCTCCAATGCGGTTTCGATGGGGGAATTCTGGCGGGGAAACTGGTTTGAAGTTCCGTTTTTACTTGCACTTGGTATTGCTGTGCTCGGAGCAGGCCGTTGGTTTTATAGAGATGACCCTGAAACACTTCGGCATTTTGCAGTGGGTATTTATCTTGTCTTACAGGTAGTCACCAAGCTTTGCAGGACAAGCGTAAATCTGGCAGCATCGGGCAGGAGTCCAACGCGGACACTTATCGCAAGTTTTCTGGTTTTGATAATTTCCGGCGCGGGTTTGCTGATGCTGCCGAGGTCGTCCGCTCCTGATACTGAAAAAATGAGCTTTGTTGATGCTTTATTCACAGCCACCAGTGCCACTTGCGTTACCGGCCTTATCGTAAAGAATACAGGCGAAGACTTTAGTTTGATGGGGAAGTTGATAATTCTATCACTTATACAGCTTGGCGGCTTGGGAATAGTGGTGTTCGGGGCGGTATTTGCCCTGCTGTTAGGACAGGCGTTGAGCTTGCGTGAATCGGTGGCGATGCAGGATTTACTAAGCGCACGCACGCTTGGACGAATAAGCCGTATCATAGCTTTTATTTTTGTTGGGACGTTACTTATCGAGGCGGTCGGTGCTGTCAGTATGTTCGGGATGTGGGATGATGTGCCGGAGCGAGTTGGCAATCTACGGGAGCAGTGGTTTTGCAGTATCTTTCATTCAATCAGCGCTTTTTGTAATGCCGGCTTTAGTTTGTTCAACAATAGTATGGTCGGCTACAATAGGAGTTGGCAGGTGTATTTGGTGATGGCTCCTCTGATAATTTTAGGGGGATTGGGCTTTGGTGTACATTACGATTTGTTTAGTATTGCAACTGAGAAGGTAAAGCGGTTTTTCAAGGGGCGATTCAATAAAGAGTATCGGTTTTCGAGGGAAGCGCCGAAGAGGATGCAGCTGCAAACCAAGATCGTTCTTAGCGTAAGTGGCGGCCTTATAATTTTGGGGACACTGGCTATTCTCTTGTTTGAGCGCTACGCAGGCGGGAATAACCCTGGTGGAAATCCGGGGGTACTGGGTGCATTGTTTCAATCGATTACAGCGAGGACGGCTGGGTTCAATACTGTAGATGTCTCGGAACTGTCCGCTTCGAGCAAGCTTGTTTTGATTTTGCTTATGTTTATCGGTGGTTCGCCCGGTTCTACTGCGGGGGGAATCAAGACGGTGACGTTAGCTGTGATAATAATGACGGTTGTTGCTGCTCTGCGGAAGCGTCAGGATGTTGAGATGTTTAGGCGTTCGGTGCGGATAGTTGTCGTTGGCAGGGCAATTACTGTAACGCTGCTCTTCGTTGTGGTGCTGTTCGCCGCCACATTGGCGCTGAGTATTACCGAAAATGCAAACGGCTTTAATATGTCCCAGATTATGTTCGAGGCCGGTTCCGCTCTCGGTACTGTCGGCTTGACAACCGGCATAACCCCTTCTTTGACAACCGCAGGGAAATGGATTATCATTGTAGTAATGCTTATCGGCAGACTTGGGCCGTTGACACTGTTGGCGGCGCTGACCTTTAACTTGAAGCCGGTTAAGTACAATTATCCGGATGAGGCAATAATTGTCGGCTAAAAGAGAGATTAGCCACAGGGACACGAAGTCGTGAAGTTAAAAAGTAAATATATTGTAATTTTAGTGTCTTGGTGCCTTCGTGGCAAAAAATAAAAATAGGAGCTAATATTATGAAGCGGTTTGCTGTAATAGGATTGGGACGGTTCGGCAAAAAGCTGGCTATCGCTTTGGCGATGAGCGGAGCCGAGGTTATCGCAATTGACAAAAACAGAGACCAGATAGAGTTGATTCGCGACCAGGTAAGTCACGCCGTTCGGCTCGACAGCACCGACGAAGAGGCGCTGAAGGCTCAGGGCGTTGATAAGATTGATGTCGCTATCATCGGCATAGGACAGGGCACTGGACGCGGTTTTGAATCTGCGATTCTGACGGTGGTGAATCTGCGCCAAATGGGCGTAAAGCAGATATACGCAAGAGCGGAGGATTTAATTGCCGGAGAGGTCTTTTCCAAGGTGGGCGCTACCGATGTAATTTACCCTGAAATCGAGTCGGCTCAAAGATGGGCGTATAAACTTATTGCACCGCAAATCGGAGAAAAGATAGATTTCGCACCGGGCTACAGCTTGGCGCGGGTAAAGGCGCCGGCCAGCTTCGATGGCAAGACGGTTATGGATTTGCAGCTGCGGCAAAAATACAGTGTGAATCTGGTTGCAATCAAGCGGGGCGAGCACAGCAAGACGAAGAAGGCCGAAAAGGGCCAGATTATCAATGTCCCTATGCCCAGCACCGTTATTTATCAGGATGATATCTTAATGGTAGCCGGCTCCGACGCCGACCTCACCAAACTGCCACAGGAGTAAGACTGATGAGGCCAAACAATGCGCAACTTGAATAGAACAGCCAAATACGGTAGAATCCAATAGCAGGTATGTGTTTATGAAAGAACTTTCTACAGAATTACTCGAGGAAATTACTAAGCGATTAGCCGAGTCAATACACCCGGAGAGGATTTATCTTTTTGGCTCACATGCTGCGGGCAACGCTGACCAGAACAGCGACATAGACTTGTTGGCTGTGATTCCCGAAATTGGCAAATCCACACGTAACGTCGCCCGGAAAGGCAGAGCAAGTCTGTGGGGCCTGAAGACTCCGGTAGATTTGATTGTCTGCACTGAGTCACAGTTCAAAAGATATAGCGACGTAAAGAACACCGTTATGAACGAAGCTCTTTGTGAGGGCAAGCTGGTATATGGATCCTAAACTTGAGATGACAAGGCAGTGGCTCATGCTTGCCGATGACGATTTGCGTCTTGCTCGGTTCATCCTTGATGGTGACGAACCTATTTACTGGGCGGCGGCCTTTCATTCACAACAGTGTGCTGAAAAAGCCTTGAAGGGTTTTCTCACTTTTCACGACATCCGCGCAAAGAAAAGCCACGATATAGATTATTTGCTTGAACTTTGTTGCCGGGTAAATCCTGACTTCGAGGAGTTCAAACAAACCGCAGGTGAGTTAACGGAATACGCTGTTGATTCTCGATATCCGGCCCCACATCACTATGCAAGTGACGAAGATGCGAAGCAGGCAATTGAAATAGCTCGCAGCATCTATGAATTCATATTGAAATCGTTGCCGGATCTCGAAAAACTGCCACAGGAGTAAAGCAGCTCAGCTGTATAGGCAGGTTCAGCTAAGCAACGAGTAGGGCGTCAGCCGGATTTGTCAGACTCCTCGATATTTTCGCAGCATCTCAAGCAGGTTTTGCATATCTTCGGGCAGGGGGGCTTCGAATTTCACTGTTTCCTCGGTTGTTGGGTGTTTGAATTCGAGCGTTGAGGCGTGAAGTGCGCAGCGGCTTATAATCGGGTCCTGCGCAGCGGGTTCAGCGTTTGTCAGTTGCCACGGATAGACCAGCTTACCGCCATACATATCGTCGGCGACGATGGGGTGTTTTATATATGAGAGGTGGACCCGTATCTGGTGTGTTCGGCCGGTCTTGGGAGTTAGCTTCAGTAAAGAAAAGCCGCGAAAACTTTCGAGGACCTCGTAAAAGGTGATTGCTTCTTTACCGAATTCCGGCCGAATGGCATATTTTTCCCTTACCCTCGGGTGGACGCCAAGCGGTGCATTTATGCAGTCGCTTGTCAACTCAGGAGTGCCGTGCACTATGGCCAGATAGCTTTTTTTTATCTGGCGGCGCTCGAATTGTTTGGCGATTTTCCACTGGGCCGTGTCATTTTTGGTGATGACCATAACACCGGTGGTGTTCCTGTCGAGTCGGTGGACGATACCGGGCCGGAACTCCCCCAGCCCGCTCGATAGTTTGTCGGAATAGAACGCAAGGGCGTTTACCAGAGTGCCGCGTGTGTTGCCGCGGGCGGGGTGAACAATCATATCGGCTTGCTTGTTGATGACAATCATGTCGTTATCTTCGTAAATAATGTTCAGTGGGATGTCCTCAGGCTGAATCTCTTTGCTTGGTGGTTCGGGCAGTGTCAAATCAATTTTGTCACCCGGACTTAGCTTAAAGCTGGATTTAACTATTTTGCCGTTAACCTTGACGGCACCGGCGCCGATTTGCTTTTGTATCATAACGCGGCTGAAGTTGCCGAACCGGCTGTGCAGGTATTTGTCAACCCGGCGCTCTTTGATTGAGTTTCCCACTTGAAGTGTCAAGGGTTCTCTCGCATCTCGCATCTCGCATCTCGCTTTGTGAATTATTTGCCGGGCACATTGATGTCAGAGGTCTCAGAGGCGCTATTTGGCGTTTCGGGCCCCAGATTCACATCAGGCGACTCAAAGGGACTGATTGGCGTTTTGGATCTTAGTTCGATGCCGGGGAACTCAGAGAGAATATCTGGCGCGGGCGGTTTTGGTCTTGGCGATGCCTTAAAGACCACCTTTTGCTGATAATCGGCCATTGTTTTGAGACGCTGCTTTGCCTGGGCAACGGCTGTGGTGCCTTCAAGATTAGGGTCTGCGACGACATCGCTATATATTTGCTCTGCCTTCTCGAAGTTACCGAGTTCTTCTTCGCAGAGTCCCAGGCCAAATCTTGCTGTCGCCATTAACGACACATTGGGTGAGGCCTTCTTGAGCGCGTCGAGCGCTTCGCCGTATCCGGCCCTTGCCCGGTTTATCGTAGCTTTCAGTTCTGCACTGGTCACAGTCCCTTGGCTGTAATGCAGTGCCGTCCGCCGGGCTTCTGCGTGTTTAATTAGTGCCAGAGCAGCTATCTGGTCGTCTTTTG
>JAUVYQ010000171.1 GCA_030603035.1 Phycisphaerae bacterium | reverse complement strand
TGCGAAAGTTATATTAGCTGAATTGGTTAAGGAAATAGAATTCCGCGAGAGAAAGCGGTGGTTTAAGAAAATTGCCGATTGGAAAGCTAAGTTTCCATTTAATTATGACAGGAATTCATCGGCGATTAAGCCGCAGTATGTTGTCGAGGAAATTTGCAGTCAAACGAAGGGCCGCGCGATTATAACTACGGGCGTTGGCCAGAATCAGATGTGGGCCGCCCAGTTTTATCGCTTCAGCAGGCCCAGACAGCTTATAAGCTCCGGCGGACTCGGCACAATGGGCTATGGTCTGCCGGCCGCCATAGGCGCTCAGGTAGCCAGACCGACAGAGACCGTTGTCGATATTGACGGCGACCATAGTTTTAATATGACTATGACCGAGCTTCGCACCGCTGTTGAGAACAAGCTGCCGATAAAGGTTTGCATTTTGAACAACGGATATATGGGAATGGTTCGGCAGTGGCAGGAGCTTTTCTATAATAAGCGCTATTCCAAGAGCTACCTGTCCAATCCCGATTATGCAACCGTGGCGCGTGCGCTTGGTGCGGTCGGAATAACTGTCGATAAGAAAGCTGATGTCCCCGGGGCCGTCAAGGCGATGCTGGTTGAAAAGCAGCCCTGCGTGGTTGACTTTAGAATCGAGCGGGAAGAAAATGTTTGGCCGATGGTTGCGGCCGGCAAAAGTCTAAATGAGATGGACGGCCTTGATATATTGGAAAGGTTGATATGATTCGATACTCGTTGCTCGATGCTGGATGCTCGTTTGAGTATCGAGTATCGAGAATCAGGTATCGAGAATCGAGGTACGAGAATGAAGCATATAATAAGTGCATTGGTTGAAAACAAACCTGGCGTTCTGGCCCATGTCGCCGGGATGTTTGCCGCCCGGGCGTTTAATATTGATTCGCTTGTTGTTGGCCGAACCGAGGACCCAGACTTGAGCCGGATGACGATAGTTGTTATCGGCGATGACAGGGTTGTTGAGCAGGTTCGAAAACAGTTAGCCAAGGTTGTTCCTGTTGTTAAGGTTCAGGATTTTGTTGGTCAGCCGGTGGTAGCCCGCGATTTGATGCTTATAGCGATTTCGGCCCCGTCGGAAAAACGGCCTGAAATCTTATCGCTGATAGAGACGTTTAAGGGGAAAGTTGTGGACATCGGCCCGAAGTTTGTTATGGTCGAAGTCAGCGGGCCTGAGGCTAAGATTGAGGCCTTTATCAATGTATGCAGGCCTTATGGTATCAAGAGCGTCGCCAGAACCGGAACAATCGCAATGTCCCGCCAGGCAAAAACTGAAGCGTGAAGTGTGTCTTGTGCAGCGTGAAGCGAGATACAAGATACGAGTTTAGCACGCCTATAAATTCCTTGCCTGACAGAAAGCTTTTAATATAATGTGAAAGTTCGCTTTTAGGGGCAAGAAGGGTATAAAATAATAATCTTCATTTAGAAAATAAGGAGAGTTGAAGCTATGGCATTAAAAATTTATTACGAAAAGGATGCTCCGATAGATGCGTTAAAGGGTAAGAAGGTTGCGGTTATTGGTTATGGCAGTCAGGGCCATGCACACAGTTTGAATCTGCGCGATAGCGGCATAGAAGTGGCGGTGGCCGAACTGCAAGGCACCGACAACTTCAAATTGGCGCAGGAGCACGGCTTTACGCCGGGGGATATAAAAACAGCTATGGATGGTGCGACACTGATTATCGTAACCGTGCCCGATGAAGTTCAGGCAAAAGTGTACAAGGAGGCAATCGGGCCCAATTTGGCAGCCGGTCAGACGCTTGGTTTTTGTCACGGCTTTAATATTCATTTTAAGTATATTGTGCCGCCGGACGATGTTAACGTTGTGATGATTGCTCCGAAAGGGCCGGGGCATCTGGTTCGCAGTGAGTTTGAAAAAGGCGGCGGCGTCCCGAACCTGGTAGCTGTCCAGCAAGATGCAACCGGCGACGCAAAGCAAATTGCCCTTGCCTGGGCAAACGGAATCGGCGGCGCCAGAGCAGGTGTTATCGAAACCACATACAAAGAAGAGACCGAAACCGACCTGTTTGGCGAGCAGTGTATTCTCTGTGGCGGCCTTACCTCGCTTATTAAGGCCGGCTTCCAGACGCTGGTCGAAGCGGGATATCAACCTGAAATCGCCTATTTCGAATGTATGCACGAGGTCAAACTGATAGTTGACCTTATGTATCAGGGCGGGATGAGCTATATGAGATACAGCATATCCAACACCGCTGAGTATGGCGACCTGACCCGCGGGCCGAGGATTATCACCGAGCAAACCAGAGCGGAAATGAAAAAGATACTATCGGAGATTACGTCCGGTGAATTTGCTAAAGAATGGGTGGACGAATACAGGAGCGGCTTGAAAAAGTTTAAGGAGCTATACGAAAAAGACCACGACTGCCGGCTTGAAACAGTTGGAAGAGGATTACGCAAGATGATGAAGTGGGTCGATTCGAAAGAAGTGTAAAACGGGGAGCGAAGAATGCAAAACCAAAACCTAAAATGTAAAATTTCGAGCTTTGAATTATGGTTTTTAGTTTTTAGTTTTCAGCTTTTAGTTATCTTGGGTTTGTACGGCTGCTCTGTTTTGGAGTACTTTCGGCCTGAAGGGCCGCCCTATGACGAGCAGCTTTCCGAGTGCTACCGCCGCACAAAGCTAAAGGAAAGTAGCTCCGCTGATGTACTTGCTGCGATTCACAGACCCGAATATGAGCTGCTTAGCAAGAGCAGGAGCGTTGTCGCTTCGTCGGGGCAGAAGAAAAAAGGCCACAAGATTTGGTTCAATATGGTCGCCTTCGACGAGAACAAGCTCACAGCAAAGCGCAAGTACCTCTTTATTGTAGATGACAAACCCAATATTTTGGAGGAGCCGAGGAAGGAACTAAGCTTTGACTGCGAAATGGTATTGGAAAGCGAGGTACTTGGTAAGCCCTACGTAAACGAAAACGCAAGGCGAATCGCGATACTAAAACAGGTCTTGGCGAACGTCCGCAAGGACATAGACGAAGTCAGCTCGGACAATAAAATGCTTGACATTAGTGGGATGCTTATCAATCAGGCACTGGAGACTGTTTTGGTTAAATTGGACTCCTCGCCTGTGCTGGCGACAAGGCTGAGTGAGCCGGCTGGCGCCGATTTTAGCCACATTAATCTTGGCAGGGGCAAGATTCAAATGCTCGTCGAGAATGATATTGTCACGGTCAAAATGAGGTTAGGCTCACTTGTGAAGAACTTCGAAAAACAACAAGAACCGCAGCAAACTGAAGAGGAAAATGCAGAACAGATGTGAGCCGATTGCAAGCGCGTTTTGCATTTTTGTTGTTAAAACAATCAATACGCCTGAGGCGTATCGAAGATCCACCGTCCGTTTGGCGAAATCAATAATCAATTAAAAGAGTGGGTCTGTAAGCCGAGTTCTGTATCCCGCCACTTCTGACGGGCGGCGGCCATTTATCTTGACCAACTGTCGCCAGTTGGCTCTCCCGATATACCGGGAAGCGACCCACCCGCTGGCTGAACGCTAAACCGTTCATACTCGGGCCGAGTATAACTATTACCAACTGCTTGGTCTTGCAGGCGGTGGGGTTTGCCCTGCCAGCGCCGTCACCGGCACCGCGGTGCGCTCTTACCGCACCATTTCACCATTACCTGTGTCCCGACGAATCGGGGCCATCGGCTGTGTATTTTCTGTGGCACTTTCCCTGGGGTTGCCCGAATCCGGTTTTGCAACAAATCGCAAAATCGAAACCGGCCCCCGGTGGCCGTTAGCCACCACCGTGCCCTGTCCTGCTCGGACTTTCCTCCAGCCCGCCAAAGGCGGGCCAGCGACCGCCCGACCCACTCTTTTTAACTGATTATTTTATTATGAGCTACAGGCTATTATAGCAAAAGTTCGCTTTGTTTTCAACTTTATGATATAATATTATTATCATGAAAGTTATCAGGAATCGTACAACTCAAAAAAAAATGACCAAACAAGACGACTGTTATGTAAGCGCCTCCCCTCAGGAAAGAATTGCTTTTATGTGGGAGCTCACCGCCGAATTATGGTCGTTAAAGGGCAGCCAATATGCTGAACGAAGATTACAAAGAAATGTTACTAATCTTATTAAACAACAAGGTTAAATTCCTTGTTGTCGGAGCTTATGCGATGGGTGCATACGGATACCCCCGCGCCACGGGTGATATTGATATATGGGTCGAAGTGTCTTTGGAAAACTCCGAAAAAATCTATCAATCCCTTTTAGAATTCGGTGCTCCTCTTTCAGAGATTACGGAAATGACCTTCTGCGAAGAAGGCATTGTTTTTCAAATCGGCGTAGCTCCAAGAAGAATCGATATAATCACTAAAATTGAGGGGGTTGATTTTAAAAAAGCCTATTCTGACAAACAAGAGATAGAAATCGAAGGTATTAAAATTCCTTTCCTCTCTAAAGAAAATCTTATCAAAAATAAAGAATCAACAGGTCGTGAAAAAGATAAGCTTGATGCAAAATATTTGCGCCAGAATCACGATGTCTAATGTTATGTACAACTATCAATTTGTCCAGACCCTGCATAATTCTGCAATGGGTGACAGCCTCAAAGCCGAAGGCTTTGGGGATGGTCAATGCGCAGTTGACTGTTTTTTTATAATTCTTTTGAAATTTCGATACGTTTTTTGAAGTGCTCATCGTCGGTATCGGGGAAATCGCTTCTGAAGTGGACGCCTCGACTTTCCTCTCGGCTCTGTGCCGCGCGGGACATAAGCAGACAAACGGTAAGCATATTCTGGCATTCCCAGCTCTGAGGGGAATCAAAGATTTTGTCCATCACATACCGCTGCCAGAATCTAATAATCTCCTGGGTCTCTGCCAGTGGTCGGGCCTTTCGGGTGATGCCGACATTTCGCCACATAAGGGCTCGGAGCGAGTTTGTAACGTCGGCGGTATCCAGGCGACTGCGGTCTGAATGCGGGATTTGATATTTTATTAGTGGGTGCTTGATATGAGCC
>JAUVYQ010000233.1 GCA_030603035.1 Phycisphaerae bacterium | reverse complement strand
GCGAGCGCAAGTTCGAGGACGACGCGGTACGCATCTGGGAGGTTGAGGCGCCTGTGGTTGATGCTCTCTGGCCAGGTGGATTTACAGCGCCGAATTGGCCACCGAGGCTCTGGTACTGGTATAAGAAAGGCGACCCTATCTGGTGGCCGACACCGGAAGAGTCGTGGGATATGTGCTTCGAGCTGACCACCAAGGAGCCGGCTTATGAGGACGTTCCAATTACCGGAGACCTGAACGCCGACATGATAGTTAACTTCCGAGATATTGCCATCTTGGCCAATAACTGGCTGGCGGTCGCGCCGGTGCCGTAGTCTGCGTAAGTGCAGCATATTAGCTTATACGATGGCAAAGGGGCTGTGAGCTTTCTCGCCCACAGCCCTTTTTCTTTAACTTATAAAAATATTTATCGTCCGATAACTTTCTTGACTTCAATTCGACAGCCTGATAGACTTCTTATCGGTTGATTGCACTTGCGGCCGTTGCCGCAGCACAAGTTGCAACGGGTAAGCATTTTTGCTTCGGAAAGAACAGTTTTTTGTGGAGGATTTAATTATGAAACAACAGATGGGTGAAAAGAAAAATCAGTCAAGCTGTGCAAAGCACGTCTCTCACCACTGCTGCTCTCACGGAGCGCCGAACATTGACGAAAAGGCCTTCTTTGGTATGTCCCGGCGGGATTTTCTCGTCGGACTCGGCGCAGCGGGTATGGGAGCGTGGGCACTAACGTCTCAAGCTCATGGGGCTTTGAGAAAGCCCATTCCCGGAATGGGTCTGCGCATCGGGACCCCACTTAGAGTAAAACCAACTCTGGTCTATTCGCTCGCCCGAAGAAGGGAAGCCACGAGCTGGCGGGGCTGGGGCGGACTGCATAACCAAAGCGACGTTGACAAGGAAGTCGCAACAATCGAGAAAGAATTGAAAAAGCTGGCGTCGTCCGCGGACTTTCCGATGGAGATTCTGCCATTGGCGAGAGTGAATAGTGGCGGACAGGCTGCTGCCGTCAAAGACAGCGATTGCGACGTCATCCTGGTTTACGCGGCGGGCGGGGGACGAGGTTGGCTCGACACACTTGCAGCTTCCAAGAAACCGAGCGTCATGTTTTTGAGACACAAATCCGGCCCGGTATATCTCTGGTACGAAATCGCTCACCCTCACTTCCTGCGAAGGGCAACAGACGAGTACAAGCAGCCGGATATGGATGTCTGGGACATCGTGGTGGACGATTACGATGAAATTCTCTGGCGGCTGAGGGCACTTTACGGGCTCAAGAACACTCTCGGTACCAGAATCGTAGCTATTGGCGACGCCGGCGGATGGGGGGTCGGCCACAAACTTGGCCCCGCCACGGCAAGGGAAATCTGGAAGCTCGACATAAAGCCGGTAACGTACAAGGAGCTCGAACCGATGATTAAGAAGAACCTGAAAGACCAAAAAGCTGTCAAAGAAGCTCGACGCCAGACCGATGAATACCTCGCTCAAAAGGGTGTGTCTCTGCACACCGACAAGAAATTCCTCGTCAACGCTTTCTTGTTGACGAAGGTCTTCAAGGAGCTTATGGAGAAAGCGGACGCCCCCGCCATTACCGTCCATCATTGTATGGGAACAATCATCCCGATGTCCCAGACCACAGCTTGTATGCCCTTGAGTCTCATCAATGATGAAGGGCTGATGGCATTTTGCGAATCCGATTTTGTGGTCATTCCTTCCGGCATTCTGCTGCGTTACATCTCCGGAAAGCCGTCCTTCCTGCAGAACCCCAATTTCCCGCACAAAGGCATAACCACCCACGCCCACTGTACTGCTCCGCGGCGAATGAACGGCAAGGATTACGAGCCGGTAGAAATCCACACGCACTTTGAGTCGGATTACGGTGCTGCTCCTAAAGTCAATATGCGCAAAGGCCAGGTCATTACAAACCTTGTCCCCGACTTCGCCTCGAAGAAATGGATAGGGTTCAGGGGAAAAATCACCGACCATCCCTTTTATGACATCTGCCGCTCGCAGATTGACCTGGAGATAGAGGGAGATTGGAAGAAGCTCCTGGAAGACATGCAGGGCTTCCACTGGATGACTTGCTACGGCGATTACCTCGGCGAGGTCGGCTACGCCCTCAAGAAAGTCGGAATACAATGGCAGAACATCACGACCGGCTGAATCACCTGAGCACCCGTTGTCAATTGAAGGGTCATTCCGAGCGCAGCCGAGGAATCTATTTTGCTTGCCCCGCACCAAATAGGCTCTTGCCCTTGCCCATAATTTGTTTTTGTTTTTTGGCAATGATAAAGCCAAAAGTTTAATTTCATTTTGGCTTTTCGGAAATTGGGTTTGTTTGGGTTTGTTTTCCCCGCGTCTGTAAAGGCGTACATTTTCATAATCCTTTGTTAAAACAGAACTTACGTTCATTTGAGCATTCAGCAAATTGGGTTTGTTTTGGCTTTGTTTTTTCATAGCCCTTATCCGCATTTTTCTTCATAATCCTTTGTAACTACACACTTTGCATCAATTTTACCCTCTGGCAAATTGGGTTTGTTTTGGGTTTGTTTTTACCAAGTGTCCAATTGGATTTATTTTCATAATCCGTTGTTAATATTGAATTTACGTTCATTTGAGCATCCAGCAAATTGGCTTTGTTTTGCATAAAAAGGGGTGAATTTGTAGAGCGTTCTCGACAGATGTAGAGATGCCACTAAGGCACAAAGGCACGAAGAAGAAAGGGGCAAAGGGGCAAAGGCACAAACATATTGAATCGCGGATTGCGCGGATTAAAGGGATTCGGTTCGTGGT
>JAUVYQ010000234.1 GCA_030603035.1 Phycisphaerae bacterium | reverse complement strand
GTGTTACTCGGAAACGTATTGATGTGGTTGCTCTTGTGGATGGGGTGTACTGGGTCATTGAGGTAAAACCAATCGCGATGCATTTTGCCATCGGCCAGGTGCTCGTTTATGAGGGTCTCTTCGTAAAGGAGTACGAGCCACCTAGAGAGACCTGGCCGGTGATTGTTTGCGATACGGTCGATGAAGATGTGATTGATGAATGTCAACGCCTGGGGGTAGTCGTGGTTGCAAATCTTTAAAACAACAAAAAAATTCGCCGAAAAAATAAAACCAGAAGCCGGTTTTACACGGGACTGAACAAAACCCCTTGACCAATGTCTGGACGGTCTCTTTAAAGATATTAATCTTTTTGAATTAACCTCACTTGCTGGCGCTTGAACTGAAACCCTTTAGCCTCGTTAGACTTTGCCTTTCATTTAGGTACATTTAGCCATAGGGGGTTGAAGCAACATTTTACACATTTTCGCCATTTGTCAAGAAAAATATTTTCGATGGTGATTATGGTGAATTGTAACTTGTGATGGGGCAAGGGATTTATGAACGAAAAAATAATTTTTATGACGTAAGTGCAGACTTTAAAAGGATTTAGGGTGAATCAGTGTTTGTCCGTGTTAGCACGAATTAAAAATAAGTGCTACTGGACTATGGTGGAGAAGTTGTTTCTAATAAGGGGTTTGACACTTTTTTTCGTGGCGATTTTTTTGAAGAAAACCCTTGACCCCCATCGCCCCCCACCGGATAATCCACACCGACACCATTTAAAGGAGAAAGAAAAATGGCAAAAGAATATTTTATTGCAAAATTGTATCGAAACCACAACTCGGTAATAATGGCAGTACCGCAACCGGTGAGGATCGCCCTGGGGCTTCGACCGGGCAATCATGTCTTATTGCAATGGAATGGTAAAAATGGTACATTCGAGTTTACGAAGTTCGTACCAGTAGGAGATAAGGATGGTAGCGATAGAGAGCATACCGATAACCTCGATACAAGTCGGGCCCCACAGGCAGCGTTCGGAGGTTGAAGATGAACAGATCCAGGAGCTCGCTGCTAGTATCCGTAGGGTTGGCGTTCTTGTGCCCCTTATTGTGGTGCGCAAAGATGATTCTTTTCTACTTGTGGCCGGACATCGGCGCATTGCTGCGGCTAAGGCTGCGGGTATTGGGGAGGTACCTGCGATCATCAGAGAAGACAATGAGGCACAAGCTGCCGAGGTGAGTTTAGCTGAGAATTTTTTCAGACTGGACTTGTCAGCGGTAGAGCAGGCTGCTGCGATTCGCGAGTGCATCGATGCAGAGATAATGAGCATCGAGGAGCTAGCGAAAGGACTACATCGAAGTATACAGTGGGTCAGGGCACAGGCACTAATGACAACCTGGCCCCCGGAGATCCTGCAGGCGATCCATTTGAGACAGATATCGGTGTCAGCTGCAAGTAACCTGGCACTGATAGCTGATCCTCAATATCGTGGTTTTCTTTTGAATCATGCAATCGAAAACGGAGCAACGGCCAGGGCCACGGCCGCCTGGCTTAACTCCTGGCAATTATCAAGGCCGCCAGAAGAAGCTCTGACGCAGGTGCCTGTGGATGGTGTTGTACCTGCGGTGGCTGTAATTCCACAAGCGCCGTGTTTGTTTTGTGCGAACGTATTCCGCACCGATGCACTAAACTATATGGGGGTTTGCGGTCAATGCCTGGCTGATTTTCAGCAGGCTAGAGAGAGACGTGTGGCGGAAGAAAAAAGGAGCTAAGTTATGGATTTGAAAGAGGTTGTCGCAAAAGCTAAAAACATAGCTGAGAGTGCGAATAGTTCATTTCATGCAGGGCGTCTGGATGATGCAGAAAACTATTTGATGGCAGAGATGCAGACGATAGCAAGGTACTTTGACGCAAAGACGAAGCCGGCAGGCGATGTCACGGAGTCGGCTACCAGTGAGAAGGCGGCTGAAGTAACTGACGAGAAGCCGGCTGAGGTCCCGGGCGCTGTTCTTCCTGCAAGTCAGTTTGATCCTGCTGCTTCTGCTCAGCAGTATGGAGGTTCTCTGACGGACGAGAAGCCCTGATAATAGCCTGGCGTTTGTCATCATCGTTGGGGTGAAGATAGATTTGAGTGCTCGACATAAACTTGTGACCGAGCAGCTGCTGAACAACTGCCTCATTGGTAACACGCATTAACCTGGTCCCGAATGTGTGACGAAGCACGTGGGGGGTTAACGGACGACCCAAAGCCTTCCAGGCGGCCTTGCAAATAATCCTTTCGACCTGTTTGGTGGTAAGATGACGCTGCGATCTACTGTTTGCAAAAGCGAAAGTATCATACGTAAGAGGACCCAAAAAGGCTCCAGAATGAAAGTAGGCGAGCAGAGAATCGGACAGGCGTTTGGATACAGGGATAGAGTGCTCAACCTTGTTCTTGGTCATGTTTGGCTTTATGAAGATGTTTCTAACCGGTTCTTTGTTAAAATACAAATCAGACCATCGCAGGGACACGAGCTCACCGACTCGCAGGCCTGCTTCGAGCATTAACATGGCCATGCAGTGGTTGCGGACCGCCTTGAGTTTTTTCTTGGCTGTGCCGGCATTGCTGAGCACAGCGTCAAGGAGTTTTTCGCATTCCGCAGTTTCAAGGGTGGGCGGTGGATTAGAGCTCATGGTTAAGGTCCTCCTAGTCTGCTATCTTTATAGTTTCTGTGATTGTGGCTTTTGGTCTTTGCCGTTTTGCTATGGTCTGGGCGTCTGTTTCGTCAAAAGCAATTATTCTGATTGATGTTTTATTGG
>JAUVYQ010000382.1 GCA_030603035.1 Phycisphaerae bacterium | reverse complement strand
GCATAATCGCCTTTGGCTTCTGCAACTCCGGGTCCCCAATTTGCAACTCCGCGCGTTGATGCTTTGCGCTGCCACTTCTCGTCGCCAGCTTTACCAACGCCTTTTCCGAACGATTTACGGCCAATTGCTTTTGTCACACCTTCCTCATACGCTTTCTCAGCCGCCTTTGTGGCAGCCATCCAACTCCTACGTGGCGCCGCAACGCCTGCGGCGTAATCTGCCGATCGCATAGGCGTAACCTCAGCCCACTTGTTGGCAATTTGATCCACGGATCGAATGAAAGCCATGATTTGTACCTCCATTGCGCACGTCCGCACGTGCTGTCTTTTCCATTGCCCCTGGCCTATCCTTGACCATCGGGGTTTTGTTCGATATCGCTTTTAACCGATATCGTTTTTCTGTCAAGAACTTTTTTAGATTTCTAAAGTATCAAACTACCTTCAACCAACGACCGCAAAACGAGTTAGCACAAACTACAAAATATCCTTCAAACTTCAACTCTGTTGACTTGTCTTGACCAACTCGTTAACATCGAACGATATCTTTTTGATTAAGGAGCTCGTATTATGGCCGATGAAATCCTCAAAGTTGGAACGTTGTTCATAAGCCAGAATGTCTTGCACCTTGAAAAATGGATGCAGGACCAGGTTATCTCAGCAGCTATTACTCAGCTTACGAAATACAAAGGTCTGGATGGATATCTCAAAACGTCACCAGTCAGACTTGGTGACTTCTCTCTACTCTTGACCACGCAAAAAATCCGTCCGACAATAGCGACATTTATCGGAATCCCAGGGAGATTACGTTCACCAATTATCGAGGAGCTTTTCATAGCCTCTTGATTTGATGACCCTGGGATTCGCCGTGCCGGCACAAGGCCGGCACAGCTCAAAAAACACACATCGCTATCGATTCGCAGCGCCGCCGCCAAACGGCGGCTTGCTCTCGAGCGCACAACCAAATACGAATATCACGCATATCGTAACGGTTAGCATTATTTTTATCATTTTTACTTTGGCTTCGCAGCCCGCGAAAAGACATCGCGGTCTGCTCGCGGCCGGGCTCTCTACGTTCGCCCTCACAAACGACTTTGACCAACGGCGCCAAAAGACGTGTCGCCGTTGGTTCCGCTCTGTTGGCGGTTGTTTCGGGCCAT
>JAUVYQ010000267.1 GCA_030603035.1 Phycisphaerae bacterium | reverse complement strand
AAGTGAAAAGGCAAAAGTGCGCAAAAACAAGGTTTTGAATTTGGGTCATTTAGATTTTGATATTGTTTCGAATTTCGTGCTTAGGATTTCGGATTTCGCCAGTCTCGGCACTCTACATCTGTCGAGAACGCTCTACAAATCAGCTCTTTTTATGCAAAACAAACCCAATTTCCAAAAAAGTCAAATGAACGTAAATCTATATAATACAACGGATTATGAAAATAAATGGCAGCGGAGAGTCCGAAAAAACAAACCCAATACAAACCCAAACAAAGCCAATCTCCGAAAAGCCAAAATGAATGTAAACTCACTTATAACAAAGGATTACAGAAAAAAAGATGATTTCTCAGTCCGAAAAAACAAAGCCAAAATAAACCCAATACAAAGCCAAACAAACCCAATTCAAACCCAATCCCTCAGCGCGATACGCAATACGCAATACGAGATACGAGATACAAACCCAATCAAACTCGAAGCGAAGCGGAGATCCCTACGGGTTGCCGGATTTGCAAGGCAGTGGTTTTCGCTGACTCTCTTACATTTCAGCCTGGCCAATTACCCCATTTTCGTTGTTTTCAAGCAATTTCACCCTCACCAGCTCGTTTCCGTTCAGCATATTCTGCGTTTTTTCGAGATAGACCATAAAATATCTTTCGCTTCGCCCACAGGCCTGCCCATTGCTATTTTCCACCAAAATTACAGCAGTTTCGCTAATAAATTGCTGCCGAAATTTGTAGCCCAATTCGATATCCAAGTCGCGCAATATTTGTGCTCTTTTCTTTATAACTCTATTATCTACCGTATCTTGCATACCTGCAGCGGCGGTGCCTCGACGCGGCGAAAAGCTGAAAATGTGCATTTTTGCAAAGCCCGTCTCTTTCGCCAAATCGATAGTTTGCTCGAAGTCAGCATCCGTTTCGCCCGGAAAACCAACGATAATATCGGCGGTTATAGCAGGCCTGTCGAGCCGGGATTTAATTAACTCAATCTTATCTCTAAATTCGTCGGTTTTGTATTGCCGGCACATCTTTTTCAGGACAGCGTTTGAACCCGACTGCAGCGACAAGTGCAGGTGCGGCATAACGTTACGGCGTTTGCAGAAGGTATCGAGCAATCGCGGCGTTACGTCAGCCGGCTCCAGCGAGCTTACCCTTATCCTTGCAAGATTCGGGATTTCTGCCATTTTATCGAGCAGATTGGCTAATTTGTCGTTCTGCGGCTCATCCCAGTTCTTTCGTCTGACGCTTCTTTGGCCGTAAGCACCGAGAAACACGCCTGTTACGACAATTTCCCTATGCCCTGCTTCAACAAGGGCCTGCGCCTCTTCAAGGACCGCTTCGACCGGCTTGCTGTGAACAACAGGGCGGGTTTTGGGTATGATACAATAGGAGCAGCATCCGTCACAGCCGTTCTGGACCTTTAGAAAAGCCCTGGTATGGCCTCTAAAGCAGGTTAATTGGGGTAGCTTGGGTTGATTGGGTGACCGGTTTTTATACTTGATTTCAGGGTCATTTTCTGTTTTAATAATAGTGTTTTCGCAGGTTTGAGGGCTTTGTGAGGCCCCCGGGGCGGCTTTGCCGTTGACTATTTGGCTTAACGTAGCAGCAAGGCTGTTCCGATACCTTATGAGATGGACATTTTTACCCGAAGCGTTTAATTCGCCGATATTGACAGTTGGCAGGCAGCCGGAGACAACTATAACAGCATCGGGACTTAGCTTTTGGGCTTTTCGGACGTATTGTCGGCTCTTGGCTGAGGCGGTATGAGTTACGCAGCAGGTATTGATAACAACCAAATCGGGCTTTTTCGTCCCGCACCTATCAGGCGTGAGCCTATGCTTAATATGTGCGGGATAGACCTGGTCGAGTCCGAGCTGTTCGAGCAGCTCTCGAATCTGCTGGCCTTCGTATTGATTGACTTTGCAACCAAGGGTTTTGATGGAAAAAGTTTTCATAATATGGTATAATCTATGTTTGTTGAGATGGATTTACAAGGCTAATCGACTCAAGTTTGGACCATAAAGCAGGAGGTTTATTATGGCGGCAGAATTCGGGGCGGTTTGGGCCATAGATATAGGTAATAATTCCCTGAAGGCATTGCACTTAAGCGCCGAGAGTGGCGTTGTTGAAGTAATCGGCTTCGATAATATCCAGCACGGCAAAATTCTTACCGGAAGCGGAGTAGGGGCTG
>JAUVYQ010000004.1 GCA_030603035.1 Phycisphaerae bacterium | reverse complement strand
AAGTGAAAAGGCAAAAGTGCGCAAAAACAAGGTTTTGAATTTGGGTCATTTAGATTTTGATATTGTTTCGAATTTCGTGCTTAGGATTTCGGATTTCGCCAGTCTCGGCACTCTACATCTGTCGAGAACGCTCTACAAATCGCACCTTTTTATGCAAAACAAACCCAATTTGCTGGATGCCCAAATGAACGTAAGTGCTGTTAAAACAATGGATTATGAAAATAAATCCAATTGGACACTTGGTGAAAACAAACCCAAAACAAACCCAATCAAACCCAATCCCCCAGCGCGATACGCAATACGCAATACGAGATACGAGATTCAAACCCAATCAAACCCAATTTTTCTCTTACCCAAACCCCCTAAATTACCTGACCCATCAACCTGCCGCCATCGTCCGGCAGAAATTTTTCCCGTATGAATATGGGAGTTTCCTGTTGAAATTCAAATTGAAATATTGTAAAAACATTAGATAATTTTTAATTGATTGCTGGCTTGTTATTTAGACTGGTGCCGATAGAATAGGTACCTGCTAAATATTTTGTAAAATTAAGCTGATTTGGCTATGGCACGTAATCGTAAAAAAAAGTCTCTGTATGAGGTGATTGGCGAGGGTCGGCTTAAGTCGCGCTATAGCAAGAGGTTAGAGCAACCGCGTCCGGAGAAGGCCGACAAGGATGAGCCAACGCCAGAACCTTCTGTGGCAGTGCCTGAAAGGGCGGCACAATGGCCGAGAAGGCCGAGAATTGTGCAATTTAATGCCGGCAGGATTGAGATGTCAATGCCATATCAGATTGCAATTGCATTCCTTCTGGGCATTATTCTTCTGGTTCTTCTGGTCTTTCGGCTCGGTCAATATTACCAACGCATAGCCGATTCGGCCGTAAAAATACAAAAAAATAATCTTGACACACCGCCAGGTCAGAAAGAACCGACAGGGCGGGGCCAAATCACTGATAAAGGCGAAAAGATATCGCCAGGTGGCGAAAAAGTCGAAGCGGTCAAGTCGAAAGGCAATAATCGAATTGTGATACAAGAGTATCAGATCAGAGCTCACTTAGAACCGGTACAGCAGTATTTTGCCCGGTTCGACATAGAAACAGAAATAAGAAGAATTGGTGAGACGTATTATCTGGTCACCAAGGAAAAATATGAGAACCCTGGAAGAGAAGGGACAGATGGATACGTTGCCAAACAGAAGATAATCGAGTATGGTGCTCAATATAAAGCGCCGCCGGCCTATGAAACTTTTGCACCACACTTTTTTAAAGATGCATACGGTATGAAGTTTGATGATTAGTTTTCAGGAGAGATATTGATGTCTATTGACCGTTCTCTGAAAATCAAAAGCGCGTTGCGGAGGCACCGAAACGTTCTGACGCGTGCCGAGCGTATCGAGCAGCTAAAAGGCGAAGAGCGATGGTCTGAGGAAGACTCTCTGCTGGGGCTGCCGAAGGTCGCCCATCGCAAGAGTCACGTTGGCCGAAAAGCAGCAAAGGAAGAAGTCGCTAAAGAAGCTGCACCTGAAGCAACGGCTGAAGCGGTGGAATCTGAAGAAAAGGAAGGTTAAAAGCAACACATCTCGAAAAGTGTTCACTATGCCGCTTTCCCGATGTGTCGGGATTGCGGCTCGTTCTATGCGCACTAAAATTTCAGAGGAGAGAAAATGAGAAGACAAGCGGAGAAATGGGACGTTGGGCCGGGCGAGACGAGCAGTTTTGCGACCAAGTGGATGAGCACCGACAGCAGAACCTGCTATTTGCTTTTTTCAGGGGATGATTGTTTCTCCGTGCGCAAGGTGATGTTGACGGTGAGTGACGAATGAAAGACTGGATTCCCGCTCCGTCTAAAGGCCGGATCTTCGATTTCGCGGGAATGACACATGGAGAGGTTCATTCAATTCGGTTGCCAGATCCTTTGCTTCGCTCAGGATGACATATTCACGTTGTGTGGGGCGTCGCCGTACCGGCGACGGCTAAACACGGAATGATTTTTTCATTGATTACTTTAGGGATGTGATTATTATACGCGGCAGAAAAGATAAGTTAATTAGAGAATTAGAGATTAGTGAATTAGTTAGAGCCAAATGAAAGAGATTATCGCGGACAGAACAAAACTTATTGACGCGAGTGGGATACGGAAGGTTTTTGCGCTGGCGGCAGAGCTGAAAGACCCGGTGAATTTTTCGATAGGCCAGCCGGACTTCGATGTGCCGGATGCGCTAAAAGAAGAAGCGATAAAGGCGATTAAGGACGGCCTAAATAAGTATTCACAAACAGCAGGGGACTCTCTTTTAAGAGAGAAGATTAGTGAATTAGTAACAAAAGAGATTGGTTGGGAGAGGCCGGCGGTGCTGGTAACGAGCGGGGTGAGTGGGGGGCTGCTATTAGCATTTATGACGCTTATCAATCCCGGCGATGAAGTAATTATACCTGACCCGTACTTTGTAATGTATAAGCATCTGGTCAATCTGTTGGGCGGAAAATGCGTCTTTGTTGACAGCTATCCGGATTTTGAGCTGCCTGTGGAGAAGATTGCCGAGGCGATAACCGCCAAAACCAAGCTGATTATACTCAATTCGCCGTGCAATCCGACCGGCGCGGTATATTCAGAGCAGCAGATAAAGGCACTTGCCGAGGCGGCGGCGGAAAAAGATATACTTGTTATGACCGATGAGATATACGAGAGATTCTGCTACGACGGCGATTGTCCGAGCATAGCTCATCATTACGATAGAACGCTTTTGCTGCGGGGCTTCAGCAAGAGTTACGCGATAACCGGCTGGAGGCTGGGCTATGCGGCGGCTCACGAGTCTTTAAGGGACGTGGTCGAGGAGATGACGAAAATACAGCAGTACACCTTTGTCTGCGCGCCCACACCTTTGCAAAAAGCAGCTATTGCCGCTCTGAAATATGACGTCAGCGATTCGGTCGATGCGTACAGGAAAAAAAGAGACCTTCTTTATGAGGGACTGAAGGACAAGTTCGAGTTCATCAAGCCGGGCGGGGCGTTTTACGCATTTGTTAAGGCACCAGGTGGCTCAGGAACAGAATTTGTAGAAAAGGCGATTGCCAACAACGTACTTGTTATCCCGGGCAATGTATTCAGTGAAAAAGATACACATTTCAGGATAAGCTACGCAACCAGCGACGATAAAATTCGGGAGGGGATAGAGATTTTATGCAGACTGGCGTATTGATTATTGATTATTTTCCGAAACGACATCGGGAATCAGACATCGGGTAAAGACGCCCGAGATTTCTATTGATTATTTTCCAACTATCAATTATCAATTTTTCCAGGAATCAATTATGTGGTTCCGGCTAATATTAACCCCTCTTTGTTAAAGGAGAGAACAATGGGAATTATAGATAGGTTTTTCGCTCCATCACCATTCGTGAAACTGCATGAGCACTCGAAAAAGGTGCATGAGTGCGTTAAGCTTCTGCGTCCTCTGGCGAATGCACTGTTAGAGCAAGACTATGAGAAAATCGAAGAATTACACAACCTGATGTCGAAGACCGAGCACGAGGCGGACCAGATTAAAACGGCACTGCGCGATGAGATTACGAAGATGTACTTTCTATCGGTAGGGCGGCCGGAATTAAGCCGGTTCCTGGCCTATCAGGATGACGTGGCGGATGCAGCGGAGGATTTTGCCGTCGTGCTGCTTCTTCGCAAGACCAAACTTCCAGATGAGCTCAAAGCCGACTTTCTGGCATTCGTCGAGCAGGTCATTAGCGTCAGCGAACAATTAATGAACATAGCGGAGCAGCTTTCCACACTTGCCGGAACTGCTTTTAGCGGGCAAGAGGCCGAAGATGTCCTCAAAGCGGTCGAAAAAATCGGGGAGGAAGAATGGAAAGCCGATAGGATGGAGAGAAAATTTGCGCGCCACTTCTACGAGATGGAAAACAAGCTCGACCCCATCACGATTCTCTTTCTCGATAAGTACTGTGAGACGCTAAGCGCGGTGGCGAATAATTCCGAGAAGACGGCTAAATATCTTCGCCTCATCATTCGCAAGAAATAGTCGGCTCTGGAGCGGAGGAACACTGTCCCAATGGAAGTGCTCGTTGTCATAGCGATTATAGTTGGTTTCTACATGGCCTGGAATATCGGCGCCAATGATGTGGCGAATTCCATGGCCGATGCGGTCGGGTCTAAGGCCCTTACCATATTCTGGGCGGTGGTTCTGGCGGGCATCTGCAATTTTTGCGGGGCCGTTCTTGTCGGCAGCCACGTTACGGATACCGTTCGGCAGGGCATAATAGACACCCAGGCCTTCACGCACGACCCGCGTATGCTCGCTCACGGTATGGTATGTGCGATGCTGGCTGCAGCACTGTGGCTGAATCTGGCGTCATACTTCGGCATGCCGGTCTCGACCACACATTCCATCGTCGGGGCCATCATCGGGTTTGGAATTCTGCAGGCCGGTTTAGGGCATATTCATTGGGGCAAACTGGGTCAGATTGTGGCCAGTTGGTTCATCTCGCCGCTCGCCGGGGGGATAATGGCCTTTGCCATATTCAAACTAATCTCGCGTTACATACTGGCGGTTGAAAAGCCCGTGGTGGCGGCGCGTAAAGGTGTTCCGGTTTGCGTTTTTTTTACCTTTGCCATACTGATTATAGCGATAATCTATAAGGGTCTGAAGAACATTCACCTGGATTTGAAAGGGTCGGAAGCTATTACCCTTAGCATTATAGGCGGGCTTATCGCCGCTGGGATTTCGAGACTGTTTATCAGAAGAAATCGCAATTACAATGGCGAATTGCCATTCGAGCAGCAGCTCGTTGCGGTGGAGAAGATTTTCGCGGTGTTGGTAATTATAACGTCTTGTACGGTAGCGTTTGCGCACGGTGCTAACGATGTGGCCAATGCCATCGGGCCGCTGGCCGCAGTAGTTGAAATCGTCAAGAACAATACCGTCCCCGGCGAGGTCCCCGTGAATATATGGTTTTTAGTCCTTGGCGGCCTTGGCATCGCTGTTGGCCTGGCCACGTTCGGTTATCGGGTGATGCGTCTGGTGGGGACGAAAGTAACTAAGATAACGCCTTCGCGTGGTGTGGCCGCTGACCTGAGCACAATGGTAACAGTGCTGACTTGTTCGAAGCTGGGGCTGCCTATATCCACCACCCATACACTCATAGGTGCAATAATTGGGGTGGGGCTGGCGCGTGGTATCACCGCTATTAACCGCAAAGTCGTAGCGTCAATCTTTACGTCCTGGCTCGTCACTATTCCGGTCTCCGCGGGATTAACCGTACTGTTCTACATCATTGCGAAATGGCTATTCTGGTGAGCGGCCGCTTGAAAGATGTTCGTCGATAGCCCTATTTTTAATAAGTTTATCTGCAAACCACTAAAAAAAGTTTGAAATATCCGGTCTAATTGGGTATTGCTAACCTGGCGATGTTAAGGTAAAATTCTTAATATGAAGAATCCGGTTCGAGAAATAGCGATTGTTTTAGCGTGCCTGTTGTTGTTCGAGGCCCCGGCTATGGCGGCCGAGCCGAACGAGCCACCCACAGATTCGCCAACCGTAAAAGCAGCGGTAATTATCTGCGAGGACATGGTTGACAGGGGGCTTTACGAATCTATTGAACGCAGGACTCAAATTGCTCTCGATGAAGGAATAGAATACCTGATTTATGAAATTGACACGTTCGGCGGAGACCTTCTGGCGGCGTACAATATATGGGAATACTTGATGCATGAGATCAATCCTCAGGCAAAGACAGTCGCATACGTGTCAAAGAAGGCGATATCAGCAGGGGCCCTGATAAGTGTCGCGTGCGAAGATATCATAATGAAAGATAAAACCAGGATAGGGGACTGCGCACCGATTATGCTGGGAGGGAAGCTCGAAGGCACGGAGCGCGAGAAGATTGAAACCGACACTCGGACGGCTTTTGGCAATTCGGCCGAGGCCAATAATTACCCGGTACTATTGCTTAAGGCGATGGTGACACAGCGAAGAGAGGTTTACAGGGTCAAGAACACCGACAGTGGAGAGTACGAATTTTTTGAAGGTCACGAATTGCCGAAAGACCCGAATAAGTATGATGTGGAGAACAAAAAGCGGATTGTCAGTGGTGAGGAGCTCTTAACGCTGACGGCCTCTGAAGCTTTTGAATATGGTGTGGCAAGGGCTGTGGTCAAAAGCAGGGGTGGTGCACTTAGGTTTTTGGCCAAGCGTGACGGGGTGACTTTTTCCGAACCGCCGATGGTGCTGCGAACGAATTGGTCGGAGGAGATGGTGCGATGGCTAAATTCTCCGGCAGTAATGGCGGCACTTATTATGCTGGCCTTGTTGGGTGTTTATATTGAATTTAACACGCCGGGCGTCGGGCTGCCGGGACTCGTAGCGGTTATATGCTTTGCGATTATAATCGGCAGCAAATACCTCATCGGACTGGCAAACTGGGTAGAGGTGGCGTTATTTTTTGTGGGAGTGCTGCTGCTGATGGTTGAAATCTTCATATTGCCCGGCTTCGGCATAGCAGGCTTTTTAGGGATAACATGCATATTGGCCGGCTTATTCGGTATGCTCATCAAGAACCCGCCGGATACATTACCGTGGCCCGAAACACCGGTTGATTGGCAAATATTCACAAGGGGAGTTTTGGGATTATCGCTGGGGTTTGTAGGATTTGTTGTTCTGGCGTGGCTGCTGGCAAAATATCTGCCTAAATTGCAGTTCCTCAGCGGACTGATACTTGTGCCGACCGGAGCAAAGCAGGGCACTGAATTTGAGGTCAGTATGACCCTTCCGCCTGAGAGTAAAACCGTAAGCGTAAATATAGGCGACCTCGGCGAGGTAATTTCGACACTGCGGCCGACAGGAAAGGCAGAATTCAGCGATGCAATAGTCGATGTTGTTGCTGAAGCCGAATTCCTTGACAAAGGCACTAATGTTGAGATAATCGAGATTCACGGCAACAGAGTTGTAGTCAAAAAACAGAGGACAGATGGCAGAGAGCAGATGACAGATGACAGATGACAGAGGGCAGAATGAAAACTGTGATTAAGAGTGTAAATGATTTGAAAGTATATCAGATGGCTTATCAGCTTGCTATGGAGATATTTGAGATAACCAAGAAGTTTCCTAAAGAGGAAACATATTCATTAACAGATTAGATGAGGCGCTCATCGAGATCAGTTGCTATAAATATACGCGAGGGATATGCTAAAAGAAAATATAAGCAGGTATTCATTAGACATCTAAATGATTCTTTAGGATCGTCTGAAGAGACAAGAGGATGGTTGGACCTTGCAGAAGATTGTATGTACCTCACAAAGGATGAGCATAAGAAGTTGGATGATGGATATGACGAAGTCAATGCTATGCTTTATCGTTTAATGAAAAACTGGCAGAATTATTCTGACATCTGACTTCCGTCTTCTGACTTTTGTCTTTATAGGAGTAAACTTATGTGGTGGCTTGTTTTTGCTGT
Organism: Phycisphaerae bacterium; assembly: GCA_030603035.1. Next base: position 33,324 of record JAUVYQ010000004.1, on the reverse strand, counting down.
TTTTTTATATTTTGTCTGTGGGGCCTTGATATTAGCCGAAGTATTTGTGCCAAGTGGTGGCCTGATAAGTATTTGCGCACTTGTCTGTGTGATTGGCGGTGGAATGATATTTTTCAATCACAGCACTACCGCAGGCTGGACAGGTGTAACTGTTGCTGTTATAATGATACCATCGGTTCTGATAACCGCTTACAAAATATTTCCGAAAACCAGGTTCGGTAAAGCCGTAACGCTGACACCGTCGGAACGGCAGCGGGGCGATGCGATACCCGATACGCCCGAATTAAAGGAGATGCTTGGTGCCGTGGGGCTGGTTGTTACGCCGCTGCGGCCGGTGGGAATGTGCGATTTTTCAGGAGAAAAACTTGAATGTGTAGCCGAAAGCGGTTATGTTGATAAAGATAAAAAGGTCAAGGTTATCGATGTGGAGAGCACCCAGCTTACTGTTCGTGTAATAGAAATAGAAGAAACTTAATGAAAGGACAAAAAAATGTATAACTTAATAAATATGGTCTTGGCAAGAAGCGATAGCGCCAAAGTGGCTTTGACAGTATTTTTAGTCATCATTGCCATTGTAGTATTCGTACTCTTCCTGCTGTTCTTAAAGTTCTTCAGGTTATGGCTGCAGGCAAAATTATCCCGAGCGGATGTCAAGTTCTCCGAGCTTATTGGAATGTGGCTGAGGAAGGTCGATACGAGGACGATAGTGATAAGCAAGATAACGGCCATCCAGGCGGGTCTGACAGTAACAACGCGGGATTTGGAAAGCCATTATTTAGCCCGCGGGAATGTCCCGAATGTTGTTCGTGCCCTGATTGCCGCCAACAGGGCAAATATTGATTTGCCGCTGAAAACAGCTACCGCAATCGACTTAGCAGGCCGTGACATCCTCGAAGCGGTCCAGACGAGCGTTAATCCCAGGGTCATCGATTGCCCCGATCCAGCCAGGAGTAAAGGCACTATTGACGCCGTTGCCCAGGACGGCATCCAGTTGAAAGCAAAAGCCCGCGTAACCGTCCGCGCCAATATTGAACGGCTGATTGGCGGTGCAACTGAAGAAACGATTATCGCCCGTGTAGGCGAGGGAATTGTAACCACTATCGGCAGCGCCATAACGTACAAAAGCGTTCTGGAAAACCCGGACGATATTTCCAAGTCGGTTTTAAGCAAGGGACTCGATGCAGGGACGGCTTTCGAGATTCTTTCCATTGATATTGCTGACGTCGATGTAGGCGACAATATCGGCGCCAAACTTCAGGCTGCCCAGGCCGAAGCCGATATGCGCCGAGCAAAAGCTGAAGCGGAAAAACGCCGAGCTATGGCATTCGCACGCGAGCAGGAAATGAGGGCACTGGTTGTAGAAAACGAATCAAAGGTGCCGCTGGCTATGGCAGAAGCCTTCAAAAAGGGTAATCTCGGCGTTATGGACTACTTCCGAATGAAAAACATTGTGGCCGATACCGAAATGCGGGATTCCATCGCAAAGCCCAAGAAGCAAGAATAGTCTCGATGCTCGATACTCGATACTCGATGCGTGATGGGTTTTGTGGGGCAAAATAAAGAATATGAACGAACTTTTGGCGCAAATAATGTTGGCTGCTCGAAGTAAGGACACTAAAGGCTGGGGGAACATACTGTTCATTGTGGGCCTGGCGGTTTTCTGGGTAATCGGCGGCATCCTCAAAGCAAGGGCAAATAAGAAACAGAAGGACGAGGAGCAATTGACCCGTAAGCCGGGATTCAAACTACCTGAGAGGGCCGGTGCCCGCGAGCATAAGGCAGTTGAGAAAACGCCTTACGAGCAAGTGCAACGTCCGGCCGGACGTACACCGTACAGAAGAGAGCCGCAGCCGCAAATCGAACCGCCTCGCAGAAAAATTGCTCGCCCTGAGCCTTTTGTCCAGAAGTTCGTTACTAAAAAGGAACAAGCAATCCCGCTTGGGACCATAGAACTGCTGGAAGAACCAGAACTGTCGGTGCCGACCGCGCAACTTGAGCACAAGTTTGAAGAGCTTCCGGATTTTACCGGCAAAGCCGTCAAAGAGCTGGAAGATATGCGCGTTGCTATTCCGGCCGAAACATCCCAGAGAAAATATCTGGCCGAAATTCTGTTAGATTATGCCGACCCTGAAGACCTAAAGAGGGCGATTCTACATTACGAAATTCTGGGCAAGCCGTTATCGCTCCGTGACCCATCACAACATATTATCGGACTTTAACGGACACAGCCACATAAGCTGCCAAACAGCGGAGTACTCTATAACACGTGATTTGCAGGGTTGTCATTGCGAGGGCTGCGAAGCAGCCCGTGGCAATCTCTACCCCGTTAGAAATCCTTCCTTTTTCGAGTTTAGCCCGATTTGCGGAATTTCTAACGGAGTTTACTTCACGAATGGTTGAGATTGCTTCGTTCCGTCCAGGGGCCGGACTTTCAGTGCTTATGCTCCTCGCAATGACAATTCCTCAAATCACAAGTCACAGAGCAGTAGTGCTCTGCCACAGTTGAACCGATAGATTCGAGTTGATTGAGTTTTCACCTCAAGTGTTGCCGTGCCGGCGACGGCTAAACGAACAGAAACGATAATCAATCCCTTAAAAACCCAAGGGCAAAAAAAGAGGGCGCAGATAACGTCCCATAAGATATGTTATGTTTCATTCAGGGCTGATTTTGGGCCAAATAGCCCAATTGTGTGTTTTTCAGCTTTTCGGCGTATTTTTGTTCGCCTGTTGATAATTGCCGGTTTGGGTTTTTTGGCCTTTTAGATATTGCTCCTTTCGACCTTAGCCTGTGTGATGTTACTGCTTAAGGCTCACCCGGTAAAAACGGATTGTTGGTATTCATTGCTTGATTGGCCGTATCTGAAAGATTGTCCCACATAACAGTCACCCTGTCTAAGAGGCCTAAATTTTGAAGGACTATCGAAATGTTGACTGCTGCATCCGGACAGGTGAAATTATTCTCCAGTAAACGGTCAAGGTTAATAAGCGAGGATGCAAACTTTACCTTATCGCAATAAAGCAAGGCAATTTTATAATGCAATTCAAGCGTATCCTTATCAAGATACTCAGGAGCGATGAGCTGCTCGAGCGCAAGGGTCTTCTGGTCTGTTTCAAATAGGCACATTGCGAGTTTGCTCCTGGCTCTGGTGTAAGTTGGGTTTATTTCTAAAGCAGTTCGAAATGACTTGAGGGCATCAGTTATCCTGCCGACGCTCATCATTAAGACGCCCATTCTGTAGTGTAAATCCGGGTTTTGCGGCCGATGGCTGATTTGCTGGCTATGCGCAGCAATCACAGCGTCAATGAGGTTAGTTGAGTTGGCGCCATTAAAAAAAAGCAAATTCCGTTCAGAGCCTGCTTTGAATTGCAAGGTAGCCGTCTCGGCGAACAACAATGAGCTGTTCGGCTGAATTGCGGCGGCTAGTGATAATGTTACTAAGGCATCTGAGGCGCTTCCGGCTAATTTCTGGGCGATTGCCAGGCCGATATAGGCATCAACTATTTTGTCATTTATTTCGACCGCCCTGTTGAATTGCTGTGCAGCGAGCTGCTCCTGTTGCAGCTGCAAATATTGCGTTCCAAGCTTTATAGTTGCCTCGAGAAAATCCGGGCAAATACGGAGCGCTTCTTCATATTGTGAAACGGCCTCATCGGTGGCACCCAACATACGAAGAACATCGGCCCGCTTCATAACCAAATCGGCGCCCTCGGGCTGCTCTTGCGATAAATCCTCGAGGTGCTCCAGTGCTTCGTGAAGCTGCCCATCGACAATAAGCTGATCTAAAGAATCGTCTTCAGTGTGAAAATTGTCGGGATGTATTAAAATTGCGGTGTTGAATGTTTCAGCGGCTTTGGTATATCCGGCGTTTGCAATATACAAATGCCCAAGCGCCACAAGTGTTGACATATCATCGGGATATTCATTTTTCAACAGCTCATATTCCTGTATGGTTTTTTCGAGTTGACCATTTTTGAAATATATTGCAGCGAGTCTCTGGCCGGGAAGCTGCAAATAGTTTTTAAACTTCAGACAATCCTGATAAAATTCGACAGCTTGAGACTCTTTGCCAAGCCGCTCATAACAATGGCCCAGGGCATAAAGAGCCATTGTATTATTGGGCTGGCGCATATAAACGGAGTTTAATTCTTCAACCGCCTCGTTCAGCTGGTTCTTATGCAGAGCTATTGCCGCCGACGCCAGCCGGCCGCGTGTACAGGAAGGATTTTCAAAGAGATAGAGCCTTAGCTGCTCGGCGGCCGTATCCAGCTTCATATCGCCCACCAGCTCAATGATTTTATTTAGCTGGTGATATTGCGGAGATTCGCTATCGTCTTTTAGAAGTTTGACCTCATTGAGCCAATGCCACATCAAATCGGCCGTATCGACCGTTATCGCCCTGCCGAGGATTTCCAGTAATCTACTCATAGATTCGTCGCTCGTCGCTCGTATCTCGTCTCGCGAGATACAAATTTTTCCTTACTGAACGCTAACGCTATTAAGGGTATCGACAATAGCCGAAGGCGTGTTAATGCCGGTTTTGGCAATTAGTTACTGCAGGTTTTATTTTGCCCGGAGTATGTGGCGATTGTGTGTGATATAGGGATTGTTATGATTTTGAAAGCCGGTTATCGGGTTTTGCCGCCCCGCCGCTGACCCCGAATAAAACCCGGTTTTTTTGCCAATAAAAAGGTCTGTAAAAACCTAAATTGTGCAAATTCAGACTTCTACTGTGGGCCTGATTTTGCCATTTGGGCCTGTTTTTCTATCTCGCTTAAATATGTTAATGTGCGCTCGAGCTTATCGCTTAAGTGCTTTAATTTCAGCATTATTTTAACTCATGTTGTAAGCTCGATCTTGTTCACCGGCTTACTAATAAAATCGTCTGTGCCCGAATCAATACCGCGTTCAATGTCGCCAAATTCATTAAGTGCTGTTACCATTATTATGGGAATGTCCGCGGTTTTGGGGTCGTTTTTTATTCTCTTGCAGACCTCAAAGCCGCTCATTTTAGGCATCATAACATCCAGCAAAATCAAATCAGGCGTTTTCTTACCTATAATCTCCAGGGCCTCCAACCCATCGCGTGCAGGGATAGTCTCGCAGTCCACATCCTCAAGATATGCCTGCAGGAGCTCAAGATTCTGCTGATTGTCATCAACAACGAGCACCACAGGCGTTTTCTCCTGGTCTTTTTCTGACTTTACGCGGCTCATAAGAAAAATGCTCCTCTTTTATTTTTACCGCCGAGGTCGCAGAGCACGCAGAGATTTTTAATATTGTCTTTCCTGCGGAAGCAGGAATCCATCTTCTTTTCCTTTTATTCTTATTTTTCCTCTGCGCTCTCAGCGTTCTCTGCGGTTAATTTTTTTAAGATTGCTCTGCAAAAGGCGGGCAAATCGTCGGGCTTGCGCGATGTAATCAAATTGCCGTCCACGACGCATTCGGCATCTACATACTCGGCACCGGCGTTTTTAATGTCATCTTTAATTGCCATAAAACAGGTCGCTTTTTTGCCTTTGTAGACTTTCGTGCTGCACAACAGCCATCCGCCGTGACATATAGCAGCTATGACCTTGCCCGCATTTACCATATCGTTTGCAAACTTTATAACATCGGCACTTCTTCGCATAAAATCCGGTGCGAATCCGCCAGGCACAACCATACAATCATAATCGCCGGCGTTGGCCTCTCCGGCTGAAACCTCTGAGACGCAGGGGTATCCTTCCTTTGAATGATATTCTTTTTTTGCCCGGGCTGCAACGAAATTAACCTCCAGGCCTGCTTCGCAGAATCGATAGTAAGGATACCAGACCTCGAGGACCTGATACATTTCATCAACCATTATGGCTATCTTTTTCGCTGCCATTTTTCGCTACTCCTTTTGGTACTACTATACCTTTCGATAAATTGACGGACTTCCGGCCTGATATAGAGCTTCTCAACATCCACCAGCTTCGACACGGCCTCAGCGCAAAGTGCCGCCACTTCAGCCGACGGAGCCTGCGTATCGACAAAGAAAATCGGCCCGCTTTTTATAGTGCACAGCCCCCCACCGCTTCCGCCAAGCGGTTCGTTGCGGATTGTAACGCTGTTTGCCTCCAGCAGCGCTATAAGTTCTTCTAAAATCCTCTGCTCGTTCATTTCTCGTATATCGTATTGCGTATATCGTGGTTCAAGAAAAAGCACATTAAAAGTCGATATAGATAGCATTAAGACTCAAGACCAAATTTTATAGCAGGAGCAGACAATTGACAAGTATTATCGAAAAACGCCTTTCTTTGCACAAATGCCTTGCAAATCAGCAAGAGCAAAATAATGCCTTACAATCCCGGATTACGCAACTGCAGGCCCTTGCCAATATCGGTATGGCTACCCATATGATAGCGCACGAAATCAATAATCTGCTTACACCTCTGGCCAGTTATGCGGCTCTTGCGCTAAACAACCCCGACGACAAGCTCCTGATTGAAAAAGCCCTTCACAAGGCGGTACAAAATTGTAACCGTGCCTCGAAAATTATGGAAAGTATGCTGGCGATGGCAAACGGCGAGAGGCAAGAAAAGAAGAACGCCCTGCTAATTAGTCTGGTTGAAGAGATTTTTACGTGTCTTTGCCGGGATTTTGCAAAGGACGGGATAACCGTAGCAATCCGGATTCCCGAGGATTTGACAGTCCGGGCCGTGCCGATTCAAATTCAACAGGTTCTAATGAATTTGATTCTTAACGCCCGCGATGCGATGCTGCCGCGAGGCGGTACTCTGACCATCAGAGCCGCGGAGAGGTCCGATGTGGTTGTGATAGAAGTTACCGACACGGGCGGCGGAATTGAAGCAGCGGATTTAAAGAATGTCTTCGAGTCATTTTTCACCACGAAAACAGATAGAAACTCGCCATCTCAATATTCAGGCTCCGGACTCGGTCTTGCCTTTTGTAAGAAAATAATAGACGCACACGATGGCAGCATTTCGGTCGAATCCAAACCCGCCACGGGAAGCACATTTAAAATAACCCTACCCAAACCCTAAGTCAAATGCAATAATATTTGCACGGTCATTTGAAATTGAGATTGCCGCGCTCGGCGGAGTTTACCCTGAGTGTAATCGAAGGGCCTCGCTCGCAATGACGTCCTATGCGTCCATATGTCATTGCGAGGAAGCAATCCCGTAACTGTGCAAGAACAAGTGTAAGCGAGTTAATCAGGTAATAGCTGATAGTGTCTCAGGTTTACGAAAATATTGGGCGTATCGTTGTGATGTTACTGCTGCTCGCGGGTTCTGCTTTTTTTTCGGGAGCCGAAACCGCCTTTTTCAATCTCTCACGCAGGCAAACAAAGCTGCTGCAAAAATCCAAACATAAACTGCAAAAGCTGGCGGGGAAACTGCTGACCAAGCCAGGGCAATTGCTGAGCTGCCTCTTGTTTGGGAATATGACAGTTAACGTTCTCTTTTATGCTGTCGCCAGCGTTCTTACGGTGAGAGTCGGACGGCAAATCGGCCTGACCGCCGCGGCAATTACCGCATGCCTTACGTTTGCTGTGCTGGTGCTCTTCGGTGAAATACTGCCCAAATCGCTGGCCTACGCGAATTCAAAATCCGTCAGTGTTAGTGCCGCTGTGCCGCTATTTTTATGTGTGCAGGTTTTTACACCTATTGTATTTATCTTCCGGTTTTTAATAGTAGAGCCGACCCTCCGGCTGGTTTTGGGGCCGCCGCAACCTGCTAAACCGATAACCACGAACGAATTCAAATCGCTGATTGAACAAGTGCGAAAACGCAGACTAATCACCGCCGACGAAAATAAGCTCCTGACCGAGATTATCGAGCTTGGGTATCTGAAGGTCCGCCACGTTATGCGACCACGAGTGGATATGATTGCGTGTGCCGTTACAGATTCCGCCCAAACAGCACGCAGGAAGATGGAAAAACATCACCTGACAAAACTGCCTGTTTATGTGCGAACAATAGATAATATAGTTGGGCTGGTGCACCTGCGGCAGCTATTGCTTGAAGCCGACACATCACTGGACAGGATTGTTCAGCGGGTGCATTTTGTCCCGGAACAAAAGACGGTGGAATCTCTGCTGGAATTTTTCCGCAAGACCGGTAGTGACACAGCGATAGTCGTGGATGAATACGGCGGCATTGCAGGTTCGGTCCGTCTGGAGGACATCGCCGAGGAGCTGCTGGGGCCCATTGAAATTACAGGCGGGATTGAACCCATCGAACAGATAGGCCCGATGGAATATCGGCTGGCAGGCAATCTGGCCATTCACGACTGGGCTGAGGCGTTCAACATTGACGCTGCAGAAACGCGGCTATCGACAATCGGCGGGCTGGTGACCGCCCTTCTCGGCAAAATACCCAAAAGCGGCGATACTGCATATCTGAAAAATTTAAAATTCACCGTCGAATGCGTGCAAAAGCACAGAATTGAAACCGTGATATTAACCCTTGAGCCGATTCCGAATGATGATAAATAGAATAGCCATAATATTGGTGGCTGTGTTCACCGTTGTTCTCTCCGGTCTCTTCGCCGGTGCCGAGACTGGGATATACCAGCTCAGCCGGCTTCGCCTACGGCTCGGTATTGAAAAAAAGCGATGGTCATTTGTCATCCTCGGCAAGTGTTCACGTGACAGCCCCGCCCTGCTGCTTTCAATGTTGATAGGTAATAATCTCACACACTATTTTGTTACGAGTATTGTAACTTATCTTTTGCTGAGCAAGGTTGAGGCCGCACATACTGCTGAGCTGTTTGCAACAATTATAACCGTGCCGATACTGTTTGTATTCGCCGAGTTGATACCGAAAAACATTTTCTTTTATCGCGCCGATTATCTGATGTCCTTTTTCGCACCTGTTTTATTCGTGTTTCACAAGGTTTTTAGCTGGTGCGGCGCGGTGCCCTTGCTTAAATTTATGTCCGGCACTTTCGGGCGATTAACGGGGGCGCCTATCCCTTCCAAAAGGGTGGCGGCTACCGCGCAAAGACACCATATCAGAGCGATTTTCACGGATATTCGAGAAGAAGGGGTCTTGAGCTCCGTGCAGACCGATATCATAAACCGCCTGGTTAGTATCTCGAACATTACGATAGGAGCCGTGATGACGCATATTAATAAAGTTGAGATGGTCGATGTGAATTCTGATAATTCGGCTCTGTTGAGCAAGTTAAAAAAGTGTGCCTTTACCCGTCTGCCGGTCGTGGACGGAGGACGTGGAAATATCGTCGGCTTTATAAATATTTACGAGGCTTTAAGCTCACCAGAACAGTTCGCCAATCTACATAATTTTATAAAGCCAATCCGAAAGCTTGACGCGGATACTACTATTATCGACGCGATAAACGTTATGCAGGATGAAAATCAAAAAATCGTTTTGGTTACGAGAATCGGTCACGCCGGCCGGGAAAGGCCCATCGGCATCGCAACGATGAAGGATTTGGTCGAGGAGCTTCTCGGCGAGTTGGCTGAATGGTAAGGTACCGCAGGAAATCAGGTTAAATGTCGCCGAAAATCCTTAATATCTTAGTTGTCTTAATACTGATTGTCCTTTCACTTGCAATCCTGGCAAACAGTATGACCAAGCCGCTCGGCCGGGATGAGCAAATGTACTGCGCCGCTGGCTCTCTGCTGGCCCAGGGCAAAATGATTTACCGGGATTTTTCATACCCGGCCCAAATGCCCTACCACCCATTGCTCTATGCAGCCCTGTTCAAAACGCTGAACACAACGCACTATCTGCTTGCAGGTAGAATACTTTCGGTCGTATGCGATATCCTCATAGCCGTTTGCATCGTGGGCATATATCGGCACATCTTTAAGTCTTTTGCAGTTTCCGCAATGCTTTTGGGCCTGGCAGGCGCCATCCTATACGTATTTAATCCCCTCGTGGATTATGCCAACGGCTATGCGTGGAATCACGATGTTGTGATTTTATGTGTAGTCTTGTCTTTGTGGCTGTTTATATCCACCGATTTTCAGCGGAAGTCAAGATACTGGCGAATAGCTATCATTGGCGCCCTGCTTACATTCGCAACCTGTATGCGTATAACTACAGCCATCGTGCAGTTGCTGTTTTTCGCTGTTTTGCTGAGCCAACCTGCCGAGTCGATAAAGCAAAGACTCAAAACCGCCCTGCCGTTTTTGATTGCTGCTGCTGTTGTATTGATTTGGCCTGTTTGGGTGATAGCTCAGGCGCCGCGGGCATTCTTTCTAAACATAGTGCGGATACCTGTGCTCTACGGCGAATGGCTGCACAAAATAGGTATGGTCCATAACAAATATGATTTGACACGGGCCTGCCTTACAATGCCCGGCTATTTCGTACTTATCGTGCTGACGATTTACCTTTGCCTGATGATTGTGTGCCTTCGCCGGAGATTAAAAATATCGAACGCCCAAAACCTATTACTTGCCGCCCTGCTGCCATTGACATTTTTTATAATCGCTCTAATCCCGCCGACAATGTGGCGACAATACCTTGCGATGCCGGTATCTTTCCTGCTCATCAGCTTTGCCTATCCGCTTTTGTATTTACGAAAGCTTGCTAACAAGAGTGGCCTCAATAAGCATTTCAAAATAGCTTCTGTATTGGTATCAGTCTGTGTTATTGTGGCAGTTGTCTCGTACCCTGTTGTATTGTACAGAACTGTAATAGTTCTTGTGCCGGAAAGCTGGGTGCCGATGCGTCTGCACAGGGTTTCAGAGGACATCGCCGAGAAAACTAAAGAACCAAAACTAATACTCACTCTGGCCCCTCTTTATGCTCTCGAAGGCGGCTGCGATATTTATACTGAACTGTCTGCCGGCTCGATTATTTACAGAATTGCAGATTCACTGGCCCCCGCCGACCGCGAAATCACACACACCGTAGGCCCAAAAACCCTCGCAGCGCTGCTTGAAAAAGACCCACCTTCAGCGGTGCTCCTCGGCGTAGAAATGGATTTTCTCGAAGAGCCACTCTTTGAATCAGCCGTTCTGCCTGAGAAAGAAAAATGGGAAACAAAAACCTACGACACCGGCCCCACACTCTACTTCAAACGCTAACATGTCCCGGCATGTCGTAGGCCGGGTTCCATTATTCTTTTACGCCCATCCCAGAGAAAGCGGGAATCCAAATTTTTAGCCCACGGCACTGTCGTGGGTTCTCTACGCAGGCCGCGCCAATCTCAACCAAATAATCGAACAATCAACCAATTAACCAATCAACTAATCAACCGGGTGGCACCCTCAAACTTGTTTGGGGGTGCTTAACTCCCGAAATCGCAAATCGCAAATCTCGAAGATACGGCGTCTGTTTGACGGAGCAAATTGTAAATCGTAACCGCCCGCAATTTTATTGCGCGGGTTACAGAGCCCCAAACGTAAGTGCGGGGCAAAAAAAATGTCATTCCCACGCAATCCTGCCCTGAACTTTTCCTGAACGAAGCCTAAGATTACCAAAACTCAAAACTAATTATTTCCCACTTGCTTTTCTGACGGGAGACGTATCCTGCACTCTACTCCGATCTGAGGTGGTAGATTGTCCATTACTTGTTAACTGATCAGGAAAAGAATCAAGTGAAGTTTTATTAGTAGAAGCAAGTCGCTGGTGCTTGCGCGAAAGCAGAATATGTCTTAGAAGCTTTCCCAAGCTTTTGGCGAAGGTTGCACTGCTTCGGAAATCAATATATACCTTGCCTTTCATATAAGAAGGAATTGATTGTTTTCGACTTCCTTTCCTTAGAATTGGCACGACTTGTCTTGGGGACAGAGAACCTTCGAGAATTCTTCCAGCAATTATCTGGTTCTCGAAACCCACAACCCCTTCTCTATCATTAACCCTTTGCGCGAATCTAGGAGTGCAAATCAAAAGTATAAAATCAGACTCTCTTATGCAAGTTTCCACATACTTGGCAAGATCCATGCCTATATCCACATCCTGCCGGTCGAGATACACATCAACTTCGTTGTGCTCTAACAAAACTGCTAAACGTGCAACCCATTCTTGGTGTTGGTTACTCTCATGGGAGTAGCTTATGAAGCACTTGGGATTCGGCATTTTTTATTGTCCCTCTGAACACAGATATAATAGCAAAGCTAGGTATAACTGTTCTAAATGTTGTGATACTACAAATTCAAAGTCAATCTATCGTCCAATAATATTTGTCATTTCTATATTGATAATCGCCTATTCTGGGCAAAAAAATTAAAGTAATTCCTAAAAAAAATTGAAATTTCTTTGAAATAACATTGTAAGTTCATATCTCCTTTTTCACAAAGCACTTGCGCCCAGAAAAAATTGTAAAAAACACGCTTTCCTTTTGTTAATTTTCTAAATTATTGCATATCTCGCCACATTTCTTACGGAGGGAGCACCTTCTGGGTTAGTGCCTCGCGCATAAGAAAAAGACCGAGTGCTGTTACCACTCGGCCTTTATAAATCCTGGCATCCGTCTTTAGACGGACTCTTGCCTATCAAAGACTGACGCTGGTCTAAAGTTTTCATAGAATATATAATAGGTCAGCATCGAGAGATGTGACCATAATAAAAAGTAGTGAGCTGTCCCCAGTTTTCCCTACGTGTGTTAGTCATAAGGGATTGACTTAATAAGTCTTTTCCATATCTTGACACTTTCAATCAGCATATTCATGGCAGACACAGTTACTTTAAGCACATCCCCGCTAGACGGAAAATCTTTCAAATCTGAGATGTCTATATCTCGCTTTCCACAGAGAATTTCACCAACATCATTTCTGTTTGTCTTTCGCAAAGCCCTGTGAATGTAGAACGACAAAGCAAACAATATCGTCCCTCTGGGTGGAACAACATCACCCTTATTTAGGAGAGCTTGACACCTCGAGTAGATTGTCTGCCTTTTATTTAGCGTATCTAGCATCGATCTACCCAACTCGAGTACTATCTCTATTGGTGTCTCTGGTTTTAGTGTCGCTCCTACATAATCACTGAGAACCTTAATAGCTACTTTATCAAATACCTTATCTCGGGCTTCAGGACCGATCTCTTTAAATAGTTGCTCGTCGAGCATATGCAGAAGGAAATACGCTATTTCAGCGCCAGCATCTGCTGAATACTGATTATTTGTTGCTTCAACCTCCGAACGGTATAGCAAGGAAGACAGTACTATTCCTTGAGCGATCTGTTCGTACACATTCTCGGTGTCTTCCTTTCGGAATAACTTAAAGATTTTCATTGTTACTCCCTCGTGCCAACTATTTTTATGTAGAATCTCCCAATTTATATTTCTTGAAAGTCTTATCGATCATAATTAAGTCTATAGCCTGTTCTAACCGCTGTCAAATGGGTTTTATGCAAAGGAAAAGGCCGACAGCTTTTTACTGCCGACCTAAAATCCTCTAACTCAAAACTCTACACTCAAAACTCAAAACTATTTCACCTACTCTCACCCCCTCACAAAACCGCAATTCCCGTCAATACAAGGAATTCCGCCATGCTGATATAGTTTTCAGTACTTAGTTTTTTTCGATGAAGCTTGAGCTGCCTGGTGTTTGTGTTATTTACCCCGTGAGAATACACCAAAGGTTTTAATCCGTCAAGGCCTGACTTTCTTTTGAATTTTACACTGTGGTTTTGCACTTTTGACTTTAAGTTTTTCACTTCCCCTCCTCTGCGCCCTCCGCGTCCTCTGTGGCTTACCAATTTCAATCAAATCTGCGGGTAGTTAGAACAAAAAATCAAAAAATCGAAAAAATTTTTATCTCCTTTTCTCACATCGAGTTAATCCTGTTTATCCCGTCAAAAAAGCACCAAATTTCGACTCAAACGCGCAGGTTCGCCCAATAGTAGAGAGACAGTACAATTTGAAATTTGAGATTTGAAATTTGAAATGCCATTTAACCACTCACAACGAACCACGAACCACGAACTATGAACCACGAACTATGAACAACGAACCACGAACTACGAACCTTGTTTCTCGAGATACGCTTCACGCTTCACGCTATACGCTATACGCTATACGACGAGAATCGAGAATCCAGTATCCAGCATCAAGAATCGAGAATCCAGTTATTTACGTGCCTATAAGGCACTACATCTGTCGAGGACCCTCTACAAATCAGCTCTTTTTATGCAAAACAAAGCCAATTTTCTGGATGCTCAAATGAACGTAAAGTCTATTCATACAGTGGTTTATGCAAATATTACCAATTGGACACTTGGTGACAACAAACCCAAAACAAAGCCAATCAAAGCCAACTTGCTGGACGCTCAAATGAACGTAAGTGCTGTTAAAACAAAGGAATATGAAAATATTTCCAATTGGACACTTGGTGAAAACAAACCCAAAACAAACCCAATCAAAGCCAATCCCCCAGCGCGATACGCAATACGCAATACGAGATACGAGATACAAACCCAATCCCCTCGCCCCCGTTTTTACCCCAAAAACCAATATTACCCCCGAAAAACAACCTCAAAAAATCCCAATTTCCCCTAAATCAAGATATTTTCAGTCTTATTTACGATATGTGATATGCGAGTGCCTAATCGATAATTGCTTTTGCGAGGTCGTGGAATGCGCTGCGGGTTTTGGTGTTTGTGTTGTTGGCGAGGATGGAAAATATATAATCGCCGTCTTCGGTGGTGCATACGCCAGAAAAGGCCCTGACGCCGGCCATGTATCCGGTTTTGCCGAAAATTTTGCCTTTGTACTGCTGCTCTTTGAAATACCTGGCAATTGTTCCGTCCACCCCCCCTACCGCGAGCGAGGCCTTATAAACTCTCCAATGCCTGCCCTTGTGAACATCTGATAATACTTTAGTTATAGCATTTGCGCTGAGTTTATTTTGCCTGCTCAGGCCGCTGCCGTCATCGATATAAAATTGACCTCTATCAATACCAAGCCCCAACAGGTAGCGCGAAATTACTTGCTGCCCCCCTTCCCAACTGCCGTTTTTTCCGTCCGGGTTATTAGCAGCGGCAATAGTTTTAAGAAGCACCTCGGCTGCCAATCCCAGGCTGTTTTTATTACATCGCGCCAGACAATCAGCTATTGATGTGCTGTATTCGGCGAGTACCCTGACATTACAGTCATCGCTCACTGCTTTTTCTATGAGTTGACCATTTGTCTTTATTCCTGCTTTAGCTAAATTCTCCGCCAACAAAAACCCGAAAAAGGCAGCAGGTCTTTCAATGGCAACGGCGAACGGCCCTGCCTGCTTTCTACATTTGCCGTGAACGACAATTTTGTTAGGTTCGGGCTGGCGATAAGAGCCAACGGTACTGCTGCCCTTTGATATCGGCTTGACCTTATTGATGAGTTTTACGAAACCGGTTTTCGGCTCGATAAAAACAGCCACTTTTCCGCCGGTATTTTCTGCGGTAACTTCTATGCAATTGCCATTAAAATTCAAGCCGCTCACTTCGCAGGCATAGCGCCGATTCAACTCTTTCTTCGGCCAGTTCGGATGAACGCGCCGGTCATCAAATATGCTGCTGTCAACAATAATATCTTTGACGGTTTTTATCCGATTGTGCTTCAATGCTGCTATTATATCTTGAAATATCCAGTCGTCCTCTCGGCCATATTGGGCATCCGTAACTTTGTCACCTAACAGCGGGTCACCGCCTCCTATTACTACGAGGGTATCATCACAAAGCCCAACTTTTGTTTTATACTCGTAATGTGGGCCTAAATATTTTAGAGCCGCTGCAGAGGTAATTACTTTCATATTCGAAGCCGGTATCAGCGCCTTTTGTGCGTTATGGCCGTATATTGTCCTACCGGAACCGACCTTTACGATATGAATGGAAAATTGGACCTTTTTCTGGGAAGATTGGCTGATAATGCCGTCAATTCGTTTTGCTAAATCCGCCTTCGCAAGGCCGCCGAGGCAGATAGCAAATACAGCCGCAACCAATAATTTTTTCATTCGAGCTTTCATAGCGCAGTAATTTATTACCATAATTCTTCCGAGCATTCAAGTATGAGTTTCGTTGGCGGTGGAAGATATATGCTCTGACCTTAATTGGCTTGAAAAAATCAGCTGCAGTATGTAAAGTTGAGTGTAGATTTAGCCAGACTAAACAACCCCGCAATAAATTGCGGGACTAAATATTTTTGAGATTGCTTCGTCGCTACGCTCCTCGCAATGACACAAGGGAGATTAAAATGGAATTGTACCTTGTCCAGCACGCAAAAGCAGCTTCAAAACAAATAGACCCGCAGCGCCCGCTGACTGAAGAAGGACACCGGGACATACAGAAAGTTGCTGCGTTCATCAAACCTTTAAACTTGTGTGTCGATTATTTGTGGCACAGTGGAAAGAAACGGGCTGTCCAGACGGCTGATGTCCTGGCTGAAGCTGTTAAAGTAAAAGAAGGCACAATCACGCGCGAGGGTCTTGGGCCGAACGATGACGTTACGGCGTTAAAGGACGAACTTGCCTCTGTGGAGCATAGTATTATGGTCGTCGGGCATCTGCCCTTTATGAGTAAGCTGGCGTCCCTGCTTTTAAGCGGCTGCGAATCAGCCAATACGGTGGTCTTCGAGCAAGGCGGTATCGTATGCCTGAGCCGCTCCGAGGCCAAGCAATGGCAAATCGATTGGATGGTAACGCCAGAGATTCTTGTCTAATGTCCGGCACCTCCAAACAAGTTTGAAGGTGCCACCCCCTGTTTTATTCATCCTTTGCAGCGGGCACCTGGGGGAAAAATTAGATTGTTTCATCGCTGCGCTCCTGGCGATGATAAAAGTGGATTCCTGCTTCCGCAGGAATGACAATAAAGCGTCGCCGTGCCGGCGACAGCTAAACGAGACCCTTCGTTGCGCTCAGGGTGACAATAAAGTCATTTTTAGAAACAAAG
Source organism: Phycisphaerae bacterium (assembly GCA_030603035.1). Next base: position 16,494 of record JAUVYQ010000004.1, on the reverse strand, counting down.
CCTGATTATGACACCTTTGCCAACCAATGCTGGTTCTTTTAGCAAATCCGTTCAGCAGTTGTGGGAGCGTATGAATCCCTGCACGCTCTGTCCGCGGATGTGCAAGGTCAACCGCAGCAAGGGGCAAACAGGGTTTTGCGGCATCGGTGATATGCCGGTGGTTAGCTCGGTGGGGCCCCATTTCGGCGAGGAAAGTATCCTTGTCGGCTTCGGTGGGTCGGGGACTATATTTTTTGCCGGCTGTAACTTAGGGTGTATCTTCTGTCAGAACTTCGATATCAGCCATCATCGTAACGGACGCCAGATAACGATTGAGCAGTTAATTCGGTCTATGGTTGAGGTGCAAAGTTACGGTTGCAGCAATATCAACTTCGTTACTCCTACGCACGTTGTCCCGGCTATTGCGGCAGCTATTGAATTGGCCCGAAAAAAGGGCCTGACACTGCCGATAGTATATAATACCGGCGGCTACGATTTGGTCGAAACGCTCAAATTACTTGACGGCTTCGTAGATATTTATATGCCCGATATGAAGTATGCAGATTCCGATGTTGCTGAGCAACTCTCCAATGCTCCGGATTATCCTCAGATTAACTTTGCTGCTGTAAAAGAGATGCATCGGCAGGTGGGCGATTTGCAGGTGGATAAAGGGCTTGCTACACGCGGGCTTTTGGTTAGACACCTGGTTTTGCCGGAGAACCTGGCGGGCAGCTTCGAGATTATAGACTTTTTGGTGGAGGAGATTTCGCCTTCAACTACCATCAACGTAATGGACCAATATCGTCCCTGCTTCAAGGCCTTTGAGCACAGTCAGATAAGCCGCCGGCCAACGAGGCAAGAGATTGAATCCGTCCGCCGGTACGCAATCGAAAAGGGACTGAACGTCCTTTCGTAGTTCGTGTTTCTTGACTGGTTAAACGGGCATCGGGCATCGAGATCAAGCATCCAGTATCGAATCATTCTTCAGCCCCGTGCTTGCGTAGCAGTTCAATGATTTTTTCATTGGCCTTTTTCTTTGGCCTGCCACAACGGAGTCCGGCCTCGGTTGTCTATTGCGTTAACATCGGCGCCGTTGGCAATAGGGAGTCTTGCAACGAACTTGATTGTTATGTACGCCACGCATGAAGCCAGTCCGCTGTAGTCCGGGCAGTCGCGCCGGTTTCTTTCGCTTGATTTAATAGGAACTTTCTATGAATATTATCCTCAATTAGAGCAAGATTCGATGCAGCGGGTACAGTTAACCAACCTTCGTGAACAAATTCGCGCACATCAGGCGGCCAGCTTAAAATTTCCTCTTGCTCTTTTACCCAAGCAATAGGGCGACTGCAGACGGTCGCAACTTGCTCGGGGGTCATACCCCCCTCCTTGATCAAAGCTACTACGGCCACAGCCATTTCGACAGGACTCAGGTCTTTTCGGAACAGGTTTTCCGCGAGCGCTACCTCACATATTTCTCGTTGGTCTGTTTGAGTGATACGGACTGCGACTTCCTTGAGCCCAGCTCTTCTGCATGCAGCAAACCTGCGATGACCGGCGATAAGACGATAATATTTGCCGTCAGGAGCCACCACGAGAGGGTTAATGAGGCCAATCCTTTTGATCGATTCAGATAGCTCGGCAATACCTTTATTCTCCCCTTCCAACCGAAGCGGGTTTTCGCCTGCATCTATTTTTTCTAACTCAATCGTAAATTCCTTTGCCTTTAGCATAGTGTCCCCTTATATTTCGATGTTTAACAAAGCGATGGTGCGCATGAGTTTTGCGGTGCCACTTAATAAGATGATAAAAAATAAAGTAGGCCGTAACTGAAACAGCAGTACTTACAACTAAACTGCCTACCCACAATTCGGACCTAATATTTACAAGCAATGTCCAAAGTCTACGTAAAAAATCATCGCGGCAAAAGAATGCCACAATATTATCAAACGAAAGAAACTTTCTAAACAGCCCGGCGACTTCTCTACGAGTTAGCACCTGTTCTCCTCTTAAAGACCCCAAAAGGATCCATCCAACCATATAATTGAAATAGTAGATAGGTACAGCGGTAAAAATATTTGTTACCCAGACGCAAGTAAGAGCAACAAATTTGTTGCCCCTTACCAGAAGGGCCAGGGGCAACACTATCAGCGTATGCAGACCTATAAGAGGTGTCAAACCAACAAACAAGCCAATTGCAACACCCATGGCAATTCTGTTGGCAGAATCATCAATGTGTAGTATATGATACTTAATAAAACGAACGATTGGTTCGAATATTGCCTGGTTGTAAACTTTGTTTATCATAGAAACAGTTCCATTTCTTCTTTGCTTTATGAACCACCGATATTTCAGGATCGAGAAAACTAAAATCAGCGACAAACGTATCCAAAGTGACAAATGCTCTACTACAATAGCCATATAACATAATGTTTCTCTATATCTTGATATCAGCGGCGATTAGTTTGCGCCAGTTTTTCCAGACGCCATAATAAATCAAAAGCCCCGATGGGGACTGACCAGATTCCAGAACACTCTCAGTTATTACGATGTCGGTTGGCATTACCATAAGACGCCTTACAACCGTTAGCTTGCCGTCTTTGATTACACAGGCCCATCGCGTTGCCCGGATTGTTTCGGGGCGTTCCACAAAAAGGTCACAGATGTGCCTGGTTATTTGTCTTTTTGTGTATTCCGCCATCTTAGCTAACCGTTAAATCGTTAAACATTATTTTCATCAGTAACTTCCTTATCTGATTGCTCGGTAGACTGTTCACTCATCTTAAATGCTAATCGGGTATCTTCTTGAGCGGCGAGATCCACAGATAGATCTCGTGTTCGTCGTCGTCCTCATTAGAAGTAACCTTAACGACCTTGTCTGGCCTGACTCCTTCCATTCCGAAGTCATGGGAGACAATCCGTGAGCCGGGCTTGAGCTTCTCCAACTGTGGGATCAGCTTCACATTCAGACTCGGAAGCAGGTAGAGAGTGATTACGTTTACCTTGCTGAGGTCGAGGGTGAAGATGTCCTTCTGCTCAATTCTAACCAGGTGTCCAACCTTGTTCTTCTCCACGTTTTCCAGCGACTCTTTCACACGCTGCGGGTCTATGTCGTAACCTACGGCCTTGCAGCCGTACCTCTTGGCCGCCGTCACTACGATCCGGCCGTCCCCGCAGCCCAGGTCATAGACCAAATCGTTCTTTTTGACTTTTGCTAACTCCAGCATTTTGTCCACCATGTCTTGAGGTGTAGGGACAAACTGGACATCCGGTTCACGGGTATCATTGCTTTGCTCGCTTACCTCCTCAGCTGATTGTTCAATCGACTGATTATCTATTTCTTCGATTTGGCCTTCAAGATCTTTTATAGTTGCTTGTAATTCTTTGACCCATTCCTCATATGCACGAAGTTCCTCAGTTTTCTCTTTCAACTGCTCGCCAAGCCTTTCTGCCTGTGCTTTGGCATCTTTTGCCTGGAGAATCGCTGAGTCTCGCTCATTGGTTAGTTCGTTGACCTGATCCAGTAAGTCATCATGTGCTTGCGTAACAACAACCAATTCTGAGTTGGCTTTCTCCCAATTTTCGGAAATAGTAGCTAAGTTTTCTTTTAGCTCGTCCCTCTCGCTTTGGATTTCCTCTATGATAGCCTCGACCCTTGCCAATTCAGCTTTGGCCTTTTCCGCTTCTGCAACAGCTTTGTCTCTTTCCTGCTTGCTACCATCGCAACCCGTCAGGGATAGCAAACAAACCAACAAAAGCAGAAATTCAAAAGTCGGTTTCCATTTAGTCATCTTCGTGCTCCTTTCTCTTTTTCCTGAAATAACTATTCGAAAATTTTACCAAGATTATCCATTTAACACTCCTGTGTTCTAACTGAGCCAAGTAAGGATAATAATTTTTTTGTGAATGTCAATTTTTTTCTTGACCAATTGGTCAGTTTTGACTAAATAGTCAGAATTATGAAGAACGAAGCTAAAAAATCTGGAAAAAGCCGAACGCAGAAGAGGGCTAAAAGAACCCGAAAAAAGCTAAAAGAAGCTGCTTTGGACGTTTTTAGCGAAAAAAGTATTGACGCTACAACAGTCGAGGAAATTACGGAAAAAGCCGATGTAGGCAAGGGAACTCTCTATCAGCATTTTGAGGACAAGGAGGAGATTGTTATTACCCTGGTGGAAGATGCAATAGAACATTTAATTGAGCGTCTCCGTTTATATGATTGTGCACCCAAAAATCTGGAAGATATGTTAGAACATTTGTTGAATGCTCACTATGGGTTTTTCGTTGATTCCAGCGAAGAGTTCCTTTTGCTCTTCCAAGGGAAGTTGTTGCTAAAACTTCAGTCTGATACTTTGGACGAATTGGAGGAACCATATTTGCGTTATTTAGAAGAGATCGAAAATCAGGTCTCAACCTATCTTTCTCCCAGAATAGACCCTGTTAAAATTCGTCGTCTGGCATGTGCCGTGGCGGGATTTGTTTTTGGGTTTTTCTCTTTTGCTATGATTGGTATGACCTCTGATGAAATCGAAACAAGCATTAAGCCGCTAAGGCGGGTTTTTGTAAGGAGTTTATGTAGCTTTCTTGGGCGATAATCCTAGCCCATCAAAGTTTTTCTGCAAATGACAACCTTGTAGAAAGGATACAAATGATTTGCGAACTATGGAAGTTCTATGGGAAAGAAGGAAACAAACAAAAGTGGATTAACATCCGCAGAGATAAGAAAATTCAAAGCCTTGTTGTTGGCAAAGAGAAACGAAATACTCGGCAATGTAATTTGTATGGAAGACGAAACATTGCGAAAGTCAAGGAGTGACCTATCAAGTATGCCAATTCATATGGCTGATATAGGGACAGATAACTTTGACCAGGAATTTACTTTGGGGCTAATGGACAGCGAGAGAAAACTTATTGTGGAAGTTGATGATGCTCTGCAGCGTATCGAGGATGGTACATATGGAATTTGCCAGGGCATCGGCAAACCAATACCAAAGGCAAGGCTCAAGGCGATCCCATGGACAAGATATTGTGTTGAGTGTGCCAGCTTATTAGAGAAAGGCCTGATTAGGAAAGAAGACTCCTCTGGTGGTACAGACTATGACTACGGAGTAGACGGCGAGGAAGATAGGGAACCCAGAGAACCTTATAGAAAAGCAGAGTAGCTATGAAGAGAATAGCCAACTAAACATTCTGTCCTGAGTAAAATTGCTGTGTGAAAGTTTTTGGAGAATCTGAGTTTAACAGAAGATGTAAGTTGCCAAGAGGCAGCGGGTGTTAACTCGCTTATTAAAAATTATTTTTTAATTACATGGAGGTTTTAAGATGGCAAGAAAGAAACGTAAAAAGAAGGCGACAGAGGAAAAAACAGCTAAGAAAGAAGCAACCAAGAAGAAAAAATAAACATCCAAATTGCCGTAAAGCCATCAATGCATAAGCATTGATGGCTTTTTTGCTTACTATGGCAAGCAGCATACAAATTTTTGATTGTCTCGGTAGTTGTAAAGTATGGTGGGTTCGTTACTTTATCGGGTGGTGCTTTCTGGATTGCTCTTTCAATGTCTTTGCATTGCGGATGGCATAAGCGTGGATGTCGTTGTTGAAATATGCGTAGATGCTGTGCGCTTGTTTTGTGTGTTCTTTGAGCCACTTTGCCCAGTTTTGTAATACGGGTTTTGAATAGTTTCCCTGATATTTGCCTGTTGGGCCGTGAAAGCGAATGTAAATTATATCGGCTGTAACCACGCGAGGTACTTTCATACCCGGCATATCGTGGATGCAAAAGGCGATATTAAATTCACGGAGCGATTGGTAAGTATCTTCTGAAAACCAGCTTTCGTGTCTGAATTCGAAAACGGCAATTTGGTCTCTGGGCAAAAACTTGATAAAAGTTCCGAGCCGGTCAAGGTCTTTGTGGAAATTCGGCGGCAGTTGATAAAGAACAGGCCCGAGATTTTCCTTCAGGATATTAACTCTTTCAAAAAACCGCTCGAGCGAGTCTTGCGGGTCTTTCAGCCGTTTAATGTGGGTGATGTACCGATTGGCCTTTACCGTGTAGAGAAAGTTTTTTGGGGCTTGCTTGTGCCAATTCTTAAAGGTTTGCTCTTTCGGTAGCTGGTAGAAGGTGTTGTTGATTTCCACGGTGTCAAAATCTTTCGCGTAGTACTCGAACCACTTGCTTTTTGGCAGCTTGTCAGGATAAAATAGTCCTTCCCAATGGGCGTAATGCCATCCTGAGGTGCCTATTCGAATATCACACCTGGCTTTGCTCATAAGAGGTATTTTAGCCGTTTGGTTGAATAAATTTCAAAATTATTATAATTTGGTATCACATGTTTGCAAATGAATTGAGTAATGATGGCGCATGGTTTATCATAGGGGCATCGCGAAGCCGTCAAATCCGGAAAAAAACGCTTGACAAAAAAAGAGGAATGTGCATAATTGACTTTTTATAAGCAATAATTAAAAAGCGGAAGATGGTGTATGAAAGCCGATATATCCGGTATTAACAAGGAGAAAAGGAACATGAACATAAATACGCCCGTTTACACGCGTCGCGATCTTCTGAAAATTATAGGTCTCGGTGCGGCGGCCGGGATTACGGCACCTGTCCTGCCAGGGTGTGCACGGAAGGCCGCCAGGAAGAAGTGGCGGATGCGGCTGTCAACGTCTTCGATTCACTTTATGCAACTGCCCATCGAGCAGGCGTGTGAGCGGATAGCGAAGCTGGGCTTTGAGGCGATTGACATCTGGTCGGCGCACGAGGGCTGTCCGCACCTCGACGATGTGGCCAAACGGCTGGGTGCAGAGGGCCTGAAAAAGCTGCTGGCGAAGCACAAGCTGAAACTGTTTGCGTTTTCGGTCTATCGGGGCGGCTACAAGCGTTATGCGGAGCTGTTGGGCAAGTCCGGCGGCGGCGTGGCTATTCAAGGCAGTGCGGGGCCCTGCAAGCCGGAGGAACTGACCGCCCGGATGAGACAATTTATCGAAGGCCTCAAGCCGTTGGTCGAACTGGCCGAGAAGTACAATTCTTATCTTGCCATTGAAAACCACGGTAATGCGCTGCTTAACTCGCTGGATTCGTTCAAGGCGTTCGTTGACACCAACACCTCGCGGAGGTTAGGCATTGCACTGGCGTTGTATCACATCCAGACGCTCAAGGCTTCGGTGCCGGAGGCGATTCGCATCTGCGGCAAGCAGCTTTTCTTCTTCTACGCCTGGCAGCACAATCCGGGCGCAAAGTAGCTTCCGGGCATCGGCCAGACAGATATGACGCCGTGGATACAAGCTCTCGCGGACATTCGATACCGCGGATACGTCAATCCCTTTATGCACGGGCATCCGAAAGCCGACGTGATGACGGCCAATCTGGCAAAATCGCGCGATTATCTGAAGAATTGCTATAGTAAAGTGAGACGTAAAAAAGTAAAATATAACCTGTAACAAAAACCGGAGTTAAGAAATAAAGGAGAAAAGTATGGATGACAAACAACAACAATCAGGTAAGACAAATGATTTGACCCGGCGGGAGTTTATGCGCGACGGCGCAGTGGTCGCAGCAGGTGTAGCCGTAGGACTCGGCGCCGTGGGCAGCCGAAGCGCCAATGCCGCGGCGGCCATTAAGAAAACTCGCAGCTACAACCCAAAAATGGAGTATCGGCGACTCGGGAAGACCGGACTGTGGGTCTCGGCTGTGTGCCTGGGCGGACACTGGAAGCGCGTCGATAAGATGGTGCCGGGTGTGTTCAAAGGCAGGGGCTGGCTAAGCGCGGACCTGGACAGCAACGGCTTCAAGAAGAACCGTCGCGATGTCGTTACCAGATGCATCGAATCGGGCATCAACTATATCGACGCCTGTACCTGGCAGGAGTGTGTAGCCTACGCGGAGGCGCTGCGAGGGAGGCGCGACAAGATGTACTTTGGCTTCTCATGGTATCAGGAGGAGATGCGGAAAGAGAAGTACCGAACGGCCAAGGCGCTGCTGGGAACCCTCGACAAGGGAATGCGTGAAGCAAAACTGGACTATGTGGACGTCTGGCGGATCACGATGCTTTCGCAAAGCGGCAGACACACCAAGGCCGAAGTGGACGAAATGATGGAAGCCCTTGAGAAGGCCAGGAAGCAGGGCAAGGTTCGCTTCACGGGCCTTTCCTCGCACGACCGGTCCCATATCAAGTGGATGATCGAGACGTATCCCGACATTGTTCAGGTCGTCTGCACGCCATACACCGCCAAGAGTAAAGTACTGCCTGAGGACAGCCTATTTGATGCGGTAATAAAGCACGACGCAGGTTTTTTCGGCATCAAGCCATTTGCAGGCAACTCGCTGTTTAAGGGCGATAGTTCGCCTGGCAACCCCAATGCAGAAGAGGACGATAGGTTGGCTCGCATGGCCATCCGTTACATCCTGGGCAATCCGGCTATGACGGCGCCTATCCCAGGTATGATTAACACCCACCAGGTGGACAATATGGTAAGGGCCGTCAAGGAGCGCCGCGATCTCGACGTGGCCGAGGCCAAAGAGTTGGAGCAGGCCATGGACGAGGCGTGGGCCAATTTGCCGCCCCACCGTCAGTGGCTGAAGGATTGGGAGTACGTGTAAAAACCGTCGTCTAATAACGGACTATTTGCTTTGAGATATTGCTTGTGGATATTTGTGCTAACGGCAGTGGCTGTTGCGGCTACGGCGTGTAAGCAAAAAATCGGACAGGAAACTCCGCTGCAAATCGAGAATGTCAGTAGCGCAGAAGACCGTTCGATGGTGAGCGGAGAGATAGCCGATAACAGCCGCTGCCATGTGTGCCATATCAACTACGACGAGGAAGAACTTGCGCTTAACCACGAATTGGTGGGGGTCGGTTGTGAGAAGTGCCATGGTGCATCCGATGACCACTGCTCGGACGAAAATAACATCACTCCTCCAGATATTATGTATTCGAAAGCAAATGTCAATCTGTCCTGCATGAAGTGTCACCCCAGAGATGAAATTATAGAAGAGGACCATCACAAGCCTCTGCTTTCCGGGGCCATGACCCAAATGAAATACTGTACGGATTGCCACGGAAGAGAGCATCGCATACCAGTTCGCACAGTGCGGTGGAACAAAACAACCGGGACACTGTTAGGGGCGGGAGATTAAACGTTTTTGCGGCATTTGCAGTCTTCTATCGCGTTGTAGTGTGCAGTAACTCGTTCACGATTGCCTCCCTTTCGAGCCAAACAGTCAGGTGCTTTTTAGTCTTGACCGCAGCATTAAAGAAACTAAAATGAGCGGAAAACTTTTAGTTAAACTCTATCCAACAGAAAGGAAACCGATATGAGCGAAAAAAATCGAGCAAACGCCGAAGTACACAAGCGCATCAGCCGGCGCAGGATGCTTCAAATTGCCGCCGGTATGGGCGCCGCCGGTGCTGCGGCCTTGACCCTTCCGTCTTGCAAACGTGAAGAAAAAGTTGTTACCAAAGGTCGTATCAATCAGTCCATTGTGCACTGGTGTTTCGAGAAGTACTGGGATGTCGAGAAGACCTGTCAGATTGCTAAGCAACTCGGCTGTAAGAGCGTTGAACTGGTCGAGCCGAAAGACTGGGCGACACTGAAAAAGTACGGGCTGGTCTGTGCCATCACGTCCTCGCACTTGTTCATCGAGGGAATGAACAATCCCGAGTATCAACCGATGTGCATCGAGAAGATGCGCAATGCCATCGACACCTCCAGTGCCGCCGGTTTCCCCAACGTCATCACCTTCACCGGCTCGGCGGGCGACATCGGCGCCGAGGACGGCATCAAAAACTGCGTCAACGGCTACAAGAAAATCATAGGGTACGCCGAGAAAAAGAAGGTGAACCTCTGCCTGGAGATTCTCAACAGCCGGGTGGCTGTCGAGATGAAGGGCCACCCGGGCTACCAGGGCGACCACACCGACTACTGCATTGAAATCATCAAACAGGTCGGCTCGCCCAGGATGAAGCTGCTGTTTGACATCTACCACGTGCAGATTATGGACGGCGACATCATCACCCGCATCCGAGAGTACAAGGACTACATCGGGCACTACCATACCGCTGGCAACCCGGGCCGCGGCGAGCTTGACGACAAGCAGGAGATTAACTACAAGCCCATTATGGAAGAGATAGCCAGGACCGGGTACACCGGCTACGTCGGCCAGGAGTTTATTCCGACGCGAGATCCGTTGCAGGGCCTGCGAGAGGCGGTTGCCCTGTGCGACGTGTGAGAGACCGCAAGACCCCTCATGGGGCAGGCTCATTTTGGCTTGCTTGAAGACCAGAGCGACTCGATATCGGCAATGAGGTTCTTCTTCACCTGCTGTGGCAGGGCGTGTAAGCCCGTGTATTCGAGCCATCCGTTGGACACACCGACCCCCGCCCCGACTTTGCGCGCCAAGTCCATCTGCATCGCCCACATTTTCTGGAAATGCCAAGAGCAGGGACGCCAAGGCTTTGTACCGAGGGCCGCGAGATACCGCACAGGCTCCTGTCGGTACAACTGATGCCCGAGCAGGGACGTATATGCATGATCGCCGCATTCGCCGTCGGCCCACAGCACCATCGCCGCCATTCCGCAATCGCTGGATAGTAAAGCCTTGTCGGGTCCGAACGACCGTAACAGCGAGCGCATCTGCCTGAATATATCAATGGCGTATTTTGAGAGGGGGCCGCGCCTGTCGGGGTGTTCGTCGTACCCCCAGCTTAGGAATGTCTCATCCAGTACAATCGCATCCGGGTCGAGCAATTCCATTATCCAGCGGGCCTGCTGCAAGAGGTTCTTTCGCCACTTCGGTGAGGCAAGTGACATGTGCCAGTTCTGCTTGGCCGTATCCGGCCCGCTCCACCCGAAGCGCATGGGCTGACCTGCCGTATCCACCAGTCTTGAGTCACGAAGCGACTCGTACAGGGGGGAGGCTTCATCCAGAACCACCGTATGCAAATAGACCGCCGGATGAACACCTATCTGGCGTGTAGCATCTATGCGGCTCTTCATCTTCTGCAGAGACATCTGCGCAGGCCCCTGTTTGTCGGTCCGCATTGCCAGCCATGTTCTACGGTCAGGACGGAGGTAGTCACCGATGGCAGGGTAATAGCCGTGCTGCGTCGCCAAGCCAACTCGGAATTCCCGGAAATGGGCCAGGTCGGCCTCATATCCGTCGCCTCGGTGTCCATTGCGGCCTTGGGCCGACGAGAGGAAGTCGTAGTAGTGCACCTTGATTTCAGTCAGCCAGGAGACGGGGGCCTGATCCTCGTGGTGGGCCAAGCGGTGAAACTCCCTCCAAGCGATATCCGCCAAGCCTCGATGCAAATACAGAAAACAAGATCTCTCAGCGGAGCGGCCCGGCGGCACAACGACGACGTAATGCCCCACGTGCCAGCCGCTTCTGAGGTCGTTGCCACCGAGCGCGGTGAAGCGAACCGCCTGATCCGAAGGCGTAAACATCGCGATACGCCAGGGACTGCCCGGATGGTAGATATCCAGCACTGGCGCTAGGAGCAATGCTTTGGTTGTGCGCTGCCCCGGGTAGCTGGCCATCGGCTCGCGGTAGTGACACTGAAAGTCACCTCGCCCTATGTGCTGGTCGCAGTCTTGGACAAACTCACGAGAGCCAAGAACTGCCATTCGGCTGTCCCTGCTCAGCGCCGAGGCCGAAATTGGGATGTAGATGCGTTGATCGGCAAGCCGCTCCGTTGGCTGGGCCGAAGTCATGAAGCCCACTTCTACGGTCTGGGGTCGATCAGTCCGGTTGTGAAGCTTCAGAATCGCCTCGATTCGATCAGGTCCTGGCCGCAGCCTGCCTGTGACTGGTGAAGCTGGTGCGACAGTGTCAGATCAACCGGCCCACATCGACCGGTTGATTTCTCCCCTGAGAGGTCAACGGTCTGGGGCCGGCCACCGTCCGCAGCGAAAGTACAGCGACTGCTAAGCAACCCGAACCCTCCGGGGGCGACCATTGGCCTGCCGTCGCAACTGACCTAGTCAAAGAGCCCGGTCTGACCAACGCGGCGCCAGCGTACGGAAGCTCCTGTCGTTTTGGTCTCTACGCAGCCTCCATCCTGACGTGGCAAACTCGCTCCCATTACGCCCGCGCCAGCGAGCGTCAGAAAATCACGCCGCGTCAGGCTGGCCTTCTTATCCGATTGCTTTTGTTCCATAGTCTTCTCCTTCATATTCGTGTTAATTCCAGCTTTCGCCACAGATTATATTTCATACTCGACGGCTTGCCACCTCACTTGGCGCGAGACGGCCGCGCGTGCCTTTTGCGCCCGGCAGCCCTGTCGTTACTCGACTTTCAAATCCGGATTGTCAGGGCCAAAGTGCTTGAGCAGGACGATTGGGTCGGTTTTAGAAGGATTAGTGATTGTTACTCCCTGCTTGGCAGCTTGCTCGCTGACAAAATATTCATCGTGGGTCAACTGGCCGTACCTTATAAGCGCAGGAGTCTCTATATCCCACGGGCCCATTGTACCGTGACCCTGCATCGTAATAAATCCGTAGGCGGCGCTGTCCTTAATAGTTAGTGTCCGGCCCGGCAAGACCGTAAGCTCTTTGGCACTGAAGGCCTTTGACTTATAGCATATCCAATTTTCAATGTAACCGGCGGCTTCCATTTCCTTTACCGGCCTGACCGGTTTGGGACGCATAAATCGGTTCTTTGCAAAGTCCGGGTCAACATTCAGGTCCCAGTCAATTATCTCAAGCAAATGGTCAACGTTTCCTACTTTATCTTCAGGTGTGTCTTTCCACAGAAGCTCCTTAGGAACAACCTGGTGGTGTGGAAGGGACTCGTACATTGCGAAAACGTCCGATGCCTTCTGTGGCTCGTAGGTGCAGAGACTGCCTGGGGCGTGCAGAACGCCCGGCGGCACATCCCAGCCCGTCCCGACTTCCAGCCGATAGGCCGTGGAAAGATTCGTGATTTTGTTGTCGCCTTTTTCAAAGTCAGCCAAACACCGGCGGACCTGTTCTCTGGTTGTTCCCGGCTGGAGGCCGAAGAAGGTATAAGGGAAATCGCCTCCGTAGTTGTTTGCCTGCGGGGGGAAATAATAGGCCTCGGGCTTGCCCAATTGGCCTGTCAACTTTGCATGTTCGTCACGATGATGTATGTGATGAGGCAAAGCGCCTTTGTTGTCGAAGAACTTTGAGTACATCGGCCAGCTCTGATATTTGTCCCACAACCTTTTGCCGATAAGCTCACCTTTCAGCTCACTGATTGCCTCTCCGAGCAGGACCCTTTCTATTTTTCCGTTATCCTCAAAGACGATGAAACTGAGGCCTTCGTTCGGTGCGGTTAAAGGGCCGTTGTCTGCCGGCGTGGTTGATGAAAACCAGCGTTCATCAATGCCTCCGCGCTCGCCGCCGAGGGCATAATAGTCGTCCGGATGGAGTTTGATGCGCCGCCCCGGCACACAAAAAGAACGCGGCACCCAGTTCGGCGACAGGCGGACAATTCCTTTTCCCTGCTCAAGTGCTTTGTTCGCAATAGAATTAGCAGACATAAATCCTCCTTAGTCTATAAGTAAAGTACATAAGTCATAAGAGCAGAAGTTACAAGTTACCTGTGCTCTCTTGTTCTTACGGTTTTTTGATTGTCTCCCATTTTTTGTTCCTGGCAGAAGCGAGCACGGCGTCACAGACGTACTGCGTCGCCAGCGCATCTTTGAGGTCGGGACAGGTCTTTTCGCCCTTTTCGATTCCCTTGACGAAATCGGCCAAGGTATTGATATGCCAGTGTTCATAGCCAATCCCGCACCCCGGCACCCACCAGTTCTTCATATAGGGGTGTTTCGAATCCCACGTTTGAATCGTACGCCACCCGCGAACACTGACCGGGTCGCTGTGGTCGAAGTAGTCCAGCTCGTGTGCCGTCTCGAGATCGAAGGCCACCGAGCCCTTCTCACCGTTGACCTCGAAAGTATTCTGGTTCTTCCTCCCGCAAGCGTAACGCGTCGATTCGAACGTCCCTAATGCTCCGTTCTCGAATCGGGCCAAAAAGGCGCACGCATCGTCAATTGTCACCGGCATTACCTTGCCCGGCTCGTCCTGCATTGCTCTTTCCTTGATGAAGGTCTCGGTCATTGCACAGACCGTAGAGATGGGGCCGATGAACCACGTAGCCATATCGATAGAGTGAGCAAGCAAATCACCGGTTACACCGCTGCCGGCTACTTTCGCATCTAAACGCCAGAGGGCATCGCCGCCCTGCGGAACCTTTGGGCTAATCGTATAGTCCTGGAGGTATTTGGCACGGTAATGGAAGACTCGCCCGATTCGGCCTTCGTCAATAATCTGCTTCGCCAGCGCCGCCGCCGGAACACGACGATAATTGAACCAGACCATATTCGGCTTTCCGGTTTTTTCGACCGCTTGGGTCATAGCCGCACCCTCCTCGGCGTTCATCGCCAGCGGTTTTTCGAGGGCAATTATTTTACCGGCTTTAGTGGTCGCTATTACAATGTCGTGGTGAGTATTGTTAGGCGTGCATATATCAACCAGGTCAATATCATCCCTCGCAACCATCTTGCGCCAATCAGTCTCGGTATTTTCCCAGCCCCAATTCTCTGCGAACGCCTTGAGCTTCTCCTTATTGCTGTCACAGACGCACTTCATCACCATTTCATAGCCGACGTCAAAGAACTTGTTCAACTTGAGATATGCGTTCGAATGGACCTTGCCCATAAAGCCACATCCAATTAGTCCTACATTTAGTTTCTTGGCCATAAGATTACTCCTAACATTAAGAAAGTGCCTAAAGTGAGCTAAAGTGAAAAAATAATCCACAACTTTAAGCACTCGTAACTTTAGCTCACTTTAGTTATCCATACTTTTTATTAAGCTTGTCCACCGCCTTTTTGCATTCCTGCGTAACGACCCAGGCATCCGGCCAGAAGCACAAATCAATAGTCCACCAATCGTGTCCCATATCATTTTTCGCTAATTCCGGCAGCAGCTCATCGAAATCTATTTTACCCTGGCCAAAAGGTGCATGGGTCGATGTTTCGTTATTGTGCAGTGTGCCGTCGGAATCAATAAGGTGGATGTGATTGATTCTTCCGCGCAGCTTCCGGGTCAGCTCAAGTATCCCGCCCGGCAGAATTTCCTTCTCGCCCGGCTGACGTGCTCCCGTGCACGCCACCATATAAGCGTGACAGGTATCGTACATTACACCGAAATTCTTGTTATCGACCTCATCGAGAATGCGAAGAACATCCGACGGCTTGTTGAACGCAAAGCCAGGCTCGAACTCCCACGCCATACGCACACCCTTAGCGGCGGCGTCCGCTGCGCAAATCTTCCACGTATCGACCACCCGCTTCAACGCCGTATCCGCATCGACCGTATCGAAAATGGTCGGCGGCTGAACCGTGTCCACTCGAATGGCCGGAATGCCAAGATCTACACAGAATTGCAGGTTCTTGCGGAACGTTTCAAGATATGCGGTATTATCATCCGTATCGATGAGGTGCTGGCTCCACAAATCCGCTGCCAGACCCGAAAAGCCAAGTCCTAAATCTGCCACTTGTTTCTTGCAGGCATCTCGCTGCTCTTTGGTCGGAAGATTGTCCGGATTCGGGTGCGGCGGGAAACCGCCCAACTCAATGCCGTCGAATCCTAATTCCGCCACTTTCTTTATCACTTCGTCCCACTGTACCGGATTCTTCTCGTACGGGCCTATCGTATATGCCCATGAGCCAATTGATATTTTTTTCATAATCTACCTCTCAATTTAAAGTTGATTTTCTTGAACATTATCACCTTATACCACACCTTGCTCCATTCTCATAGGCGATACATCCAAATAATCTTGTCAATTCATTTTGCCCAGTGCCCTTCACTCACATTGTAAGTTCTCCGAGGATTTAACCAGCATTTTCCCCAGGCAAACTTTCTAGAGTTTCGTAATATAAAGCACCTCGCTGCTCGTTGTCAAATCTCATTTGGAACAGCAAAATATCTTTCAAGCGTAAAGTGCTCAAACGTGAAATCGTCAGACTTTATAAACCTCTGGAGTACGGAGCTGAAAAAGCAAAAAAGAGAGGACTGCACGGATTGGACGCAACGCGGCAATCTTCCTTCATCATTCGATATTCCTTGTTCGGTGTTGGATATTTGCGGGGTCATTGCGAGCGCAGCGCGGCAATCTCACTTCAAAATTCGATATTCCTTGTTCAATATTCGATATTCACTCCCTCTCGCCACTATCCCCTAAACCCTAAAAGCCCCCTTGACAGATTAAAACCCTTTCGGTAAACTCATCCTACACCAAGGGGCGCAATACTTCGTCGAATCGTCCGTTTGTCATTCCTGAGAGGGTAGGGTGCGATATTTCGCACCACTTTGACTGAGAAAAATTGTCTTTGATTAAAATACGTGGCTGGGCTTAGTTTTCCGCCGGTTGCTTTCTCTCTTTGTGGAAAAGGTGGGCTTGGGTTACTGTTGTTCCGGATTTAGCCTTAGGCGCCCTTTTTAAAGTTACATTAACCTGCTCTGAAGGCGGATAGTCTATTCCTTTACCGC
>JAUVYQ010000214.1 GCA_030603035.1 Phycisphaerae bacterium | reverse complement strand
GATGATTTATGGCATCCGCATCTACATTTTTTGCTCAATTCGAGCTATATTCAACATAGTGCTCTGTCTGCTTTGTGGAAGCGGATTACTCATACCTCTTGTGTAGTTGATATCCGGGCTGTCAGGGATAGTAGAAAAGCTGCAGAATATGTAGCGAGGTATTGTTCTGCTTCTGCAAACCTGTGTAATATGCCTTTTAATGCTGCTATAGATTGTGTCGATGAGTTACATGGTAGGCGATTATGCGGAACATTTGGTAGTGCCCGTTCGTATCGTTTGCGGACTACTACTCCAACAGATACCGGAGAGTGGCAGAATATCGGTAGTTGGTGGGCAATTACCCGTTCAAGGACTTCTAATGCGTCTGCACGTCATATATGGCGTGCGTGGCGTGAGGGTCTCATTTTATCACCGGAAATTACCTGCTCCGACACAGATTTGTTCTTAGATGGCAAATCTGACCCGGTTAAAAAGCTTATCGTTGACCAGCTTTCGTACAATTACCAATTCGATTTCATGTGATCTCTGCTTTTTGTGTTTTTTCTTTTTTTTGTTTTTATTGCATGTCGTCCCTCCACGTCCCCGACCACCACCCCTTTTAAACAGCACCCATAGCATTTCTCCGCACGAACATCGTTTTTTGTGTTTTCTCCGTGGCGTGTCGGTCCTTGCAGCGGAAAATTCGGTTTTTATCACGATAAAAACCGAAACCGACACACAACTACGAAAACACAAAAAAACTCTGTTCTTTGCTCGCCTTGTCGCTGTCCTTTTTTGATTTCGGTCTGCCGACACCACTATAGTCCGGTTTCGCGACCTGCCTCGGTAGTGGCTTCGTGGATAGGGCTCAGCCACTTTTTACCGATTCAGGCTCGGACGGGCCAGTGCCGCGGCAGTGAGCCCGCTTCGCGGGGGTTATTGAGTAGTTTTGGCCCGCCGAGGCGAAACCGGAGCTCCGGTCCGGAACCGGCCTTGTTTTGGCCAGTCCGGACCGGATAGGTGCTCAGGTTCGGCCTTGGTTGCTAATACCACTCGATATCCACCGCGTGGTGTTGCAACGGCTAAAAGACCCCCCTTTTCCTTACGGGGGGGGTCTTTTATCCGTACTCTTTTCGTTGATAGTAACATCCATAGGCGTATCACAGGCGTAGATGCTTTATATTTCTCCTCGAGGAGCTTGACACTTCACACCATACCTGTTAGGTTTCCGCCGTGTCGACACAGGATATAGTAGGTTTTTTGATTTGGAGTATTGCTATGTTTGGTAAGGATTTTTGGAAGGTTCTTCGTATCATCTACCTCGTCCTCAAGGCCCTCATCGAGATGGTGCCTCCGAATGGTAAGCCTATTGAGGACTTCGATGATCCGGAATAGGACCTCCGTCTACATTTAGGAGATAGAATCATGTTAATTTTAAGCCCAGTCTTAGGCGAGATGCGGGGCTCTATGGGTGGTACTACCGCATCCCGGAATCGTTACGGCCAGTACCTTCGTCAACGTTCTGTGCCGGTAAATCCAAATTCTGCCCGTCAATTGGCCGTCCGTGGTAACTTCTCAGGCTTCGCATTCATCTGGACTAACATCTTGACTCAGGTTCAACGTAATGCGTGGGATTTGTACGGTGAGAACGTTGACTGGATAAACAAGCTCGGTCAAGTCGTTAAGCTCACTGGCTATTCTCACTTCCAGCGTTCGGCTGGTGCTATTGCTGCTGCTGGCGGTGTTGCTGTCGCTGACGGCCCTACCAATTTTAGCTTGCCTGGTGCGGACGTGACTTTCGCTGCTGTCATTGCAGAAGCTACTCAGGACATCTCAGTCACTTTCGATAATACGCTCCCCTGGGCAAATCAGGATGCGGGTCACATGTCGATCCACATGGCTCAACCCCGTGCAGCCTCCAGAGTTTTTATTGGTGGTCCCACTCGAACAGCCGGTTCTATTGACGGCAATCTCGCTTTACCGCCTACTTCACCGGCGGTTGTCACCGTACCTTTTGCTGTGGCTGCTGGACAGAATACGGAGGTGCTTGCTCGTATCATGGAGGATGATGGTAGAGTGAGCACGTTGTTTCGGTTCGCCGTTGCAGTTACCGCTTAGTCCGTTGATGGTCTCCGGGCTCATTCAAGTTTCCGGACCACCGACTGTAACTGTGCGTGCTTTTTGGAATACGGGAATGGATATTACTTCCCTTCCTCCACTGTCTGTCTGGCAATTTATGGTCGATGCTGCACCGCATACTGCTGTTTCTCAGTCTTGGTTTGCCAACAATATTTTGGAAGTTAGTTATACCGGTATTGACCCTACCGGGACTGGTTTTCTCAACCTGATCACTACTGACCCCGGACTCCACAGTGCAGTTGAGGCGGTTGCACAGGCTCCACAGACCATCCAATTTTTCCCTTAAGCGGTTGACAATTTTTTGCCGATATGTATTTTATAATTATCTGTGACAGGATAGGGCACTGCTGGAGAGCAACCCGAGCGGTCACAGACGACAGGGCAGCTTTCGTCCCGATCGGGGGGTTCAGATTGGTCTCTGGACCCCCATTCCTTCTTCCTTCGGGTTTGCCCAGTCGGGCAATGCGATAAACTCATTTGTACGGGATGCAGAGCATGACCACGACTCCGACTTTACTTGATAACAAAGTAACATCTGACCACCGCACGAATGAAGTCTCCTACCATGACTGGAAAGTCGCATTGCACCCTGATATTTGGCAGCGAACGTCACAGGTCTACTCATGGTTGGATGCTCGTGACAATACTCGCCGGCACGAACGATTTCGGAAGTGCCGGACCGAAGCTTGGTTTGCTCGGAACCGAGAGACTGGCACCGTTCGAGTACTCTCGAACGGCTGCAAGCTCCGTTGGTGTCCGCTCTGTGCGGACGGGACCCGTGCTTTCATCACCCGCCAGGTGCTTGAATGGTTGAAACGGCAACCACAGCCAAAATTCCTCACTTTGACGCTCAAGCACTCTACTGCTCCTCTGGGATTTCAAATCGATTCACTTTACAAATATTTTCGTCAGCTCAAAAAAACAGGGCTTTGGCGAAAAAATGTTGCCGGTGGAATCTGGTTTTTTCAGGTCAAAATGAGCAAAAAAGATGATTTATGGCATCCGCATCTACATTTTTTGCTCAATTCGAGCTATATTCAACATAGTGCTCTGTCTGCTTTGTGGAAGCGGATTACTCATACCTCTTGTGTAGTTGATATCCGGGCTGTCAGGGATAGTAGAAAAGCT
>JAUVYQ010000305.1 GCA_030603035.1 Phycisphaerae bacterium | reverse complement strand
GTGGGGACTGAACCGGTGGACCAGTTTCTTGCTGTGCTCCAGAGGTGGTCGTAAGTGGTATCGGTCCAGGACAAGATATCAGCTTGAACATCAACCACCAGAGAAAGCACCAGAACAAGGGGAACCAAATAAAACAATTTGTTACTCATCATAATCCTCCTTCCAAAAGGGTTAAAGTAATTAGTTGTGCTTTGGCTAAACACAAAAATCGAGACCTTGAGTGTAAAATAGCAGAAAAGGTACGGCTTGTCAAGGGGCTAAGGCGTGCAGGGTAAAAAAAGTACGGCCGCCCGTGTTTGTGAACTGTCTTACTGAGAGAGAACACACCTTGCTCTGTCGAGAGAAACTGACAAGGAATGGACAGACGGCCGTGGGTGGATGGTAACAAAAACGGTGCGGTTTGTCAAGTGGCTGCTGATGGTCCCGGGCAGTTCGGAAATAAACTTGACTAACGTAATCGAATGTTGTATTCCGATAATAATAGAAAGTTTGTACCCGTAAGGGCCCGACGAAGATTCGCCGAGCACCGATGACGTGAACAACAAACTAATCATATCATCGGCAATTCGACAGAATCTGTCAAGCCTTTCTGGTCAAAGTCTAAAAATATTTTCAGGGATGAGCTTGTGAGATGGAATGGAGACCAATATGGCAAACCAAAAGAGACAGCGGAAAACCGGGTCAAGCACAGAGCATAAAGCGTATTGGCAACAGCCCTGGGTGCAGAGGGTTCTGCAGGGGACATACAGTTCGTTTGACAAGATGCTGTTTATGAGAATAGCGAGCTTTGGTGCGGATGGGTGCTGGATGAAGAATGCGACATTGATGGCTGAATTTAGGCGATCTGAAAGCACTATACAGCAAGCGATTACCAGATTGTGGAAGGGCTTTGAATTTTGGATTACGGGCTGGGATAGCACAAAGCGGTGTATTTACGCCACGCAAAATCCGGAGGTCAAAGCAATGGCGGAGGCGAAATATAAAGCAGAACGCAAGGCTGGGAAGGCGACAGACAAGAACGATTTTTACCTAAAAACCAAGACAAGAGGCTATACAACCCCACAGAAAGCTACGGGGTTAGACACAGAAAACCCCGTAGAAAATTACGGGGTTACACCAGTAACCCCGTAGAAAGCTACGGGGTACCCCGTAGAAAGCTACGGGGTAGGGGGTGAAAAGCTACGGGGTTACCCCGTAGAAAGCTACGGGGTCTATATTAGTAAGAGTAGAGTAAGAACTAAGGAGCTAGAATTGAGGCAGGCGGATTTGACTTTGCCTGCCAGTGGGCAGACAAATCCGCCTGCAAAAAGTGAGGTGAAGTAAATGGCAACGGAAAAAGTACAGGTGCAGATGAGGATGGATAGGGAGAACAAAAACTGCATAAGGTTTGCTGCCCAGGGGCAAGCGGCCGACGAAGTATGCAGGTCAATATTTGTGCAAAACCAAGCGCTCGAGAAGATGGGAGACCCGGACGTGATCAACGTTGCAATCGAAGCGGTATGGATGGAAGGAGACCAACGGGAGTAACCGGTGCATACAAGGGCCACGTAGTCGGGGACGCAGATTTTTGGGCTAATTTCGAGGATTCGTGTTAAAATATACGCAGAAATGAAAAAGATTTTGCGTATAAAACCAGAGCTCAAGCCGTTGGATCCGGAGAGATTGGCAAGGATAAATCCGGGCCAGATAAAAGGACTTTGCAAAAGGGGATACGGTTTGCCGGTGCGG
>JAUVYQ010000376.1 GCA_030603035.1 Phycisphaerae bacterium | reverse complement strand
AGGACTGCCCGATTTACCGCAAGCGCCACACCGAGATTGATAAAAGAAAGGTGGTCGGCGAAAAAGAGCTGGAGATTATGGGCTTGAGCCGGCTGAGGACCCCTCGGGCAAGTTTCGGACTTACCATTGACGGCTCAATTCTGACACTGACATCGGAGGAACTTTTATCGCTGAAAAGGGTAAAGGCCAGAGCGATAGAAACCCTCTCCTATGTCCCCTTTTCCGGGATGAAAGCGGCGGAGTGGGAAATTTTGATCAATAGCCTGCTCGCTGAGGTTAAAGATGAAGAAGCACCACCGGATGCGTCGGTACAGGCCCGCTATGTAGAGTGCGTCTACGACTGGCTGGAAACCGCACCCGGAGCAGAGCGGCAAGAAGATGTGGAAGCAGGGCGCCCAGTAAAAAAAGACGACGGCTACTTCTTCAGGATGAAGGATGCCGTCAGTTACCTAGCCAAGCATCACCGGATCAATGTTGACCCTGGCGAATTGTACCGGGTGGTGAAAGCAGCCGGCGGAGGAACTCAATCTGTCCGGCTCGGCAAAGTATTCAAGCTCTGGTCCCTGCCCCTCAGAAAGGAAGAGGGAGAACCGCCACCGGTGGATATGGAGGTTTAAGATGCAAATGAATTTTCCTTTAATTTATAGGGGAAAAAATCAAGCATATACATGTGAAAAAACAAAGGGTTACAGGGTTACAAGGTTACAACACGTTCACGATATGCGTAACCTGTTTGTAACCTCCTTAATGCCTTTATGCGTAACCTGTAACCTTACAACTTGTGCTGTCGCTTCGTGGCTGGGGTGAAACTGATGATGAAATCAGCCCTAATATATAAGGAAAATTGCGAAAAAAGGGATAAAAACGGGCTTTTTGACCCCTTTTTTGACATACCTTTTGAAAAAAGGGGGGTATGGAAAAGCGGTTTTCGGTCCATTTTAACAGGGATTTATGGGGAAAGGGTTTTAAAATGTATGTTGAAAAGATAATCGGGCCGCCCGGAACCGGGAAGACGGCGGCGTTGATTAAGAGGGTAGAGGGGGAGTTGGCCAGCGGTGTCGACCCGGGAAGGCTGGGGTATTACTCATTCACCAGGGCGGCGGCCCGGGTGGCACAGCAGCGAGCTCAGGCGGCCTTCCCCGGCTATTCCAGGGACAGCTTCCCTCACTT
>JAUVYQ010000371.1 GCA_030603035.1 Phycisphaerae bacterium | reverse complement strand
TAACTAAGAACCTATCCGAATAAGTGTTCGTTATCGCCTGTCATTCTGAACGAAGCGCAGCGAAGTGAAGAATCTCCTTCTCGTCGGCCAGATTCTTCGGCTTCGTCTCAGAATGACAAACGCTGAAGGGTTATCAGGATAAGCTCTTAACCTACGTATTCACTTCTTGTCTCTGCAATGAACTTGAGCATATCATCGGCCTGGGTTTGAATTTCAGAATCGGTGTTAGTTACTCTCGCGTTCCATTTGCTATACTCTCTATTCAGATGCTTTCGAGTCTTGTCTTTGCTCATATCGGAAGTGACGCCGAGGATAACTTCTACATCTTTTACTTCGTGCATATTGACCGGCAGGATTTTCCCCATCATTTCGCGGAACCTGTTTGTGTCAACTTCGAGCCAGCCTGCCAGATTCCTTAAGAGAACCAGTTCCTCGGCAGTGGCAACGCCATTAGCTTGCACCACACGCAGACAAAGGTCCAAGATGTCATAGCGGTCTGCGAGGGGCGCAATTTCAACAATTTCTTTACAAATTTGATAAGTGTCGAGCTGATTGCCATCGCGAAAAAAGCCAACGGCCTCGTCCAACGCTTTATCGAGTTCGTGTTTAGTGTTGTTAGACGCTTGAGCCAACTTCAGCGATTCAGCCGGGTGTCTCTTGCCCCGCGCCTTTCCGGAAACACCAATGTTCTTTCTCGCCCAGTTTCTTATAAGCTCGACCTCGCAATCAAACAATTTATTATCTGCCGCACCGACAGCAAAAGCCAGTGCTACTGTCAGGGTTTTTGCGCGTCGGCTATTCTCCTGCAAATCGATATAGCCAAACGCGGGATTTTCGTAAGTAAAAGTGGAGGCAGCACAGGCAAGCTCCTGCCCGTTCCAGCGGGAGAGTATCAACGTGCTAAACTGCAGCTTTCTTTCTCCTTTGCGAGGGAATATCATCCAGTCGATGTTCAACCGGGCGACAGAAATCCAATCTGACAGAGTGGTAACGTGTGAGGGGAGCTTACCAAGGTCGGCATTGTAGATAAAGACAGGCGAATCATTTATTTGCCACTGTTCGACGCGGCTGTGCACGGGTTGGGCCTGGGGGGTTCCGTCTGTTATATCTGTGATGGAAATTTGCACAATCGTATAGTGCATGTCGCTGGTGGCATGAATTGAGCCGTAAATTTCGACGGTAAAAGCATCTTCTTGTCCT
>JAUVYQ010000289.1 GCA_030603035.1 Phycisphaerae bacterium | reverse complement strand
AGCATCATACGACGAACCTGACTGAGGAGAAGGACCATGGAAAGCGACCCGGTAAGAGAAGTCCAAGCCCCCCCCCCTCTCAGAGAGGATACCACATCAGCTGCGAGGTCGCAAGGAAAAACTTTAGTAAATAATACCATATTAGAAAGACACCCACATTTCGAGTGGTTTCCACACTGTACAGAATTCCATCCTGTCATCCCAAATTATGTTGGCAAGTCTAATAACCGCAGCCCACGAGGTAAGATCACTCACTTCTCTAAAAGGGCAAGATTCCGCCTTTTCCACTTACTCGCAAAGATAGACGACGACCTCAAATTCAAGCCGATTTTTTGCACTCTCACGTATCACTACGGCCATGAAAATTCAAAAGACAGTACCAAATCCCAGCTACATCATTTTTTAACTCGACTTCGTCAGCTTGACCAAAATGTTCAACTTTTCTGGCGTATCGAATCTCAAAAAAGGGGAGCCCCTCACTATCATCTCATAATCTTCCCTGCGACAGATCTACACTCCGGTAGAGAGGACGCTTATACTATTGCCATAAGTCGCATATGGCACGAAATCGCCGACCCCAAATCATATCGCCATGAGCAGTACGGTTGTAAAATCATCAACATAAATAGCTACTCCCAGGCATGTTCCTACATGTCTAAATATATTGCTAAACAACAAGATATCAACTCTGAATTTATCAAAGGCAAGCACTGGGGATGTTCAAGGAACCTTCCCGTAAAGCAGCTTGTCCACATTCAAATGAACGATAGAATGATCAGAGCATTTATAGAACGAATAAGACAATGGTTGATCGATAACGGCAGGGAGAAGTATGCCGATCCCAGGTATCTTAATCACTATACCAATTTCACTGTTTTTATTGATGTTGATGTCATGGAGCGGCTGTACAACGAAGTTTACGTAGGTTCGTACCGATGACAGTTTTATCACAGTGTATACATGTCTCCGATCCCGTTTTACATCCTCGATCTTTTACCGTTGTATCTATTCATAGCATCGGCGCTCGCCTCGCTTTTTGCTCGGCGCTTCCCCACCCCTCGGTGGTACTGTCGTCGAGCTTGTCGAGCCCCCCGGCCGCGCGGTTGATCGCCGGGGGGCCGTGCGGCCCGGACGTCTTCGGCGGAGGGGCGCGCGCTCGGTATAATTATAAAAAGATTCCGCCTCCGCCGCCGTGCTCAACTATGTTGGTAAGTCCAGCCCCGCCCCGAACACATTTACAACATTTTTATGCATGTTCCTTGTATAAATCATTATTCCATCCAATCTTTGCCGCCTCCTTTTGCGGACCCTAATTTTCATCATTTACTCCGTATTACTGGTCTCCCGACACCTTTCAGATTTACCTTGCTCTTTATGCCGTGGACCGATACATTCATTTACATGAACCCTGTCTCAACATTTATCATTATCGTTTTGGTGGTTGCCTTCTTTGCGATCCAGTATCCGTAAAGGTGGTGCGCCGCTCCCTTGCAACACTCACTTCCGGCGACATTCTCGCAGGGTTGGCCGGTCTGTTAGCCCTGCGATCACCCGCCGTCAGTTCAAGGCCCATCCAAAGCCTCGGTGACACGCCTATGACACCGAACCGAGTCCCCCACGTCCATTACAACAGGCAAACTCTTACCATCCAAGACATGAACCGCCACCGGATGCTCTTGAATTACCTTCTACTGCTCTATGCTAATGCCGGCATCACCGATGGAATATCACCAGTAAGCAAAAGCATCCTCGACAACCTACCTCATCTGTCTTTTGTGCCGGCCTTTTTTCAAGTATGGACACTCTGTCGATACGGCGAGCTCAACCAGATAAAAATAGAAGATGTTAAGTCTAATCAATCCTTTGTA
>JAUVYQ010000190.1 GCA_030603035.1 Phycisphaerae bacterium | reverse complement strand
TTTCCCCCTCAGTTGCTTTTAGCCCTGCGGCAGCAGAGGGGGATTGAAGGGGGATTTCCCCCTCAGTTGCTTTTAGCCCTGCGGCAGCAGAGGGGGATTGAAGGGGGATTTTTCCCCCTCAGTTTTTTCATTCCGGATCGTACTCGATATGGATGTGCGTGCTGTGCAGCACGACATCAAAATCTGCGCCCAGAACCGTTTCAAATTCCTTGATCAGGGGCACTGTGTTCTTATCAGGCATGCCAATATCGAAGGCCTGATTTGCATAATGCAGACTTCCCGCGCTGTGGTTCCCTTCGTACGTAGATGTTATAGTCGGCTCCTCTCCGTGGGTGGCCAACACGGACGCGATTTTATTTAATCCCAGGCGCGTGTTTCTCTCCAGCCTCGATATATCAACTCCCGCTTTTATCAGCATATTGCTTTTTCCTCCTTGCCAGTACGTTTTCCACCGCTCTCTGCATTGCCGCGTATGGCGCAGACCCCTGTCGGACCAACTGCGCCGCCTCCAGGTCGACCTCCCGGTCAAACTCCATCGTAGCGAGCCTCCTTTCTTCAGTTCCTATCAGCATTTTTCCCTCTTTTCTACCGGAGTGCATAAAAATGCACCCCGGTGATTTTGTTGAATTATTTTATTGTGCACTCCGGCTGGTGGCATCAAGCCGTCCGGAGTGCACTCCGGCCTGACCGTCCTGCAGGTGGGTCGATCAAGCCAGGTTTGCGACCAGGGCTTTCAACCTCCTTCGATTCGCGTTCATCTCCTCCGGCGTCCATTTTGGCGTGACGTCCGCATGATCCGGCCAGCGTTTATCCTTGTTGGCCAGCCAGGACAACATGCGTTTTAATAGTTCCACGGATCCGGAGATCCTTTTTTGTGCGAGATATTTTACACCGGTGAGGGTGAAGGTGATCATTGATGACAGCTGTACAAACGTCCCGTCTGGTTTGCGGTGATACCGGACTTTCCTCCGGATGAGCCCCGCGCCCTCCGCGTCGGCCAGGCAATAGAAAAGCCAGCGCCTTTGTATCTGGATTCCGTGATACGCGGCCAGGAGTTCACGCAATCTATGGGCGCTGGCCTTGGTGTAGTGCTTCGCCCCGTTTTGCATCGAGGCAAAGAGGGCGATCATCACTGCGTGTTTTGTCCTGTTCATGTAGCCGCTCCGGAGCGCCTGGAACACAAAAAAACGGGGAGTAATATCTCTATCACTCCCCGCTCGGGTTTTGCAACAGGTTTTTTGTTACCCCGGCAGTTGCCCGAAATAAAATCCTTGCTGCTTGTCTCCTTTGACGTGGACGATCCGCTCGTAAAAGCTCTTCCGGTCCTTGAGGTCCGCGCATACAACGCACGGGAGAGCGCCGTCAATATTGTCCCTCCCATATTTTGCGACGATGCTGGCCTGGTAATGTTTACACGTTCTACAATTAACCGGCATGATTTTTACCCTCCTTTCCCTTGTATTTTTCCCTTACTATGATGCGGTCGAGAGCGGCCTCCGCATCAGTGAGGTCGAGCAGATTCAGCCTAATCCGCTTGCACACATCCGGTGCAAGTGTTCGCCTGGTTAATTCATGATGAAGATCAAGCTCCCGGCGCTGGGCCGCTTGCACACCCGATAACGCTGTCCCGACTATCGATAGACATTCTTTCTCCATCTTACTCACCCCCTTTTCCGTGCCCGATTCCCGCCGCCTGTAGCTCTGCCAGGAGCGTGGCCTGTTGCGCCATGGCGTCGTGGGCAAATTTCTCCCAGCGCAGGTTTGCCTGTTTCTCTTGCGTCAGGTCGTTGATTGCGGCCGCCACCAACTTATCCCGCGCCGCCAGCGCGATTTTCATCGCGTCGATCAAGGTATTCTTTTCCAGGGCCTTCCTTTTCATGTCCATAATCGTGTTGTTGAGCCCCTCGATCCGTGCTACATACGCCCTTTCTCTCTCCTCCATAATAATCCTCCTCCCCGTCAGGCCGATAGGACAGCCATTGATATCAGTTGTGTTCGGCAACCTCCTTACCATCCCTATATTCGATAATGTGGCCGGCGTAGCCGTACTTTTGGTATTTCCACGCTTCAGCCTCTTTTAGGGTCTGGCACCTTTTTTGAGTCTCCCAATCCTCACTATAAATGATAAAATACCTTTCCATAATCCTTGCCTCCCTTTCTTTTTACTATTTATAGAGCAATATCTATGCCACATTTTCACCTATTTTCACTTTCTTTCACCCGTAATATCCACCACTTACACACCCCCTTTTAGGATCCTATTTCTTAATCTGCTATTTCCGGGTATTTTCACCATTTCACCTGTGATTTTCACCATTTTCCCTCCTCCAAAAACTACCTTTTTGTAGGGATAAAACTCTCTTTTTTATCTAGCGGGAGCGTGGCATATTCTTTGCTTTTTCCCCTGCTCAGCGCGAGGAGGTCAGGAACCAGTTGCGGTTCCTGGAATATAATGGTCGTCGTCCCGGGACGGGGCGACACCGCTGTTGTTAATCCTATAGGTTGCACCAGGCGAAGCATGAGCCGGTGCCACCTTTTAAGAGATATAATATAATTAATGTATATTAGTGTGCATGATTTATGCACTCCGGTGGAACCAGGGGATTTTCCCCCGCCGCGCTTGCCCCGATTTTTACCACTTTACCAAAAAGGCTTGACGGCGTTCGGCGGTTCCGGTAAAAGTGGCCTATGGAAAAGTTCATCAGGAGCGTTCGACACGATAAAGGGGCTTTCCGGGTATCGATCCCCCGGAAACTTGTCATGACGAAGCGCTGGGGCGATGTCAGTCACGTTCTCATCGAGGACGGCGGTCCCGACGAAATAATAATCAGGAGGTTGGTTGATGGTAAAAGTCTCAAAGAACGCGATCGTTGAGGTTGATCTTGATTTAACAGACGAACCAAAAACAATGGCCAGGATGGAAATAGACCCGGATTATATCGAGGAGTTGGCACAGTCTATTCGCGAAACGGGGCTTCTCCAGCCGGTACTATTGCGCCCGGTTGCCGAGCGCTTTGAGATTGTCGCTGGTCATTGCCGTTTCTTGGCCCACAAAAAACTGGGCCTTCCGTCCATTTTAGCGCTCGTCCGTAAAATGACGGACAAGGAGGCTGCTATTGCGCGTGCAACGGAAAATCTATCGCGGGAGGGGTTGTCGGCGCTTGAAGAGGCTAAAAATTACGCCGGCCTGGTCAACGATCATGGAATGACGCTTGAGCAGGTCGGCAAGAGGTTCGGCAAAACAGCCGGGACAATCAAGCGCCGGATGGACATCCTCCGGATGCCGCCCCGGCTGCAACAGGCAATCCACAAAGGGCAAATCTCTATGTCTGCCGGGGAAGAACTCTGGCCGATCTCGAATGAGACCGACCTTGAATACTATCTGCTTTTCGCCGTCGAAAACGGTTGCACGAAGGATGTTGCGAGGGAGTGGTGTAAGCAATGGAAAGACAGTCAGCGGCGTTCAGTGGAGCCCAGCGAAGAGGGCGGGGGCATTGCTTCTCCTCAAGAGCCGCGGCCCTATTATTTGACGTGTGATTTATGCTCCGGTCCGACGAAGCTGGAGGATGCCGCCCGCTTGACGATCTGTCCGGAATGTTTTGCAACCATCAAAGCCAACATGTAGGAGGTGGCGTTATGGAGGAAGTCAAGCGAGTTTTAGAAGTTGAGCGCATTGTCAATCTCGTCCGGGGTTTTGGATGGGAAAAGACAGCGGAAAGCATCGAGGGGGATAAGATCACCCTCACCATCGAAAAAACAATTCAGTCTCCGGTTTTGTCGGAGTCTGAGGGTTAGTTTTTTCGCCAGTCTTTTAACGGCCACGGATGTCCTTCACCGCCCCTTCCCAGGACTTCCGTAGCCGTATCTTTTATCTTTGCATGCTTAACGCACCCCGTCTTATGGTCGAAAACGCGCTTCACCGTTTGAGATCATGGGGCCACACACAAGACTCCTGGCCTCCGGCGGTCGCACGAATAGTGCGAACATAGGGGCTGCTCCGGGCTACACCGGGAGCCGCCTCCTATGTAGCCCGGAGGCCAGGAG
>JAUVYQ010000331.1 GCA_030603035.1 Phycisphaerae bacterium | reverse complement strand
TCCCTGGGCCAGGTTGATAATACCGGTGGCGCTGTAGATTATGTTGAATCCGAGGGCGACCATCCCGTAGATGGCACCGATGGTGATACCGGTAAATAGATACTGCAACAGTTGGTCCCCGAGACTCATAGGTTTTTCTCCGCTTTGATTGAAAAAAATGTCTCAGGACAATTTTCTTCCGTCGCTGTATAGTAGCCTTTTATTATTTCTGCTCAGCTTCTCGTTTCGGGAAAGACGTGAAACTCGTCGCTCCGCTCCTCAGACATCACGTCTTTCTTTTCCTCAACTCGAAGCTTCGTTAAGGTGGCTCCTATAAGGCTCCGGCTACGCCTCCTTCGGACCAGAAAATGTCCTTCGACAAGCGTATAAATTCCTAGATCTTAGAAAATGGCGCCAGGTCCTCTGGAATCGGACCTGGCGCCGTATAAGGTTCGTGGGGTCGGCCTTATTTCAACAACACAAATTTCTCATTTTTAACGGTCAGCATTTCGAAGGCATCTTTGGTTAGTCCGTTGTGATCTTCGGGTGAGAAGTTAAATATTCCGCCCGTATCCGCAAAATTCTTGGTATTTTCAAGGTAATCCCTGATTTTTTCTCGATCCGGCCCTACTTCTCTTAAAGCCGCAATTACTAGCTGTAGTCCATCCCAGGCATGTCCTCCAAAGGTGCTGACATGCTCGCCGAACTTGGTTTCGTATTCCCATTTGTACCTCACGAGCAGCTCTTTCTGGGGATGGTCGTCGGCAAGACTGCCCACGGCGAGCAGTCTTCCACAGGGAAAGATTATTCCCTCACCTGCTTCTCCGGCGGTCTGGGCATACTTAATATTACCAAATCCATGGCTCTGAAAAAGGGGAATCTTCATTCCCAACTGCCGCATGTTTTTGGCTACAATTACCTGTCCCGGCACTATAGACCAATTTACCACAGCCTGGGCTTCGCTCGCTTTGATTTTTGTCAGTTGGGCAGTCATGTCGGTATCGTCGGGCCCATAAGTTTCATCAGCTACGATCTCGATCTCTAATTCAGGGGCCAGTTTTTTGAGTTGTTTTCGACCCTGATCACCAAAACCGGTCGTTCCGGTGATAATGGCGATCTTTGATATCCCTTGGAGCTTCATGGTTTCATAGATTCTCAGCGCTGCATGGCTGTCCTTTTGAGGGGTCTTGAAAACCCAGCTCTTGACCGGCACGACAATGGCCTCGGCAGCCGCACAGGAAATGAGGGGAACCTTAGCCTCTTCCACTATGGGGATCACTGCCATGGTGGTACCACTTCGGGAGGGGCCAACTATGGCCAGTACCTGGTCCTTGGTAATCAGTTTTTTGGTCGCCGTCACCGCCTTGGTTGCATCACCGACCGTGTCCTCAATGATGATCTCTAAAGGATGGCCGTTAATGCCTCCAGCTTTGTTTACCTCTTCCTCGATCATTTTGGCGGTGTTCCGTTCCGGGGTTCCTAACCAGGCTGCCGGACCAGTTACGGCGAATATAGCCCCCACCTTATAGGCCA
>JAUVYQ010000306.1 GCA_030603035.1 Phycisphaerae bacterium | reverse complement strand
GGCGAATTGGTTGAGCCGACGCCGGTGGGCTTTATTATCGACAGCCCCTGGCTCTCTGACTGGGCAGGAGTATCAATACTCGATTATTTCACCAGTGAGCAGCTTTGGTTCGAGACCAACTTAAAAGCTGCAAATGCGTTCCCGACTGTTTGCTTTCTGCCGGGGTTCTGGTCAGAGTTTGGCATGTGCACGGAGCCATCGGCCTTCGGTACAAAATGCCGCTGGCAAGAAAACGATTCGCCCTTTGCCTATAAAGTCATCTCTGATATCAAACAGGCCGACTCTCTCGTCAAGCCAAACCCAAAAACAGATGGTCTTCTGCCTTTTGTCCTTAATCGGCTCAAACGCTCTCAGGCACAAATCGAACAGGCAGGTCACGCCATTAGGTTCGCAGTATCGCGAGGGCCGCTGAACATCGCTACATTTGTTGCTGACTGCACGGAGTTTCTGATAGCCATCCGAACCAATCCCGACGAGGCCCACAAGTTGCTCTGTATTGTAACGGATTTCATCATCGACTGGCTTAAACTCCAGGCCGAGACGTTCCCGTCCATCGACGGCATATTGGTCCTCGATGACATCGTGGGATTCTTAGGGGAGGATGATTTCAAGGAAGTGGCACTGCCCTATCTGACCCGCATTTTCCAGTCGCTCGACGTTACGGTGAAATTCTTTCACAATGATGCCGCCGGGCTGGTATGCGCACCGTATCTTCCTCAAATCGGCGTGAACCTGTTCAACTTCAGCTTCCAACACACCCTAACGGAGATGAAGGAGCTCACGGCAAACGCCGTAACATTGCTCGGAAACATTCCGCCACGGGATGTCCTTGCGGCGGGCACGCCAGAGCAGGTCCGCAACAGCGTAAAAGCAGCGCTCGATTCAGTGGCGGACAGGAGCCGGATTATCCTGTCCTGCGGCGGCGGAATGCCCCCCGGTGTTTCGACAGAGAACATTGAGGCCTTTCTGTCAGCGGTTGGATAAATATCATCCCGGATTTCCCAGGTAGTGGGTGACAAATGGACTTGAATTTAATAGTATAGAGCCTATCCGAACAACCCTTCGGTTTTGTCATTGCGAGGAGCGAAGCGACGAAGCAATCTCGCATTGTCATTGCGAAGGAGCCGAAGGCGACTGCGGCAATCTAAAACTATGAAGTACTACTGGGTATACATTATGACCAATACTAACAACACAGTCCTTTATACAGGCGTTACTAACGATCTTGAGCGAAGGGTTGCTGAGCATAAAGACAAAAAAGGCTCTTCATTTGCGAGCAAATATAATGTGGCCAAGTTGGTTTTTTATGAGCGCTTCGACCGGGTTTATGACGCTATAGGCGCAGAAAAAAGGATTAAATCTGGCTCCAGAGCGAAAAAGATTGAAATAATAGAAAAAATGAATCCTAACTGGCAGGATTTGTATAATCAGAAGATTGCCACGGCCTTTCAGGCCTCGCAATGACAGGAATTCACAAAAGTTATTCGGATAGGCACCAAGCGTGATATGTCACAAATGAAGCATATTTTGCTTGTTTTAACGGTCTTTATATGTTATTATCGGACAAAAGCTGAGGTGTTTGCGTTAGTGGTCTGATCTTAATAACAATTTTTTGAAGCAGGTAATGTAATCAGAGGCAGTGGGTTTTATAATAAGTCCGGAGGTATAGACTAAACTTTCGATTAGAAGGGACTAAGAGATGAAAGAAAAGTTGTCTCTTTTAAC
>JAUVYQ010000264.1 GCA_030603035.1 Phycisphaerae bacterium | reverse complement strand
CGCAACTACTGCATGGCCTTGCTTATGCTCGATGCCGGCCTGCGAGTCGGTGAGCTCGTGTCCCTGCGTTTGTCTAATCTGTTTTTTAACAGAGAACCTGTTACAAATATTCTCATAAAGCCATACATGACCAAGAACAATGTCGAGCACTCTATCCCTGTGTCCCAGCGTCTTACTTTGGCTCTCATTTCATACGGTTTGACCTGGGAACTGTTGGATCCTTCTCGTGGCGGTGACTTCGCTTTCGCAAATCAAACCACGCATCTTCCCCTTACAACCCGCCTGGTCTGTAAGTTTATTAGTGCTGCCGGTTGGAAGGCTTTGGGCAGGCCTGTTCACCCCCACGTTCTCCGCCATACCGCCGCGACCAGGTGGATGCGTGTTTCAAACATAAGCGTTGTTCAGGAGTTACTTGGTCACAAATTCATTGGGAGCACTCAAATCTATTGTCATCCGAACGCCGATGACAAACGCCAGGCTATTGAGCAGGCTTCTAAATCCAACGCCGAGAGCCAAGCTCAAAAGCTCAAGGAGGACCAGCACCCGCAGCCGGCTGAGCAGGTGAACCCGGGACCTGTGCCGGCGTCTCCTGTGTTTTCTCCTGAGAAGTCTCGCTGGTAGGCAACTCCGTGACATCGGCTTCCGTCTTACCTTTTTCGTCAAAGTATCCGGTTATTGTCTCCGATACCTCATTTAGCAATCTTTGTGCTAGGACCTCGTGTCCTTCGTTTAGTGCCAAGTGTGCCTGTGGTCCTTTTCCGAGGACTACGTTGATCACGTCTTGTAAATCCATAATTTGGCCCCTTTGCTTTTTCACAGTATCTTAACATTAGCGTTGTTATGTGCTTCATACACGCATTCGCTGTTGACTTCTGTCCTGTTTTCGCCAGGCCCGACGCTTCGCTGAGCTCAAGCCGAACCTCTTTTATCGTTTTGTATCCGTCCATCGCTTAACTCCTTTTTTCTTCCTGTGTACGTCTTGCCCTGGCCTCTTGAAAGTCAGCCAGGCAATTACCGCACGCGGGCATGTAGTTCAGCGCATCGCACCGAAACATATTACAGCAAAACATACAAGCAGCTTGAGGTACGACCGCGGCCGCAGGCACTGGACCTTCCACAGATGGTGCCGCCAGAGCATCCTCCGGGGGCCTGGACAACTGCCAGGCCGTCAGCCAGGCGGACGTAATCCGCGCTGTGACTCCATTCTCGACCGCGTTTTTCAATAAAAAACCCCGATATTGAGGATCCGATATCGCCGCGAGATTTCGTGCGGCCGATACCGAAATATATTTAAAGTGGATCGCCTGCAGGACCTCATCCGGCCACGTAGTCATTTGTGCCTGGTCACAAATCCACTTCTCACTTTTGTGCAGGGCTGCCGACAGTTGCTCGATGGTCATTATGCCGTTGTCGATACATTCACGAATCGCCGATGCCTGCTCGACAGCCGATAAGTCAAGCCTGAATAAGTTTTCAGCGAAACTCACTTCCGCGGCTTGGGCTTCGTTGTCTTCCCGAACGATTGCGGGGACTTCCGCCAAACCTGCTGCAGTTGCCGCAGCAATCCGTCTATGGCCTGCAATAAGTGTATAACCTGTGCCCTCCGCTCGTACAAAGACCGGCACAAGGACGCCAACCCTTTTGATGCTTGCCGCAAGCTCTTGAATCTGATCATCTTCACCCTCCGAGCGCTGCCTGTGCTGCCCGACTTCTATCTTGAGTATCGGTATGCTCACTATCTCCTGCATTTTTGACTCCTTCCGGGACGAACTTTTTGTATTCGAATGTCCCCGTCTCCTTGTTCCAGATGAACACGATATGAGCGCCAGCTTGCAAGCTGAGCGCAGCCAGCACCGGCCGCGGCACAATCATCGCAACCGAGTTGTGCTGCCTGAATAGCTTTGCTATGAAGTAACTGCTAGCCATGTTGGTATTGTTTTACCATAGGGCGGCGGCCCCCGTCAACTGCTTTTGTGAAAAAAAAGCGATCGCTTCGGTCAAGTCAATTTCTGGGAAAAAAATGGCAAACTCTTTATTAGGAACGCCTCCGGCGCCAATGTCCAGTAGCACTTATTTTTTATTCGTGCTACTGCGGACAAACTCTGTTTGACCTAAGTCCTTATGTCTGGCGCATTTATAGGAGCGAAGATTTTTTTTTCGCTCATAACTCCTTTATGGCTCTACGTTCCGAGAGAGTTCTTGACCGCCGGCAAAAA
>JAUVYQ010000383.1 GCA_030603035.1 Phycisphaerae bacterium | reverse complement strand
GTCTCCTCACTCGAGCCTGGTCACGCGTTCGATCAGGCAGATTTCATGTTCTTCGATGTCTATTTCTTCGCTTCCCGCGCCCACCTTAACGGACGTGACGTAAATTCCAAGCTCGTCGCCGGGTAAAAAAACCAGCGGCGGATCAAACATAAAAGGATCCTGGGGGTCGTGTTCCGATTTATTTCCGATCAGTGAAAAACCTTGAGCGATCGAATCTTCTCGACCAAATAAATCCAATTGCTTGTTTTCGAAAAGGATCCCCTGCCGGTCTTCATCGAAAAGCACTTCCCGGTCTTTGATTAACTTCATGAATTGCGTATAGGTGTGCGTTGCTGTGAGATTTTCCTTCGGAGCGAACGGACTTGCGCATATTCCTAATAGCTCGATTTGATGTTTTGCCGGAACCACCGCCCCAAGTGGGAACGAAGGGAATTCCGCCGGACTGATACTGGTCGTGTATAATTTATCACCGATCGCGGTTATGGCGCTTCCACAATTACCATAATTTAAAAACATGTAAGCCGGTGCTTTCGACCCGTTTTCCATGTCCGGGGTTATGTCGCCTGCTTCGTGGATTTCGTATATAACCACCTGCTTCGAGTATGCGTTGGCTTTAGCTACGCCGGTGATTTTCATTGTTTCGCCCTCGGCAATCGGAAAACCTTTCCACAACTCTTTTTTGGCAAGGTATTGTAAAAGGGTCTCGAGCCTGGGCCCGTTGACTCTTTGGACAGCTTCATTCCAGCGATAATTACCGCTTTCCGGGTCTCCGTCCGGTACCGCCGGCATTAAAAGATTAAGGCTGTCGCCTATGACATTTCTCACCCGGTAGTCTGCTGTTGCCTCTGCAGCCTGATCCAAATTGAGCGTGATTCCGTGGGTATGCCTGTTCCAGGCCGCCAACCTGTGAATATGCGCGCCGCAACGCCCGCCTGTTCGGAAATAACCAACCGTGGTTTTGTCTGTCCGGATCGTGCAGTAAGATTCATCGCAGTCATGGACCATTATGTCCTTTACCAGGAGACTTTCTCCTGGGCCTGCTTCCAGCTCGAGGTCTGTATTCCCAAGCTGTGTTTTAATTGCGAACGGTTGTTTTAGTGCCATCAGTCCCCCTTTTCTCCGGCAATCATTTTCAGTATGCGCCAAAGCACTT
>JAUVYQ010000291.1 GCA_030603035.1 Phycisphaerae bacterium | reverse complement strand
CAAACGTGCATCGGCCTAGAAGACTAAGGGCAAAGGTCTGTCATGCTCCACGGTTACGGATAAGGGTGGGGGTTTGTCTTTTGCGCTGTGGGTGCGAATGTGTGTTCGAGCGGGCCGCGTTAAGCGGGCCGCGGTTGTGCTGATGTTGTGCGTTGTTTTGCGATTGTGCGTTGTGCGTGTATGCCGCTACCGCGCGGCCGATAGGCCGGGCGGCGGCTTCTTACCATCCATCGAAACTGTATTGGGCCGGATTCTCTTTTCCCTTTGAACCATATTGAGCCGGATTCTTTATTCCATCAAAACTGTATTGAGCCGGATTCTTTATTCCATCAAAACTGTATTGAGCCGGAGTTATTGATCAATGAAAACTGTATCGGGCCGGAGTTTCTCTACCACGAAAAGTTGATTGGGCCGGATTTTGTTTTTCCCGTGTTTATTCTCTCGTTTTTCCCGCGTTGTATTTTATCGGCTTTTTCCCCTGGTTTTTTGCTGGACTTCGAAGGGGATGGGGACATCGAAAGAAAAGTGGCAGCCGGCACGTTAGTACCGAGCAGGGTAACGTGAACCGGCCGCCAGGGAAGAAGTATTATTACCGGCAATCATAGCAGATTCATCAGAAAAGTCAAGGCGGCCGGCGTAGGCCACAGTGCAGGAAAGCTCACAACCGGCCGCCAAGCTTTAAGGGCTGCACCAAAAAAAATCTCATTGAGCAACCACAGACTTGCCGATATGATGTTTGAGGTTGCGTATAACCCAGATTATCGACAGTTTCCCCCCCAGCTGTCAAGTAAATCTGGGTTTTTTTTTGATGGTTTTCGGCTCGAATTTCCCTTGCAGTCGAGACAATCGCCACCAGGCCAGTAGTTGCTCAGCTCAGAGATGGCCGCCATCAGCTCAATCACGTTCGGAATTTCACCATGTCTGAATTGTTCGAATAGTTCATCCATCAGAACCTCTCAAAAAAACTGCAACCAATCGGAGGGGGATGTTGGTTGCAGTTTTTTCGTTTGCGGTGTGGTGGATTTGCGATATCGTCAATGCAAATCACAGACGGGGCGTGTTGTTCGCCCGGTCAAGATTTGCACGATATCGCTGGGGTTCGAGCAGGGGTGGACATTTTGGGTCTTGTTTATCAGAGCGATCTACGATTTGACGAAAAGCTCGATGTTGCGCTTTTTACCCTGTGCCGGCATGGGCGCTCGGGTGTAGCCGTGCTTGCGATAGAAGTCGGCAGGGTCGCCGGCTGCCTGGTCCATTTTGGATCGGACAGTATCGGGGTTCATGAGCTCGAGCATTTTCGAGCCGATGCCCTGGTGTCTGAGCGTGCCGGCTACGAGCAGGTGAATCAGTACGCCCTTGTGAGTTTTGACGGCCCAGCCGATGATGCAGTTTTCGACCAGGGCAATTATCGTAGTGTACCTGGTGACAAATTTCAGGTGACGTCCCGCCGGCACGAAGTAATCGTGTGCTGAGCCGGGGACCTGGTCCGCCAGGCCTCTGCCGGCAAGCCAAAAGTCAACGAATGCGATTATTGCGGGTAAGTCCGATTCGCGGGCCCGGCGATATTCAACCAGGCCCACGTTGATCAGACCTTGACGTTGTTTTTTTTTGCGTTTTCCTGGTCTTCGTTGTCACCGAACATATCGATGATCATTTTGAGCAGTGCGATCAGGAATCGCAGTGCATCCCATAGGTCTTTTCCAAACTTCATGTCACTACCTCTTTCTGTTTTATGTTAAACGTGTTTAGCGTGGCTCACATCGAACCAGTGTGAGCCGTTGCATGCGAGTGTCCATCCTCCGTATTCTCCGGTTAAGGTTTCATCAGCACCGGCGTGAAGAAAAATGTC
>JAUVYQ010000342.1 GCA_030603035.1 Phycisphaerae bacterium | reverse complement strand
CCGAAATATGCTTGAAGTGAACCGCCTGCAGGACCTCGTCCGGCCAGGTCGTCATTTTTGCCTGGTCACAAATCCACTGCTCTGATCTGTGCAGCCCTTTAGCGAGCTCTTCGATGGTCATTGTTTTGTCATCGATGCAGCCGCGAATCGCCGAGGCCTGCTCAATAGGTGACAAGTCACGTCTGAAAAAATTCTCAGCAAAACTCACTTCGACTGCTTCGGCTTCGTTGCCTGTTCGGATGATGGCGGGGACTTCGGCCAGACCTGCTGCAGTCGCCGCCGCAATTCGTCTATGTCCTGCAATAAGCGTATAACCTGCCTCCGATTCCTCCACAAGTAACGGCACGAGAACGCCAACCCTTTTAATGCTTGCTGTAAGTTCTTGAATCTGCTCATCTTCACCTTCTGTCCGCTGTCTGTGTTTGCCGACTTCGATCTTTAGTATCGGTATGCTCTTTATCTCCTGCATTTTTGACTCCTTCCGGGATGAACTTTTTGAATTCGAATTTGCCATCCGCCTGGCTCCATTGTATCAATACATGGTCACCTCTTTTAAGCCCGAGCGCAATCGTCACTGGCTTAGGCACAACTATCACAGCCGAGTTGTGCTGCCTGTACAGTTTTGCTATGAAGTAACTTGTAGCCATGTCGGTATTGATTATCCAGAGGGGGGCTACCCTCGTCAACTGTTTTCGAGAAAAAAAAGCGATCGCTTCGGTCAAGTCAATTTCTGGGAAAAAAGTGGCAAACCCCTCATTAGGAACGCCTCCGGCGCCAATGTCCAGTAGCACTTATTTTAAATTCGTGCTACTGGAGACAAATCATTTTTCACCTAAGTCCATTTGTCAAGCGCATTTATAGAACCGAAGTTTTTTTTTCCGCTTGTAAGTCCTTTACTCATAGCTGTTTCGCCGGTGGTCAAGAACATTCTCGAAAAGATTTTCCTTGACAAATCGCGAAAAATGATAAAATTTCTGTTCAACGCCGGTAGGCTAAAAAGAA
This sequence comes from Phycisphaerae bacterium, assembly GCA_030603035.1. The sequence continues at coordinate 442 of JAUVYQ010000342.1, read as the reverse complement.
CTAAACAGAATACCAGAGTCAGTCAGGCTTAAGGAATCCAGGGTAAGCGCCAGCAAAGTAAATCAGTTTCCTCACCACGTAGTGGTAGGAGTTCCTTTTTACCCTTCCTTCCCTTTAATTGAGCACACACACGAAGAAAGCCACCACTAGCTTGCGTCTGAGTGTGTGTGTGGTTTTTCAATTTGAGAAGATTTTTCGAAGTTTTAAAGATTCGCGACCACGACAACCCCCAGGCGTTCGCATTCAGTGATCACATCTTCATCGACCGTGTCGCAAACAATCACCGGCCAGGTCTCTCTAAGTGGCTCGTACTCCTTTACGAAGAGACCCTCATAAACGAGCACCTGGCCGATGGCAAAATGCATCGCGATTGGTTTTACCTCAATGACCCAGTACACCCCATCCACAAGAGCAACCACATCAATACGTTTCCGAGTAACAC
>JAUVYQ010000078.1 GCA_030603035.1 Phycisphaerae bacterium | reverse complement strand
CCAATGGCAGAAACATTTTTAGGTGAATTTTAAGCTAATTTACCAAAAATGCACCTGTTGGAGGGTTATTTTTACCTACAAACTTGACGGGCACCCCTCTGGGAGGCGGGTGCCCTGAAAAAGAAAAATCAAACAATCAAGCTGTATTGACTGATTACGGCTGGAGGACGGCAATTTAGCGGATTTTTAGAGTAGCGAGAGCAACAGCGGCAAAGGCGGCGGCTAAGAGCCAAAAACGTACTACCACCTGTGGCTCGCTCCAGCCGGCCAGGTGAAAATGATGATGGATGGGGGCACATCTAAAGAGGCGTTTTCCGCCGGTGTATTTGAAATAGCCGACCTGCAATACTACGCTGACCAATTCCAGCACGAATACGCCTCCAATAATTAAAAGCAGAATTTCATTTCTCGTCACCAGTGCACCATATCCCATTGCGGCGCCTAATGGAAGCGAGCCAACATCTCCCATAAATGTCTGGGCGGGATGGCAGTTGAACCACAAGAAGCCGAGCACGGCTCCTACGATTGCCGAATAAAAGATGCTCAGCTCGCCGGCCTGTGGTATATGCGGGAGCAGGAGATAAGCTGCCCAAGTAACAGGAGTGGTTCGTGTCATCGTCTCGGAGGCGACATAGCAAAGCACCGCCAGGACCAAACTGACCATTCCCACGCATCCGGCTGCCAATCCATCCATACCATCGGCCAGGTTCACGGCATTGCTGGTGGCTGATATATAAAAGATTGCTATCAATATTAACATCCAGGTGGCCAGGTGTATGCCCTTTTTGTAGAATGGCAGCCAGAATAGCTGGCCGTCAGGAATATCGACAAAATCAGCAAATAAAAACGAGGCTATCAAAACAGCTCCACCGATTTGGAAGATGAGCTTCTCCCAGGCCTTTAGCCCGCTTCTGCTGCGGTGTCGAACATCGCTGGTGAGTTTCAGCCAGTCATCGACACCACCCAGGACAGCGAACCATATTGTTAAAATAATCGCTTTTTGAACAAACGGATAGTTCAATTTGGCCCATAATAAGGTTGTTGCGAGAACTGCAAGTATGATAATCAGGCCTCCCATCGTGGGTGTGTTGGCCTTTTCTTTGGTCAATTCGTTGAGAGCGGCGTGGTGAAACTCCGGACGGTCGCCAATCTTTTTGCGCATAAGCCAGCGGATAATGGTGGGACCAATAAAAATGGCAATCAGGAAGCTGGTCAAAACGGCTGCTACGGAGCGAAACATCACGTTCTGGTAGGCATAGAAATGGAATCGTTCCCCGGCACGCAAATACCATAACAAGTGGTATATCATCTCATATCTCGCTTCACGAGAAAACCTCTTTTAGTTTTTCGACGGCCGTTTCAAGTCCGGCCACCCGTGAACCTTTGACTAATATTATATCGTAATCTTTTATGAATTTTTCCAGATTATTACAAGCTGAAAGCATATCTTTGAAACATTTTGTTTGCAGGGACCCCGCTTCGCGGGAACCTAAATCGTATTCGGCGGTTCTTTTTGCAGCTTTGGCTGTGATTTTCGCAAATTTGCCGACTGCCAGTAAGAGCTGCACTCCGGCCCGTGCAACAGAGGCACCCAGCTCGGCGTGCAAGAGTTCGGCTTGCTGTCCCAGTTCAGCCATATCACCACAGATAAAAGTGAGTCGGCGTCTTTGGCCTGAGCCAAGATTAGTCAATATATCCAGTGCATTTTTCATTGAGGCCGGGTTTGCATTGTAACAATCATTTAATACCGTTAGTGTGCCGATTTGGAGCAGTTCAGCACGCATAGAAACGGGCGGCAAGCCCTTTACGGCCTGTGCAAAATCATCGATAGTCAGGCCAAATTGGCTGCAAATAGCCCAGGCGGCAAGCGCATTTTCGACATTGCCCGGGCCAAGCAATGGCAAGTAAACCTGCGTGCGGCTCCCGCAAGGCGGGGGGCCATCGATAGTGAAACTGCTGCCGAAGCCGGTGGAATCAATGTTCCGGGCCTGGTAGTTAGAGCCATCTGATTTGCCGAAAGTTATAATTTGGTGATTGGTAATTGGTGATTGGTAATTTAACTGATTACCATTTAACCATTTAACCAAGTCAGCGTTGATTATGAAAATACCGCCGGGCTGCAATCCTTCTGATATGGATAATTTTTCCTGCATTATAGTTTGCAGGTCACCGAACCCTACCAAATGGGCTGGATAAACATTGGTAACAACAGCGATATTGGGTTGAGCAATTCGAGTCAAGTAAGCTATCTCACCGGGGTGGTTGCTGCCAAGCTCGGCGATGACGATTTGGTCCTCCGGGTCAGCGGCGAGCAGCGTCAAAGGCAGACCTATATTGTTATTGAAATTTTTCGGCGCCTGAAATACACGGTAATGCTGACTTAAGATGTGATAAGCGATTTGCCTTGCGGTTGTTTTGCCTACTGAGCCGGTTATTGCGACTACCTTAAAGCCCATCCTGCGACGGTATTCTGCGGCAAAATCGCCGAGGGCTCTTACGGTATCATTAACCTTGAGTATGGGTTTGCCAATAAATTTGGTGTCTTTGATTTCTTTGCCGACCACAGCACAAACCGCACCTCCGGCAAGTGCATCAGCTACGTAATCGTGGCCGTCGAAATTGTCGCCGGTAACAGCAAAAAAGCAATCGCCGATTTGCGTAGTTCGCGAGTCGGTACTTACACCGGTGAATTCTCGTATTGCGTATTGCGTATTGCAAGTCCCTGTGGAGCGAGACAAGCTTTTATTATCCGGGCCAGGGCTGTAATTGAGAATTCTTTCATCTTGATTTTCTCAGATACTCCTGAGCGATTTTTTTGTCGCTGAAATCAAATTTTTGCTTTCCAATTATCTGATACGTTTCGTGGCCTTTGCCTGCAATAAGCACGATATCATCTTTGGCCGCAGTTTTTATAGCCAATTCAATGGCCTTTTTTCTGTCCGGCTCAATTATCTTCGTATTGCGTATTGCGTATTGCGTATTGCGTATTTCCTTACTTTGTATTGAAGGGCTTTTTTCGAAGCCGGCGATGATTTCCTCAATGATAGCCATAGGTTCTTCCGTTCTTGGGTTGTCGCTGGTAACGATGATAAAATCGGCTAATTGTTCAGCGACATTAGCCATACGGGGCCGTTTAGTTCTGTCTCTATCACCGCCGCAGCCGAAAACAACCGTTAGCCTGCCCTTACAGAAAGGTTTTAGCGTGAAGAGGACATTTTTCAAAGCGTCATCGGTGTGGGCGTAATCGATGAAGACGGAAACGTCATCGCCGTCGAGTTTTTCCAATCGGCCGGGTATTGTTCGCAGAGCTGAAAGGCCGGCCGCTATCGTTTCCAAATTGAAACCGGCTGCGAGGCACAGTCCCGCCGCCGCGAGAGAATTGCTAACATTATATCGGCCCAGCAAATGGGTCTTTACTTTTTGTCTTTGGCCGGCATATTCCAAGACAAAAACCGTTCCGCTTATATTCAGCGATTCGATACAGGCAGTTAAATCAGATGGTTCATCAACGGCGTACCATAAGATTTTGGCCTTGGTTTTGCCGGCGATTTGTTTGGCCTCCGGCGATTGTTTATTCAATACCGCTTTAGCGTCAGGTGAAAGAAGTGAAAAAAGTTTGGTTTTGGCGGCGAGGTAATCTTCTTTTGTTTTATGGTAGTCGAGATGGTCGCCGGCGAGATTGGTGAATGCGGCGGCTTTGAAGTTAATACCTGCCAGGCGGTTTTGAGAAAGAGCGTGGCTGCTGGCTTCAATGACCATATATTTTGAGCCGGCCTTGACTATTTGCTCCTGTCTCTCGGCGATGGCCAAACAATCGGGCGTTGTTAGAGCTGCTTCGGAAGTGGCTGAACAGGTATCGTAAATGATTGTGCTGATAAGGCCGCACTTTTTGCCGGCCTTTTGTATACAAGAGCGAACGAGAAAGGCGACCGTGGTTTTTCCGTTTGTGCCGGTAACGGCGAGGTTGGTTAATTGCGAAGCCGGATTGCCCCTGCGTGCCTGTGCCAGAAGGGCTGCTGCTTCTGCAGAATCGTCAACGATTATAGTCTCGTATTGCGTATTGCGTATTGCGTATTGCGTTAGCTTTGTGCCTTTGTGCCTCTGTTCACGCCTCACGCACGATGCTTCACATTGTTGGCAAACGATGTATTTCGCGCCATTGGCAAGGGCCTGGTCGATGAAATCGTGGCCATCGTAAACAGTGCCTTCAATAGCCACGAAGATATCACCAGCTTTGATAAGACGGGAATCGACGCAAATACCGGGCACTTTGTCCGAAGAAACCAGATTTAGGAGTTCGCCAAAAGTCATAAGCTTCCACAAAGAATTTTTGCTTATTTTAGCCGGAAGAAAAATTATTGCGATGAAAAATTATGGTTTTGGGTATATACTTGGTGGCAGTGAATCTATTGAGAAATCCCAGAGCGGTACTATGAAATATGAAAGGAGCTGGATTATGAGAGTTCGATATCTTCTTGGCGTTTGCTTAGTGTTGGCAGTGGCCGATTCGCCGATGCCCCTATCAGCAATAAGCAGGGGCGAAACGGAGTACTTTGCTGTGTTTATAGAAGGCAAGAAAGTCGGCTATGCCATACAGAGCCGGGTCGTGGCTGATGGGAAAGTGACTACTACTGAAAAAGTCAGCATTACGATAAGCCGAGCTGCTGTTCCGGTAACCATGGATATGACGGAAACCTGTATCGAGACGACCGGCGGCAGGCCGCTGGGTTTTGAGGTTGTGCAGGAATTGGCAGCGATGACGATGAAAGTGGCTGGGACGGTGGATGCCAACGGCGCTGTGAATCTGACCACGACCTCAATGGGAGCCGAGCAGAAGAGTACGCTTGAATGGCCGAGCGGCGCGGTAATGGCTGAAGGTTTGCGCCTGCTACAACTCAAGAAAGGCCTGAAGGAAAGTTCGACGTATACCGCAAAGGTATTCAGTCCGGGAATCTTGCAGGCTCTTGAGGCCCAAATACGTGTTGGGCCGAAACGAAACATTGACCTGTTAGGGCGCGTCGTGGCTTTGACAGAAGTGACGACAATCCTTAATATACCGGGGGCCGGTGAGATTGTCAGTACCAGCTATGTTGATGAAAACCTGCGAACACAGAAGACTATAATGCCGGTAGCGGGGATGAAAATCGAGATGGTCGCCTGTGCCAAGGAATTTGCTCTCAGTGCGAACGAAGTGTTTGAAGTAATTGATAAGGTGTTTTTGGCCAGTCCGAGGCCGTTGGATAATATTAGCACAGCTTCATCGATTACCTACATTTTGAGCCCAACGCCAGAAACGGATAGTTTGAGGATACCAGCCAATAACAATCAAAAAGTACAGCGGCTGGAAAATGGCAAAGTAATGGTAACTGTCGAACCCGTTGCCGCACCGGCAGGGACGAGTTTTCCTTACACGGGCAGAGATAAAGTCATCTTAGAGGCGATGAAGCCCAACAGATTTCTACAAAGCGACCGTAAGGAGATAATTGACCTTGCTTGTCGTGCGGTGGGTGATACAAAAGATGCAGCCGAGGCTGCCAAAAAAATTGAATCGTTTGTTGCCAAATATATAAAGAAAGGAAGCCTGTCGGTTGGTTATGCAACAGCAGTGGAAGTTGCAGCCAGTAGGCAAGGCGACTGCAGCGAGTTTGCGGTATTGACGGCGGCGATGTGTCGGGCTGTTGGGATCCCGGCTCAGGTGGCTGTAGGGGTTGTGTACGTAAAAGAGTGGCAGAATTTGCGTAACTGCTTTGGTCCACATGCCTGGGTACAGGCATATGTCGGCGACAAATGGATTGGTCTGGATGCGGCATTTAAGAGTGTAGGATTAGACGGCTATGGTCCCGGCCATATTACTCTGGATGTTGGCAACGGCGAGCCGGCGGACTTCTTCAATTTAGTCACCACTTTGGGGCAGTTCAAGATTGATAAGGTGATAATCAACAGGGGCCAGGGCTTAGAACAGTATTTTGACTTTTGACGTTGAACTTTGATTTGTCAAGAGTCCTATTCAAACTGTATATCAGCCAGGACAAATTCGACATTGCTGTTTCCGTCATAGGTATTAATCTGCGGCTGATAGGCGACATTGAAGAACTCGTGTTCAAGCAGCTTCTTCTCCAATTTTCCGAAGCGGAAGCCGATGCAGCGGATTGCGGTTGTATTGTCGGTTATGGCAAGTTGCAAGTGTTCGCCCCTTGTGCCGACCTTTCTCGGTGGGGAGGCAAGACGAACGCCCTTCGTTGCGAAAATCGGCCTGGGATTGCCCTGGCCAAATGGGCCAAGCATTTGCAGTTCGCTGACGGTTTCTTTACGAAATTCACCCAATTTGGCCACTGCGTCGATGTGAAGTTTGGCGACCACATCATTTTCGCTCAAGTTTTGCTTCGCATAGGCCTCGAATTCGGCTGCGAATTGGTCTATCTTCTGGGTTTCGATAGTCATGCCGGCTGCCATTTCGTGGCCGCCGAATTCAATTAAATGCTGTGAGCAGGCTCTGATTGCGCTGAGCAAACAGAATCCTGGAATTGAGCGGGCGGAACCTTGAGCGATGCCATCTGCGGGGCTGGCGTTGTTAATCATAATCGTTGGACGATAGAATTTTTCCACTATTCTCGAGGCCACAATGCCTATTACGCCGGTGTGCCAGTTTTCGCTTGCAAGCACAATGGTCTTCCGCTCGGGGTGGTTCAGGCCGAGCTGGACTATCATCTGGCAGGCCTGCTCGAATATCTTCCGCTCACACTGCTGGCGCCGGCCGTTTTGCTCTTTGAGATATTCGGCTATTTGCATCGAGCGGACCTGGCTACTGCTGGTCAAAAGCTCCACGGCTAATCGTGCGTGTCCCATTCGCCCTGCTGCGTTGAGCATTGGTGCAAGCCGAAAGCCGATGTGGAAACTATCGAGTCCCTGGCCTGTCAGTCCGGCCGAGGCAATCAAGGCCTGGATACCGGAGAGTTTGCACTGCGGCAAGGTTTTAAGTCCATAGCTTGTCAGAACCCTGTTTTCACCTCGCATGTCCACAATATCGGCGATGGTTCCCATCGCTGCCAGGCTCGTTGCATTTATCATAAATTCACGCAATGCCGGTTCAAGTTTTCGACCTGCGTTGAATTCATTTGCCATCGCCCAGGCCAGCTTAAAGGCGACCATTGAACCGGATGAATCCTGGTTGGCGTAGGATTTTTCCAGCGCAGGATGCACAATGGCAACGGCTTTAGGCAGCTCGGACTCGGGCTGGTGATGGTCGGTAATTATCAACTCAAGACCTAATTGCCCGGCAAGTTCGGCGGAGCTAAATGCCGTAACACCACAGTCAACGGTGATTAAGAGTTTGCTGCCGGATTTCGCCAGTGCCTGGACGGCTTCTTCGTTCAGGCCATAGCCTTCATCGATTCGATGAGGGATATAGTAATCAACATCGGCACCGAGCAATGTTAGAATCTGCCAGAGAATTGAGACGCCTGTAATGCCGTCCACATCATAGTCGCCATAGACGGTGATTTTTTCCTTGTTTCTAATAGCCCGCTTTAACCGTCGGACTGCTGTTTTGACCCCCGGCATTTGGCCGGGCTGGATAAGCTCCGTCAGTTTCGGCCTGAGGAAAACGGCACCGGCGCGGGAATCGGTTACGCCGCGATTGATTAAAACCTGTGCTAAAAGAGGCGAAACCCTTAGCGACTTGGCAAGCTGGGCAGAGCGACGGTCCGGGGGCTGGATTACCCATTCTCGATTCTCTCCGCAGGACGCCCCTTGGCGGATTCTCGATTTTCGATTCCCGATTCGCGAGTATCGAGTATCGGGCATCCGGTATCCGGTATTTTGCATCCGTGCAGAAAGTCGCATCGAGAGTTCTCCCAGGGGGGATGCCTCTTGGCAGTCTCCCTATGTTCTTGACTCGTTGCATTGCCAGGTCGATAATTCGGCTTTCAATTCATTAGGCATTCTTTAGTTGTCTTTCATCAAATCATTCGACCACAGCAACGCTTGTATTTTTTGCCACTACCGCAGGGGCAGGGTTCGTTAGGAAATTTTAAACTTAAAGCTTTAAACTTAAAACTTCCTTCCTCCCCCAGACACAAACGAATAATTGTGGTCATTAAATCAGCTCTTTGTTGCATATCAAGAAGTTTTAAGTTTAAAGTTTTAAGTTTAAAGTTTCCGGCGTCCTCACTGCCAAACTGCTGAATTATCCCCGCACCAAAAACGGAGCGCAGCGAAGTCGGCTTTTTGGTGCGGGGGAAGATTTCTTCGACTATCTCAGGGTCTACAGGAAGAGCCGCGCCGGAAGTCATAGTGAAATCTTCAAAAGGCAGGAGCCTTGTGGCAATTACAAGACCTTTGACCGCCGTTTTACCGAGTCCCATATCTATAATCAGAAAACTTCTATCGCCTAATAGGTCGTCGGCCTGAGCTCCAACTCCCTCGGCGACATGCTCAACCTGTACGAGTGTATAAAACGATTCCGACATCGCTTTGAGCACTACATACTCATCTGAACCGGGGACGGGCGGAGACTCCGCTATATACCGAGATACGGCATTTGAGCCTGCCAAGGGGCATCCCCCCTGGGAGTTCTCATAATAGTCATAGATACAGTAGTCCATTAGAACGGCAGTCTCATCCATATCTCGAAAAACAAAGGTGTCGCCCTTCATAATACCCAATTTTCGCCCACATTCTTGGATTGCTTTCTTGGATACCTTATGAGTCAAGATACTGTGCAATTTCCGGTTTAGCTTTCGAAATTTCTTGTATCTATTTACTAATTCGGAATATTCTTTCATAATTGTGGACCTGAACGGTTATGATTTCTTTTGTCCCGAAAGGGATGCCTCTTGGCATTACCAGGCACTTATATACCAAAAAGAGCCGTGGACCGCAAGGATTGTTTTTTTTTACGCTCGCATATACAGGCCGCCATTTACGGCGATATATTCGCCGGTGATAAAGCCGGCTGCCTCGCTTGCGAGGAACAGTACCACCTTTGCTATGTCCTCGGCGGTACCGTTTCTGCCGAGCGGGGTTTGTTCGGCAACTTCTTTCCAGCGCTGTGGTGGACTAAACCGCTCGTGGAAACGTGTCTCAATAAAGCCGGGCAGGACGCTGTTGACCCGGATGCCGTATGGAGCAAATTCCTTTGCCATAGAAATAGTCTCAGTGGCAACGGCGGCTTTTGCACCTGCGTAAATTCCTGAGCCGTTACCTCCGCCATGATGGCCGGCAACTGAACCGATATTGACAATATTACCTCTGCTCTTTTTCAGATACGGCAAGGCCGACCTCGTTACCAAAAGTACGCTGCGGACGTTGGTGGCATATACATCGTCGTGATAATCCACGGTTGCGGTTTCAAATGGCTGCCTGTCAATAAGCGAACCGGCATTATTGACAAGTATATCGATGCCGCCGGCCTCTCTGGCGAACTGCTCGACCATTTCGTGAACCTGCTTTTCGTCACGGACGTCGGCACAAAGTAAAAGACCATCGCTATTTTGCTTCACCTGCTCAAGGGTTTTTTCCGCACCGTCTTTTGTCCTGAAGTAGTGGGCTCCGACAAAGCAGCCCTGCCGGCTAAACAAAACTGCTGTTGCGGCGCCGATTCCGCTGCTGGAGCCGGTAACTAAAACCTTTTTGCCTTCGAGGTCTTCGTAAATCATTTTAGTAATTTACACAAACTCACCGGTTTTACCAAGGGTTGAGTATAGGGAAACTTTAAACTTAAAACTTTGTAACCGTTCAGGGGTATTTTGATACTATTGGAAACGCACCCAACATCAAAATACCCAAATTTCTTTTCATTGCACAATATATCTCAAAAAATCAGCAACGTCAATGTTTTTTTCAAGCGACAGGCTCGGCTCGAAGAATCCCTCCAATTCTTCACCATCTTTGTTGATGTCCGCCTGGTTTTTGGGCTTAAACCTGCCGCCTGATCATTCTTCCATACACAACTCTTGACAATAACTCTCAGCCCTTTTTCGAACTGGTTGTGTTCAGGCTCATTCGATGCTCACCAGGCTCAGGACTTGCCGTTCGCCACGGCTGCGCTGTTCTAATTGAACGACGTACACGCGGTCGCCTGCCGGTGCCACTGAAGCCCTGACTCCGGTGACCACCTTCAGTTGCAGCGGATTTGCGCTGTAAATGAAGAGCTTCCCCTCGATGGCCCCGGCCTTTGGGTTCAACTCGATTGTGATGCCCGACCCGGACGGTCGCACTTCCTTGATCTCGGCCGAGCCCATTGAATAATGCAGGCTTGATCCGACCAGGACCGGCTGGTCCTGGTCCTTCGGCTGGGCGGTTAGCCGAAGCAGGGCCACCCCGCGCGCGGGCACGTTCCTTGAGGCGAAGTCGGCGCTGCCAAGCCCCACGTACCTTTCATCCCAGAATGACCAAACGTTGAATTTATCGCCCAATGCGCCCAACTCCGTGGTGTTCAGCGCCACGTCGGCCGGCTCCTCGTCCGTGTTGTACAGCGCAACCGATGCAAAACTGCCCCAAGGCCTCTCGGCGACAAAACCGAACTGACGGTGCCATGGGTCCACGCCGCCGTTCATCGACCAGCCCTTGTCCGGTGCGGGAGGATTGAGTATCTCGACCATGTGCATGGCACGCGAGCCCGGGCTGAACACCTCGGTCCTGTCCAGGGGCTCTGAAATCATGTTCAGTCCACCCAGCAGCCCCACGTAGCTCTCCCAGGCATGCGCGTTATTTGTTTCGCGAACCGCGAAGGTCGCGTCCGGGTCGCAGGCGAAAAGGATGCCGTTGGCCAGGGCGCTCTGCGCGGCCGTGCGAATCAATTCTGGAACCAAACCCGGACCGGGCGGAAATCCATCCGACAAGGCAGGCGGGGTATTCCACCTGCCCCCGCGTGGGCTGTCCGAACCGACCCGCACCGCGTCCACGAAACCCGCCAGGCAACGCTGCACGGTGCCGGTGCAAGCAAGGATGTAGCTGTCTTCACCTAACTCCTCGCGCAGAATCCCATACAGGTGCCGCATAGCCTGCACGCGGGTCAGCTTCGGGTTGTAAAGGCGGCCGGCGCCCGATATGTGATTGAAGTCAAACTTATAGTAGCGGTAGCCGGCCTGATACATTCGACGCACGGATTCCCGGATGAATCTCTCCCCCTCCGGGTGTGTGGGGTCAATGTAGCCTACGCCATCTTTGCGCGGTTTTCCCTGGTACCAGTGCTTCGGCTTGGGGTCATGGGTATTCATCACGGCCATCCATATCCCCGGAATGGCGCCCGCCTGGCGGATTGCATCGGCCACGACCTTCATGCCGTCAGGGAATCTTGTAGGGTGCGCCCGCCAGTCGCCGCGTTCAACCTGCCACAGGTCGTCCATCTGAATGACCTGTATCGGAATCCTGTCACGGTGCTTGCCGACAGCCTTCGCCACCCTGCCAACAATATCCGCCGTAATGCCTGTGTAGGGACCGTACCAGCTGAGCCAGCCGAAGAGGGCCCCGCGCTGTGTTCGAAAGCCGTGGGTTTCGGCGATCCAGCGGAACATTGTCTGCACCGCCTCGCGGTAGGGCTTGATCAGGACCAGTATCTGCTCGCTTTTGCGAGTCTCGCCGGGGTCCACCAGGACGTCGTTCATCGTGCCCAGGATCTCCAACAGCATTCGCCCGTGATCGACCCTTACATTGAACCGCACATCGGACACAGGTGGGCCAACGGCCCCCATCGTCAGGCCTCTTTGGCTGCTGTCCGTATACAGGGTTATGACATCACGAAAGGCCCGCCAATGACCATCCTTGCGGCGAGGGTCACGTGTTGAGTACTGGGCCCGGCCGAGATATGCCTTTTGACGGGCCAGTTCCTCCTCGCTTGGAAGCACCCGCTCCAAGTTCCCGATGCGGCGACTATAGTAGCTGGTGGTACTCAGGCACCACGAAGCGGGATCGCCCGCACACGCGAAAGCGTCACGGGGGGTGCGGCACAGGATGAAGTTGTGCAAGCGGACCTTCTCGGCGGATCCGTTTTTAAACTCTGAGCGCAAGGTGAAGCCCGGCCGGTCCTCCAACTCGCAGATAGTCCACGTGAGCGCGTAGCCGTCCGGATGGACCCAGGAGAAACTGCGGTCCTCCCCGGTGTAGCCCAACGCGATTTGGCGCACGCGGCTTGCCGTCTGTGGCGTTGCATTCGGTGTCCATGTCAGCAACTTTGAGATTGTCCCACTTGTCGTTGAAATTCACCATACGGTCGGAACGGTTTCATAATCTACGCTACAGCCTCCTTCTGGTCAACTGCTTCCTTTAATTTCTCAACTAAAATCGGCAGGTCACGATAACCCTTAATCCGATG
>JAUVYQ010000408.1 GCA_030603035.1 Phycisphaerae bacterium | reverse complement strand
CGCACGCAGGAGCCCCAGCTATACTGTGCAGCACCCCCTCCGCTATGGTACAGAACCCCTACTTTTCTCGAAGCTTTTGCTTCCGAGCTACAAAAGTTCCCTTTCCGACCAGATTGACGCACAATCTCCGACCAGCTGGTTGCACCGGCTCTAAAAATATCCCAAAAATAATATCCCTTTTGCTGTTGACAGGAATTCCCTTTTGCCGATAATTGAGATTATGAAAGTTCTCGATTGCTATTTTACGTATTTGATAGCTGAGGTGTAACGCTTTATGTGTTTCGAAACCTGTCAATATTGCGGGGCAATGCTTCCGAGTAACCTCTATCGTACCGACGCCAAGTACTGCTGCAGGAAGCACAAAAACGCCGCTCTCCGCAAGCGCAATGCCGAAGGCGTGACACTTGACGGCAAACGTAACAGGGGTATGATCAATCAGAGCCAGGCCCCCGGCCAGAGAAAGGAGCACTGCTCTATGAACTTTACAGAACACATAAAACGGATCAAGTATCTTGCTGACCAATCTCTGGTCCACGCCAAGGCTGGAAAATTCACGGCTGCTTCTGATGACTTGTTTAACATATCTGACCACTCGCTCGAAGCTAGGCAGCAGCTTGATGATATGAGCTTGACGGCATACCAGGGCAAGGATCCTGCCAAGAGTCTCGAAGGAGGTCCTCAACCATGAACGCTGAAACACTGATCTCTCAAGCCAACTATGCCATTGACATGTTTATGATCGATTATTCCGGCACTCTGTGCTTGTGTATCATAAACGGTTTTGTCAGGGCTGTTCCTGCCAGGGAGGCCCCACGAAGAACACCCTCGTGTCTTTTTTTAACCCGCATCGAGCAAAAACGTGAGCTCACCAATTCACAATGGACTGCTATCGGCAAAGTCCTTCTCAAACTCTACATCAAGGAGAAAGCATGTCAAAATCTCCGAAAACATTAACCACTGAACAATGTCACCGCCTGTTGGATATCCTCAAAATCACGGACGGCACACCGAAGCAGGTCCGCAGGGGAAT
>JAUVYQ010000249.1 GCA_030603035.1 Phycisphaerae bacterium | reverse complement strand
GGCTCCAAGTAAAAGGTACCTCACTCGTCTTTGTCCTCTGGATCTTTTTGTTGGGAATCGGAAATCAGGGTGACCGCCTTCTCAGAGTCCGATTCGATTCGGTAGGCGACGAAACGATGTTTTTTGCCCGCTGCAGGGTTGGAAACCGTCTTCGCAGAGATACTGTTTGTCTTGAGGTCGAACTCGTACCCAACGACCAAATATGTCGCTTCTACGCGGGCGATATCTCCGACTTTCTTGAACCCTTTCGGTGCCTTCCATGATGACGGGACCAATAATGTCCGAGTGCCGGTAAGACCATCTGCCACGGCAAAAGGAGTCGGTGCAACGTACATTTTCCTATCTCTGATCATAATATCCCCGTAGCTACCGAAGCCCTTAACGCTCTTATTTCTGTGAACGTAATCGTGGTCGGCATTAAGGAAGTCGCCATGACAGAGCACTAAGTCAATTACCGGGTACTCCTTCCCAGCATCCTCAGCCTTGGGATAACGGCCGAAAACATAGAACACATCACGTCCGTTGTGATAGCCTCTCGGGACCTGGCTGTTGCAGTCGTATGTCGATTCTCTGCCCGGCCACGCAAGACCCTTGATCTCGTATCCCTCGGTCAATTCAACAAAAGTGAAGTCCGGATAGAAATTTCTGCCGCTCTTGTCGAATAGAACGCCAGTGTCTGGAAGACGATCCTCAAACCAGTTCTGGAAGTGGAATTCTTTATCAGTCCTGCTGACCCGATTTATCAATACCCCCTATGTGATTGCATCAACGCAAGCAGCGAACACCTCAAATGCTTTTGTCTTTTTCACGGTAATATCCTTTCCGGCCATAGATGTCACGGAGTTATCGCTCTATCCTTGACTAACGTTAGAGTTGAGGTACGCCGTCATTTTTCCAAAAAACATTAGAAAGTGAAATAACATACGATAAATCAAAAACCCAAAATCACGCAACAGCTCAAGGCGTTATCTCCAACGAATTGTCAGGTGCTTTATTCAACTAGATGCTAAAACATTCACGTTGTATCCATTCAGGTATTTCTACTTGAGTTATATCGTAGTACCATTTAGTTGACTGAACAGCTATCCTTTTTGCTTCGATTGCTCCCTCTACTGTTTCAATTTCTTTATGGATAAACATCATATGCTGTATTTTATAATGTGTTAAATGATTTCGCCAATTCTTGAGTTGCATCAATTCTTGATATTCGCGTTCACCTTTTAATTCTAATTTCTTCCCAACAGAATTTTCAATCCAAGTTGACCACTTTTCATCGAAGAGAGCTTCTATCATTGTCCGATCTAAATTCGCAATTTGAGTTTGATTCAATTCTTTAGGTGATGGAGTTGCAAAAAGATGATGGAAATATTCAAGATTAATCAATGCTTCAGGATAGAGAAAAGATGACAATATCGTATACCGGCATCCCCAAGTGTTAAATTTAGGCAATGCTCGTTCTTCTTTATCAAGATTAGAAAGATACAATTTATAATTTCTATCAACCTTTTTAGCATCTGCAAGGAAACCTTCCGTATCATCCCAATATTTGGTGACAAGGTTATTAGGTTTCCTTAGAATTTTTTTGGAATTACACATAGAGATATTTCACTTTAGATATTTTTTATCCTATTAAAGAGTATATACTACCCAATGTCGGGATCACTCGCGGCGTCTTCGCCGTCGGGTGCATCCTCTGGTTCGCCCCCGCTTCTCAGTCTTGGCGTTCCTCCGTCTTTGCCGATCACACGAAGGCCGAGCTGTCGAGGAATTCCTCGATGATGGCGACTCCATTCTCGGTCGGGGTCTCCGGTCGAAGCGGCTTGGCCGGCGCCAGGATGTAGCCGCCACCTCTGCCCATCTCGCTGCGCAGGTTCCGTATTTCCTGGCGGATCTCATGAGGCGTCCCAAAGGGAATCGTGGACTGACTCCCGAGACCTCCCCAGAACGTTATCTTATCGCCCCACGCCTTCTTCAGTGCGTATGGATTCATACCGGCGGCCTCCGGCTGAACACTCTCAAGGACGTCCAGACCGATCTCAACGATGTCACCCATGATGGCCGCCACGCTGCCACAGCAGTGCATGATCGCCAGCTTCTCCTGGTCGTGGACAGCCTCGAAGATCCGGGCATAACGCGGCTTGTAAAATCTCCGCCACCGTTCGGGCCCGATCATGACGCCCTGCTGATTTCCCCAGTCGTCACCCATCATGATCGCATCGGTTGGTATGTCCGCGCATTCTTCCACCAGCGCCAGGGTTAGATCGGTGAACCGATCGAGCAGCTCGGCGTAGAAATCCTCCTCGGCAGCACAGTCCATCAGTGTGCTCTCGAATCCTCGCACATACCAGCTTTGCCACAGACACATGCCTATCGAGACGATGGTGAAGGAGTCCGACGACTCCCCGATGCGTTCCTTCACCTCATCTTTCACCGTCGGG
>JAUVYQ010000375.1 GCA_030603035.1 Phycisphaerae bacterium | reverse complement strand
CAGAATCCGAGGGCGTAGGATGCCGCTCACGCGACGATCGTAATGTCGGCAATGGTCTGACACGTCCGATAAGCGCCACGGGCGGCTGGCTCGTTATCCGCCCGCCCCGGTACCGGGGGCGACCCCTACTTTTTTAGACATTTTATCGGGCTTTTTTGAAAATGTCGTTTTCTGCCTAAAGTGCGACCTGCCGGCGGCGGGACCCGAAAAGTCCGATAACCGAAGGCGACACATTTTTCCCGACATTTTTTCTTGACAGGTGGTCGGTTTGGCCTGTACCCTGAGTTGTGGAAGGTCGCCTTCGGTTAAAGCTGCCCCCCCTCAGCCTCACAGCCGAAAGGAGGCCTTCCAGATGGATGCTAAAATCTTTTTAGTTGCACAGGTGATTGCATGCGAAAACATAAACCCTGGACAAGCGCATCGCATCAACGAAACAAGCGGCTGGAAATTCGACGTCGAAAACGAATCCGCCGGGCCCAGCAAAAGCAAACGCTCTACGGCGGACGCGTGTATGACTTTCAAGCTATCGTTGAGCGATATGTTCGATGCGATTCATCTTTCGCATAAGCTTTATTGTCCAACGTGTGGCTGAGCACGTGCAGAAAAGAAGGGAGTCTTTATGGATGCGATGGAACTCCGCCGGCTGATATATGAGCTGCTGGCAAAACATTCGTACCTTGAGTGTCACAGTCACCGGCTGGTTGTGCGTAACAATCGGCCGCACGTCATTCACGCGAAAGAGCAACAAGGCGATGATGAACTAATTTTGAAGGTTACAGACATGGACCTTCAGTTGGGGCTCAAGCGCGAAGTAGAACAAACCGCAGTCGCAAAAATTCTAGAACTCACAGGAGACATCAACAAATGCAAACAACAACGCCTACTATAACTTTTGAGGAGGCGGAGAAGATTCTTGCGGCCGTACAAAAAACAGGTTCCGCACCGAGGGCCCTACGCAGGGCAATACGTAACCGTTGTCTGGTCCTCTTTATGCTCGATGCCGGCCTGCGAGTTGGCGAGCTCGTCCAGCTTCTTATGGCTGACCTGTGTATTTCGGGCCAGCCTGTCAATTCGCTCCTGGTGCGCGCCGATATCGCAAAGACAAAAACAGAACGGCTCATACCGTTAACGCCGCGATTGACAGACTGTATAAAAATGCTGCACGACCACTTT
>JAUVYQ010000007.1 GCA_030603035.1 Phycisphaerae bacterium | reverse complement strand
CTTCGTGTCGGAGCCTGTCCGCCGTAGCTTTAGCGAAGGCGGATGTCTTTGTGGCTAAATTTTTGAGACAGGATAACATGATAGAATCCGACAAATAGAAATCCCAGATAATCCTGTCCTTCCTGTCAGAAAATATTCTTCTTTTTAATCTCTGCGCTCTCTGTGAGCTCTGTGGCTAAAAAGAAAAACCTTCCAGAGTTTGCTGCCCTGGAAGGCTTTTTCGTTCTCAGATTATACCTTTCTCAGGGCAGCTTGAGCTTCTCCGCAATAATTATGCTCATCGCAATGTTTGAAATAATAATCATAAATTCACAACCTAATAAACCAATCACTAATTCACTTTAGTCTATAATTCGGCCGATGTCAAGCGTAAGTTTAAAAAAACATCGTTTAGCTCCCAATCCTGTCTTGGGGGTATATGCCGTCATATTTAGCCCGCTGATTTACTCGGCGGGTTGTATTTATACGCAAAGCAAGCCGACGCGGTACTGTACCCAGTTTTCCCACGATGAGATACTGGTAAGATAGTATCATCTCTGTCCCAGCATTCATACTAAAGGCGAAATGTTAGTTTTCTATAGTTCTTTGATAATCAAATATGCCGTCTCTGAGGTGATATTTATTACCTTTCTGTGGATTCGGCTTGTAGGCAAAGCCGTCGATGCCGTTCATAGGTAAATAGGATGATACGGGGATATAGATATACTTTCCTTCTTCCACGTTATCACGAACCTTTTGAACCACAACGATGTTGACCCTGTGTGTGTACACCTTGATCGGCTTAAGCTCCTTGATACCTTCCGCCCAGTATTGCTTGGGAATCTCAGGCGTTGCAATCTCTTCTCCTGCGTTAATAGCCCGCACATAACGGGCATAAGTCTCGTGTGCTGCGTCCGCCAGAGGAGTGGTTTTCTCAACACCCGATTTTGTCTGGCAGCCCGACAGGCCGAGCATAAGAACAAGATTTAGAATAATCCAGAATGTGAACCGCATTTTTCAGTCTCCTTTCTACCTAATATGGCAAATGTATCTTGAGCTGTATAAGGATACCACAATTCCGGCTCGTTGTTCGTAAAATGTTTGTAAAAAGCAAAATGACTGAAAAACCAACTTCCCCCAAAATTCTAAATTCTGAATTCTCAATTCTAAACTCCCCCCAGCCATTAATAGCTGGCTGTCCCTGTTATTCCAGGATGCGCTCACTCGTTAATGAGAAATTTACATTATTGAAGCGGGATTTTCAAGAAAATATCCATATAGTTTTGAGATTGCCGCGGCCCGATGAATCGCCCCTCGCAATGACCCCGCACCAAATTACGGCAAATGCCGATTTGGTACGGGACAAGCATCGAGCATCGCTTGTTCACCGTAGCTTCAGCGAAGGCGGAAGTATCCAGCATCGAACAACGAGCAACGAACAACGAGCATTAAGCATCTCGTTTCGAACATTTGAAATTGGCATTTCGAATTTGTTTAGGATTTCGGATTTAGATATTCGGATTTGTCGCCCGCATCCCTTGACATCCCAGCCCGTAATACATAAAGTGGCGACAATGGCGAAGAAACTTTACGTAATTGACGGCCACGCGCATATCTACGCTGCTTATTATGCCCCGATGCGCCCGCTAACCAGCCCGGCCGGCGAGCCGACCAAGGCAACCTACATCTTTACAACTGCTATTTTAGGCCTCATCCAGCGCCAAAAACCCGATATGCTCGTTGTGGCAATGGACAGCAAAGCCCCTACCTTCAGAAGCGAAATTTACACGGAATACAAAGCCAACCGCCCGCCAATGCCCGACGATATGCCGGCCCAAATAAATCAAATCGAGCAGATTCTCGATGCGATGAATATCCCCGTATTACGTCTCGACGGCTTCGAAGCCGACGATATAATGGGCACCCTCGCCAAAAAAGCCGGCGCCGACGGCTACGACTGTTTAATCTGCTCGAAGGACAAAGACATTCTCCAGTTGCTCGACGACCACATCAGCGCCTTCGACATCAAAACCGATACCTCTATGGACCCCGCCGCAATGCTTGAGCAAAAGGGAATTGCGCCCGCCCAATTTACCGACTGCCTTGCCCTGCAGGGCGACACCTCGGATAACGTCCCCGGCATACCAGACGTAGGCCCAAAAACCGCCCTCGATTGGATACAAAAATACGGCTCAATCGAAAACCTTTATAAACACGTCGATGAAATAAAAGGAAAACGAGGCGACAATCTGCGAAAGTTCAAAGACAATATCGCTTTGAGCAAAGAATTGGTAACCATCGATTGCAATGTCCCGCTAAAAATCGACTACAGCGATTTGACTGTCAAAAAATTCAATGAAGCCAAACTCACGCAGATTTTCACTGAGCTTGGCTTTAATCGCCTGCTTACGCAATTGGGGCTGGCAGCGAGCAACGAGCATCGAGTATCGAGTATCGAGCATCGAGCATCGGGTATCGACCATCGAGCATCGACCATCGACCACGATTATCAGCTTATAGACACGCAGAAAAAATTCGACTCCCTTTTAACCGAACTCAAAAAGCAAAAATTATTCGCCATCGACACCGAAACCACTTCCTTGAACGCGATGCGAGCGGCCCTCGTCGGTATCAGTTTCTCCTGGCAGTCGCAGTCGGGCTTTTATCTTCCCATAAAGGCCCCCCTCGGCGCAAAGCATCTTGATATAGAATCAGTCTGCCGCAAGCTGGCGCCGATACTTGCAGACGAAAGCGTCAAAAAAATCGGCCAGAACATAAAATACGACCTGCTTGTCCTCCAAAATGCCCAAATGCCCATAAAAGGCGTTCACTTTGATACGATGGTCGCTTCTTATTGTCTCGACCCGGGACGCAGCCATTCCTTGAATAATATGGCGGCCGATTTCCTCAATTACGATTGCATCCCAATCTCAGCCCTTATCGGCAAAGGCAAAAACCAGCTCACTTTTGATATGGTTGACACGGCCGCCGCCTGTGAGTACGCCGCTGAGGATGCCGACATAACTTTCCAGCTTTATATTTACCTCAAAGACCGTCTTGAAAAACCCGCCGCTGGCGGGCTCAAAAAATTATTTCAGGAAGTGGAAATGCCGCTGGTCTCGGTCCTGGCGGCTATGGAACACAATGGCGTTTCGCTCGACACCGCGAAGCTTCGAAAAATGTCCGGCGAAATTACTGAGACACTCAAAACCGTTACCGACCGGATTTACGAACACGCCGGCGCAATTTTTAACATCGATTCTCCGAAGCAGCTTGCCGAAATCCTTTTCGATAGACTCAACCTCAAATCCATTCGCCTCGGCAAGGCCAGCCGAAGCACAGACGCAGCGGTCCTCGAACAACTGGCAGACCGGCATCCTGTTATTGGGCCGATTCTTCAATACCGCACGCTCAGCAAATTGAAAAATACCTATGTGGGCAAGCTCGGTTCACTTATAAATCCACACACCAAACGAGTGCACGCTTCCTTCAATCAGACCGTTACCGCCACGGGACGCCTTAGCTCCAGCGACCCCAATTTGCAGAATATCCCCATCCGCACCGAACTCGGCAGGAAAATTCGCGCAGCTTTTATTCCAAAGAACAAAACCGATTGCATCCTCAGCGCAGACTATTCCCAGGTCGAGCTGCGCCTGCTGGCACATTTTTCAAAAGACCAGGCCCTGATGGCCGCCTTTGCCGCCGACCAGGACATTCACCGCTTCGTCGCCTCGCAGATTTACAATGTCCCACTCGAGGAGGTAACCGGCGAAATGCGTTCAAGCTGCAAGGCGGTCAATTTCGGTATCATTTACGGCCAGGGTGCGTTCGGACTGTCGCGTTCGATAGGAATAAGCCAGTCCGAGGCGAAGAAGTTTATTGACGACTATTTTGCCCGCTACGCTTCAATCCGCAAATTTCTGGATTCTTGTGTCGCTGCGGCGAAACGTACCGGCTACGCCGAGACTATTCTGCATCGCCGACGAAAAATCGCGAACCTCAGCAGCAAAAATGCCAACAAGCGTGCACAGGCCCGGCGTCTGGCAATCAATACCGTCGTTCAGGGCTCCGCCGCAGATTTAATAAAAGTGGCTATGATAAACATCCAGCGGAAAATCGAAACTGAGCGTTTGCCTGTAAAATTGATTCTTCAAATCCATGATGAGCTTGTTTTCGAGCTGCCCGTCGCCGACGCCGACAGACACGCTAAGTGGATAGGGAAGGAAATGACCGGCGCTATGAAGCTCGATGTCCCGCTGAAAGTTGATATAACCCACGGCCCAACCTGGTTAAGCGATAAGTAGGCAACTTGAGGCTCCAATCGGCTGCCAGCGTTCGAGTAGCAGAAGGTCAATCGAGAGGTCGATAATGGATTTCCATAGCCTGGAGACGCTTTGTGTGGTGGCGGAGCCGATTTAGGAAGTCGTCATAATCCTTGGAAGACTTTGGAGACCATCCGACTTCAGCCAGCGCAGCAGCGCGCGGATAAGCCATATACTCCAGATGCTGCGGATTAGGGATGTATTCGGACCACAACTGGGCCTGCAGGCCCAGCACGTGGCCGGCTTTATCTGTGTCGATTGCCTTGGGGATGGGTTCATATTGGTAGAGTTTTTCCAGTGTGACATATCCGCCGATTGCGAGAGGTTCTTTTTCGGCGGGCCCCTGGTAATAGTCGAAGTATGTGTGCGAAGTTGGGGCCATCACAACGTCATGGCCGGCATTGGCTGAGGCGATGCCACCTGCCTCGCCTCGCCAGGACATAACGACGGCACCAGGGGCAAGTCCGCCTTGAAGGATGTCGTCCCATCCCACCAGCCGTCTGCCGTGTTTGGTCAGGAAGGTATCCATTTGTTTGATAAACCAGCTTTGAAGTTCCGCCTCGTCTTTCAGGCCCTTTTCGCGGATGAGGGCCTGGAATTCCACGCTGGCTTTCCAGTGATTTTTGACGGCCTCATCGCCGCCGATGTGTATGTATTCACTGGGAAATACCTGCATCACTTCAGCTAATACGTCCTGGAGGAATGCGATTGTGCGGGGGCGAGGTGCAAATATGTGCTCGCAGACGCCCCAACGGGTCCATACCTTGATATCTTTTTGCTTTTCGGGAAACACGCCAAGATGAGGATATGAACTGATTGCTGCTCTGGCGTGACCGGGCATTTCGATTTCCGGTACGATATTGATGTGGCGAGCTGAAGCATATCGCACGATTTGGCGTATATCTTTTTGTGTGTAGAAACCTCCATGGCGTCTGCCGTCAAAGCGCAGGGGCCCTTTATGCAGGTGGCCAATGAGTGTTTCATCACGCCATGCCCCGACTTCCGTCAGCTTAGGGTATTTTTTGATCTCGATACGCCAACCCTGGTCGTCCGTCAAGTGAATCTGCAAGCTGTTTAGCTTATGCAGCGCCATCCCATCCATAAATCGCAGCATCGCCGATTTCGGAATAAAGTGACGTGCCGGGTCGACAAGCAGACCTCGCCATTTGAAGCGGGGATAGTCGGTGATTCTGACAGATGGCACTTTCCAAGTTACACCTTCGACATTCGCTTTGCTGAAGATGGATGGAGGCAGGAGCTGGCGCACGGTTTGAATGCCGTAGAAAAGCCCGGCCGGTTGCATGGCGCGAATTACAATACTGTTGGCACTGACGTCGAGCGTGTAGCCTTCATCGCCAATTTGAGGTAATTTTTCGTTTAGTTCAAACTTGATGACTCGGTCTTGAGGCTCTGAGCAGGTGGCCAGTTCCAATCGAAAACCCATCGCAGGTGCCAGCGTATCAATCAGTTTTAGCGCCTCGGTTGCCGCTTTATCCTCGGCGATGACCCGTGTGGCAGGGGTAATAGTGAAAAATCCTTCGGAGTATTCTGCTGAAACGGGCCGAGGAATCACGCTCGCTCTTTCATGGTCGCGAGCGGCTGCGAGGGACATCCTGGGCAATGCGCAGATGACTGTCACCACGGTGAGCACAATCATCAAACGTGGGCAGGTCGTCATCTGTGTCATAGTTGTTTTTCGTTTCGTACGCATGTCTCGTCTACAGGTCTTATCACGACTTAATTTCATTGTCCCGGCGGAAGCTCCAACGGTGGAAATTCGACATTTCTTGCCAGATTGACCCAATCGGGGTCGCCGTAAACGCCCGCTTTGCTGTAGTCGAACGACTTGAACCCAATCTTCAACGCCGGCGAGTTCGGCTTCAGGCGGAAGTCGAATTTTTCCGCGTCAACAAACAGCGGGTCCGCAACGATTGAATGTTTATCGTGTCCGGTTTCTTTAATCCAGTCAGGCGGCGATTTGCCAATGAAGCTGACGTCTGCGCCAACGGCGCAATAGCAATTATTATCCATCTTAATCTTAACTCTGTTCCATGGTCCCGACAGAAGCACTCCCGTATCATAGTAAACGATGTTATTTTCAAAAGTGAACGACAAATGGTTTTCCACCCGCGTCGCCTGCACCTGGTACAGCTTGCTAAAGGCCAGGATATTGTTGCGAACGACATTTTCTTTTCCGTAGTGCTGGTGGAAGCCCCCGGTCTTTGTGTTGTAGACCAGATTATTCTCCATCACGATACCGGTGCTGCCCTCATCGGTGTAAAGTCCCCAGCCGCCGTAGGAGTAGGAATAGACATCGTGAAAGATGTTATTGCTGATGACTGTGCCTTCGGAAGGGCCGAGCGTATAAATGCCGCCCATATCGCTGAGCACACCCCAGCCGATATGATGCACGTGATTGAAGCTGATGTTATTGCGTTTGGCCAGACTGTTGGCGTAGCCCCATCGCCAGCCGACCGAAATACCGGTATAGAAAAAATCACCGATGTCGTTATGGGTCAACTTGTTGTCGCCGCTTTGTCCTATCCAGACTCCCACGGCGGAGGTATAGATGCGGCCGCCTGAGCGGATAATATTATTGTCAACGGTGATATGACTCGTACGCGATGGCTCATCGGGCCGAATCCTCCCTTCGCCAATTCGCACGCCGCCGGCGCCTAAGTCGTGAAGGTAGCTGCGCTCGAGCCGGCAGTCGCGGCAGCCCTGGCGAAACCACACGCCGTATGTAGCGCTATGCCCAACTTCGCAATCCACAATCACGATATTGCGCGCCCCGTCAGCCATAATGGCCGCTTCAGTAACGAACGCAGCCTGAAACGGATAGTATCCACTTCGCGGCAGCAGCGATTGGTTGTGGTGAAAGACCAGACCTTTCAACTTAATATGTTCAACAAATTGTTTTGCCTCGGGTTTCCCCTCGAAGATAACGAGTTTCTCAATGACCGGCGCTACAACATGCACCCTGGTCCTGTTTTCCCCGGGCAGCGGCTTATAATAGAGCATGCCGTCGCGCGCCAGGAACCATTCGCCCGGCGCATCAAGGGCTGCTTTGAAATTCTCCAGGTGAAAACGCGTATTTTTCGGCCAGCCGGAATAGCTTTTCAGTTTCTCTCCTATTGTAATTATCACATTGGCCGTCGTGTTGATTGCCGTTATAAAACGGCGGGTTATACACCACTTATGGTAGGCCATTAGCGTAACATCCTGAAGCTCGCGCCTGTCAAGGTTTCGCAGCGGTTCGAGCGCATCGCCGCGGACCGATGTCGTCCGTCGATATTGTCTTGGCTCGCCATCGACCGGAACTTCAGACGTCCCACCCATATAGTGGTAGAATTTGTTGGGGGTGCGGGCGCGGACGGCACGCCGGCCGTTGACGAACAACTGCTCGAAATACCACTTACCGGCGGCAACTTCCGGAAGGTACGCCCCGCAGATACCGTCAGCATCTACCACCCATCTAGTGATTACCCGGCCGCCGCTAAAGATCGGCCTGATGCCTGACGCTGCTTCGTAGGTGATGGGGCATTTTTTTGTGCCGCTATCTTCCGGCTTTAATATGAACGGTTTGGTCAGGGTATATGTGCCGTCCGAGACGATGACCCGCACAGGTTTTGTGAGCGGCCCTCGTGCTTTCAAACGCCGAATCGCGTCGCGAGCACCGGTCAGCGAAACTAACGGCCCGTCAGTTTTTTCTTTGTTCGGCTCAGCCAGTCGGCCCGACCACCGGTCGTTACCTTGTGGGGAAACGTACAAGCTAACAGCTTCCGCACACTGAACTGCAAATAGCGAAAGTACCGCCCAGGTGACAAAATAAAACCTTAATTTTGAGCCGTGATTTTTCATCTCATTTTACCTCCTCTTAAAAGTTGGGTTAAAAAATGATTTTCGGCTACGTTTTACAGAGGCCGTAACTTTTAATATCGGTTTTCTTGTGCCTGAGTAGTATAACCGAAAACCAGAGGAAAAAAAGAAAAAAGATTTGACACCCTTCGGCCGGGCGTATTTCAGCAATTTTTGGTGTGCTGTGCACACCCTACCAAACTTCGCTGCGCTCGGAATGACGGTAAGGAATATCGAATCCGTCCCGTCTGAAGCCGGGCCGGACCTGGACGGCATCGAACAAGGAATGACGAATTATGAAGTTGACCCCGTTAGAAATTCCGCAAATCGGGCTAAACTTGAAAAAGGAAGGATTTCTAACGGGGTAGAGATTGCCACGGCCTGCTCTGCAGGCCTCGCAATGACTAAAAAGTAACATTAACTTTTTAGAAACGGCACTACACTGCTGTCTCTACGGGGGTTGACCCCATTAGAGACTTTCTTCTCTCATCCTATTAGACGACTTCCGCTTTCCCGTCTCTAACGGGGTTGACGCAAGGCCGCGCAACGAATAGAATTGCGACTTTGGTTTACGAAGCGTGAAGCGAACCACGAGTCCCAAAGCACGAGGTACGAGTATGGCGACAATCAACGAAAATTTTATGAAACTGCAGGCGGGCTATTTGTTCCCTGAAATCAGCCGACGTGTGCGTTCCTTCCAGGCCAAAAATCCCGACGCAAAGATAATCAGCCTGGGCATCGGCGATGTTACCCAGCCGTTGGCACCGGTGGTAATCAGCGCGATGAAAAAGGCGCTTGACGATATGGGAACCGAAGCCGGCTTCCGCGGCTACGGCCCGGAGCAGGGCTATGATTTTCTAATCGAGGTAATAATCGAAAATGACTATAACACCCGCGGCGTCGATTTGGAACCAGCCGAGGTCTTCATCAGCGACGGCGCCAAGTGCGACACGGGCAACATCCAGGAGATATTCGGCGCCGATAACATCGTTGCCGTAACCGACCCGGCGTATCCGGTATATGTCGATAGCACTGTAATAGCCGGCAGGACCGGCCAGGCCAATAAAAACGGCCAGTATGAGAAAATCGTCTATATGCCCTGTACGGCCGAGAACAATTTTATCCCTGAGCTGCCGAAAACTCCCGTTGACATTATTTACCTTTGCTTTCCGAACAACCCCACAGGAGCGGTAGCTGATAAAGAAGTTTTAAGTAAGTGGGTCGATTTCGCCCGAACTAATAAAGCGATAATCCTCTTTGACGCTGCTTATGAGGCCTTCATCACCGATCCTGATATTCCGCATTCAATTTATGAGGTTGATGGCGCAAAAGAGGTGGCAATCGAGTTTCGCAGTTTCTCCAAAACCGCCGGCTTTACGGGCGTCAGATGTGCCTTTACCGTTGTGCCGGAACAGTTGAAGGTTTATACAAAAGATGGCAGGGCGGTCGAAGCCAATCGTGTATGGAACAGGCGGCACTGTACTAAGTTCAACGGCGCATCGTATATTTCACAGGCCGGCGCAGCCGCCGTCTATACCCCTGACGGCAAACAGCAGACCAGAGAGATTATTGATATTTATATGGGCAACGCTAAGTTAATTTGCGAATCGCTTACCAAGCTCGGCTACCAGGTCTATGGCGGGGTAAATGCGCCGTATATCTGGATGAAGACGCCGGACGGCCTGAGCTCGTGGGACTTCTTTGACCGGCTGCTGCAAAAGGCCAACGTGGTCGGCACACCGGGAGCTGGCTTCGGACCAGCAGGAAAGGGCTATTTCCGTCTCACCGCCTTCGCCAGGCCCGCCGACGTCGAAGAAGCTCTGGAGCGATTTCAAAAAGTGTAAAACGCGAAACGAAAAACGCAAAACCACAGTGTAAAACAAAAAATGAAATACGAAATACGAAGTTCGAAGCACGAAACAATATCAAAATTCGAATGTCCAAATGACCAAAACGTTTAGGATTTTGAATTTTTGTCATTCGAGTTTGTTTCGGATTTCGATATTCGATATTCGAATTTTTGGTGCAGGCAATGACAACAGCATATATCGGTTTGGGCAGTAACCTGGGTAACAGAGAGGGTTCCATAAGGAGCACCCTTAAGATGCTTGCCGAAACCAAACAGATCGAGGTTGCACGAGTAAGCGATATAATCGAAACCGTTTCGCTCGGCCAAATGAATCAGCCCAAATACCTGAACGCAGTGGCCGAAATAAAAACCACTCTAAGTGCAGAAGATTTGCACAAAAAACTGGCCGACATTGAGACCTCGCTCGGCAGGGTGCGAGAAGCAAAGTGGTCGCCGAGGATTATTGATTTGGACCTTTTACTTTTTGGTGCCGATATCATAAATCGTCCCGGCTTAGCCGTGCCGCATCCGCAGATGCACTTGCGCTCGTTTGTGCTCAAAGGTCTCTGCCAGCTCAATCCCGAATTGCTTCACCCTGTTATAAAAGAACCGGTCAGTGAATTGGCTGTTAGATTGGCCGGCTCAGATTTTGCACTCAATCCCAATCTGCCGCAGCTTGTCAGTGTCGCAGGTATTATCGGTGTGGGAAAAACCACGCTAACAGAAAAACTATCAAAATCGCTCGGCTGTAAAGCGCTGTTCGAAGCTTACGATGCAAACCCCTTTATGGCGGATGTCTATGCCGGCAAAAAAGAGCTCGCATTGGATTCGCAATTATTTTTCTTGACCAGCAGAACCGAGCAATTGAATCCTGAAACGTTGGCCCCCGGCCAGCTCGCCATCAGCGACTATATCTTTGATAAAGAGCTAATCTATGCCAGGCGGCTGCTCAATGCCCAGCAACTAAGTTTGTATGAAAAGATTTACCCGCCGTTCAGTGCAAAGATTGCTGCTCCGGTCCTGGTAATATATCTGCAGGACTCAGTGCAAAAATGCCTGGAGCGCATCCACAGACGCAACCGTCCTTACGAGCAGAAGATTGAACCGCAATTTTTGGAAGCTCTCAAATCCGATTACGAGCGGCTCTTTGAGCATTGGAAAACCTGTCCCGTTATTCGCAAACAGATGTCAAAATTAGACTGCACGCGAGACGCCGATATCGAAGATTTAGCAAATCAGATAAGAAGTTATGTTGTAGTATGAATAAATTCAGGCCACGAAGACATAAGGAAAATAAAAGTGAGCTAAAGTGAACTAAAGTGCCTAAAGTGAGCTAAAGTAGAAAAATAATCCGTAACTTTAGGCACCCCAAACTTTAGGCACTTTACACTTCTTAATGTCTTAGAGCCTTGGTGGCAAGAGAAAATGGAAGTTTCAAAAACAATAGAATCGGTCGCAAGTCTGGTAAAAGCCGCCCGCAGTAAAGGCAAAAAGATAGGTCTTGTCCCGACAATGGGCGTGCTTCATATCGGCCATATTTCGCTAATCGAAGCGGCGTTGAAAAGATGCGACTTTGTCGCGGTCAGCATCTTTGTCAATCCCACACAGTTCGGCCTCGGTGAAGATTTCGAAAAATATCCGCGTCCCCTCGATGCCGACCTGGAAATTTGTAGAAAGACAGGCGTAGATGTTGTTTTTGCTCCGACACAAGAGCAGATGTACCCGTCGGAAAATCTCACCTGGGTAAACGTCGAAAAACTGACCGAATCGCTTTGCGGCCAGTCTCGCCCGACACACTTTCGCGGAGTAACAACCATCTGTGTCAAGCTGTTCAATATCGTTGCCCCTGATATCGCATTTTTTGGCCAGAAGGACGCCCAGCAGGCAATCGTTATTAAGCGAATGGTCGCTGATTTAAATATGCCTTTGGAAATCGTCATTTGCCCCACAGTTCGCCGGCCGGACGGACTGGCGGTCAGCAGTAGAAATAAATATCTGACCGCAGAGCAGAAAAAGGATGCGGCCTTAATATATAGAGCCCTTCAAAAATGCCGGGAGATGATTGGCGCCGGCACCACAGACAACGAAACGATTATCGCCGAGATGCGTAAAATATTAGGTCAAGCTCCGTCAATAGAGATAGAGTACATAAGCATTGTTGACGCCGAAACCCTGCAAACAATCGATAAGATTGCCGGCAAAGTTCTCGCAGCAGTCGCTGTCAAAATCGGCCCCGCCCGACTAATTGACAACATTCTGGTGGACTCAGGCAAAAAGTAGTGTATAATAGTGATGGTTTCACTTGAAAATAGCGTGAAACAATTGTAATCGAAGCAGACCAGGCGACTTTTTGGCGTTAGAACTGCATTAAAATTGCTCTATTATTGTATTATGAAGTGGCTGAAAAATGAAAGAAATCTTATCTTTTTCTGAGATTAAGAAGCGGTACGATGCTGAGTGGCTGCTTATCGGAGATCCTGAAACTTGTGATGATTTTAGCATCAAGCAAGGTGTGGTTTTGTGGCACAGTAAGGATAGAGATGAAGTGTATAGAAAGGCAAGACAGATACGCCCAAATCACTCTGCTATTCTATACACAGGCAAATTGCCCGATAATGTAGCAATTGTATTATGAATATTACATTTGATCCTACCCAGGGTTTAATTGTTATCCCCACTCGATTGCATGGCCTTCACATAGATACAATAGTCCGTCTGGCGTTGGATACAGGTGCAACCGCATCAATGATCAACTGGGACGTGGCAGTACTCCTGGGTTACGACCCGGCTTCTTCAAAAGAGCGTATCCAGGTAACAACAGGTAGCGGAGTAGAATTTGCACCTCGCATTGTGGTTAAGAAGGTCGAAGTTTTAGGCAGGTCTCTTGAGAATTTCCCAATACTTTGTCATACACTTCCTCCCAGTGCTACTGTGGATGGTTTGTTGGGTCTTGATTTCTTTCGGGGCGTACGCCTGATGGTGAATCTACGGGAAGGAATCATCACTTTAGAAGATTGTGAACATTAAAGCAATTCACGAATCAACAATTATGTTTGTAAAGCTATTAAAAAGCAAGTTACATTGTACAACGGTTACAGATACTAAGTTGCACTATGCCGTCCAAATCGGCCCAGCCCGACTAATTGACAACATTCTGGTGGACTTGAGCAAATAACAACGTATAATGGTGATTAACACAAACCACATTAGCTGAAATCGGCTATAGTAAAATTAAAGGAGCTGGTAAATTATGCGGTACAGAATTCTGATTGAGCAGGATGAAGACGGCGCATTTATTGCTGAATGTCCTTCTTTGCCTGGATGCGTTTCTCAGGGCAGAAGTCGAGAGGAAGCTCTTGAGAATATTCAAGATGCCATTAAGGGGTACTTGGAGAGCTTAAAGAAACATAATGAACCTATTCCCCCATCAATTGAAGAAGAGATTGTTGAGGTAACGATTTGAGCAAATTACCAGTGGTGTCGGGAAAGCAACTCTGCAAGACATTGGGAAAGGTGGGCTATTTTATAGACCATCAGACTGGAAGCCACATTATTCTTAGGCACGAAAATCCTCCCCATCGTAGATTAACCGTGCCAGACCATAAAGAGATTGCAAAAGGTACTTTGAGGGCTATCATACGCCAGGCTGGACTAACTGTGGACGAATTTAGAGAATTGTCATAAACAATGAGTAATATTTTATGTTCGTAAAGATATTAAAAAGTAAGTTGCATCGCGCAAGGGTTACGGAAACCAAGCTGCACTATGCCGGCAGTATCGCAATAGATTTGACACTGATGGAAGCAGCCGGTATTCTACCTTACGAGTCTGTTTTGGTCGCCGATTTAGACAACGGCAGCAGGTTGGAGACATACGCCGTTCCCGCAGAAGCCGATTCCGGCCGGGTCGTAATACTCGGCGCCGCAGCTCATCTTATCAAGCCAAAAGACCTTATTATCGTTTTTAGCTTCGGCTATTACACACCCGAAGAGGCAAAGAAACTTGAACCGAAAGTCGTCTTGCTCGACGAAAATAACAAAATAAAAACAAGCTCGGCGAGAGACCAGGAAGGTTAAACTATACGCTAAACGCTATACGCTATACGCTATAAACAAATGTATCCTGAACTTTTCGAGATACCTTTCATCCATTTGACCGTAAAAAGCTATGGCCTGATGATGGTCATTGGTTTTCTCTCGGCGATTTCCCTGATAAGACACCTCAGCCGCAACATCACACCCGACCCTCATCTCATTACTAATGCAGCCCTGTACTCCTTGATAGCCGGCGTGGCAGGCGCGCGTCTATTTTACGTAATACATCATTTCGGTGAGTTCCAGAGTAGAGATTGGTTTTATATTTTTGCTATTTGGCAGGGCGGCCTGGTGCTTTTAGGCGGTGTGATTTTGGCCATCGCTGTCATCTTCTTTTACCTCTGGCATCATAAGCTTCCCATTCGTCGCTACCTTGACATTTTGGCTATCGGTCTGACGCTGGCACTGGCCTTCGGCAGAATCGGCTGCTTTCTAAACGGCTGCTGTTTTGGCAAGCCGACGGAATTGCCCTGGGCCGTCCGCTTCCCATACGGCTCACATGCTTACAAAAGTCAAATATACTGGAATCCGAAAAGAAATCGTTCCCTGCCTCAATTGAAATTGCCGCCTGCGTTTTCCGTTTACAATAACAATGAAAATGGCATACGGCCCGAGGTCTTAAAACCCTATGAACAGTTAACGCCGGAACAAAAAAGCATGGTTGACAAAGGCCCGTATCGCTGCTTACCCGTCCACCCCACCCAATTATATTCATCCTTAACTGCCGCTTTTTTGTGTCTTATACTCTACCTCTTCTGGCGAAGGTCGCAAAATGCCGCCGGAACAAAAAACGGCAAAAAACTCTTCGCCAAACCCGGCTGCACATTTGGCCTGATGTTCGTACTTTACGGCATCACCCGCTTTTTCATAGAATTTCTCCGCGATGATAACCCCTTTGAGCACGCCTGGTGGGCAATTTACGAAGGCGGAACGGTCTCTCAAAATTTGGGGATTTACATGACCATTTTAGGCGTGGTCTTAATGCTAATATTTCAAAGAATGAGAACACAACAACCGAAGTAACGTATAGACGATAAAAAGATGCGGATTCCTTATACGCAATACGCAATACGATATACGAGTAAAATATGGGCCTTTACGATAGAGATTACACTCAGGCGGATTACCAGTCTAAGTCTCACTATGCACCGCAGATGAGGATGGCATTCCCGCGGATTACACCGGTGGTCAAGTGGCTGCTGATTATCAACGTATCGGTATTCGTTATCATGTTCTTGATAGATCCACTGGAGAGCTTCTTTTTTCACTGGTTTTCCGTCTACCCAGCCACCGTGTTGACGTCTTTGCAGATTTGGAGGCTCGTAACTTACCAGTTCTTGCACGACGGCACATGGCACATCTTCGGGAATATGTTGATTCTGTTCTTTTTCGGCCCAATGCTTGAACGTCTATGGGGGAGCAGGAAATTTCTGACCTTTTATCTTGTATGCGGTGCCATAGGTGGCCTGCTGTATCCTTTCCTGGTCCTTGTCGGCTGGCTCAACGTGGCATATTTGGTCGGTGCTTCGGGCTCGATTCTGGGAATGCTTGCCGCAGGTGCAATATTGTTTCCTAATATGATGATTTATATCTTGGGCATAATTCCTATGAAACTCAGGATTTTAGCAATAATTTTTGCGGCCATCAGTATCATATCCTTACTGCGACCTGACAAGTCCGGCAATGTCGGCGGCGAAGCGGCGCATCTGGGCGGTATGGTAGCCGGTGCGGTTTACGTTTTTTCCCAGTCCTGGCGTGATAAACTGAAATTAAAAGTCCGGGCAGGCCAATGGGAAAAGAAAATGGCTGCCCTGCGCAATCTGCGATTAGAACTCGACCGCATCTTGCAAAAGGTTCACGACTCCGGCATCCACAGCTTAACGTCGAAAGAAAAAAAGATACTCAAACAGGCCACCAGAGACGAGCAAATGCGAAGCGAACTGTAAAAAGCACCCCGCACTTATCAAGCATCTGCCGTAATAACTTAAAACTTGAAACTTTAAGCTTAAAACTTCCCCGGATGGCCATCGAGCGCTTTTGTTATAGGCGCTTTGTGCCGAAAGCCAGCTAACGCAAATCGGCAGGCCCGTAAGAAGTTTTTTCCTTGAAATATAATAAATGGTCAATAGTAAATTTTAATCAGTCCCACTTAATTTTTCTGGTTCGCTTTATCAATTCTTCGACTCGTTTCTTTACGTTCTCGGTTTTGAATTCAACGTCCATCAACTTATCAACCTCAGCCTGGCTTTCCCCGACGCGTTTTTTCAGCTCCTCAAGTCTCTTGCGCAGCCGCTCGTACGCTATTTGCTTTTCTCTTACCATCAAGTCAAACCTGCTGCTGACGACTTCTTCCAACTGTGTAATTAGTTTCTTCTTATCTTTCCCGCTCTTTGCAGCCCTGATTTTCCTGAGCAGTCTATCTCGCTTTTGCTTAAGTTCTAACTTTTCTTTAAGAACTCGACCCAATTCAGGATTTTGTGTCCACGCTCTGTAAATATATCCATATTTTTCCACCGCACGGTCAAACGCCTTTATATAAAGTTCCGGGTCTTGCTCCTTTAGTTTGGCCAGTTTTTCTGCTGCCGGGGCGTAATTTTTTCCCAGCCATTCAAGAAAACCAGCCTGCCACTTGCGCCTCCTCTCTTCCATATGTTTCCTGATTCTCTCGCCGAATTGCTCACGCATAACTTCTCTAATCTCGGCTTTGAACTTATCCGGCTCTTTCTCACGCAGCTTCGCCAGTTCCTTTGCCTTTGCCGGGTCGCTCTTTGCCAGTTCCTTCATTACGCGCTCAATTATCTCATCTGTTAATTCGAACCTTCTTCGTCCCGGTCCCGGACCTCGTCTTGGTCCCCCTCTTGGGTCTCCTCTTGGGCCTGTTGGTTCGTCCTCACGCCAGATGTCTTCTTTTTTCTCTTCGCCCGTCCTTTGGGCAGCGCAGGGCAGGATGGACAGTATTATGACCGCTGCCATCGCCAGAACTAAAATGACTCCGTAACTTGCTTTCATTCCTTTTACCTTTCCCAAAAATTGCTACTGATTTCTATAAGTTCCATCTCCATCTCTGCAACGTCTGCCTGGCCATTACCGCCGTTTTCGCCCAGTTCCAGAGCCATCACTTCGCCCTCAATCTGTTCAATCTCAGCAGTCAAAATCGCCAGCTCCACATCGTCGACGGAAATATCGGGGCTTTCCCAGAGCGCTTCGGGTATCATTGAGGCGTATGTAGCTCTTCCAGGCTCACTATCGTCTTTTTCAAGCAATTTTACGCTTATAGCGGCTATGACGATAACTGCTGCCGCAACGACGGCCGCTTTGTAAACCATTCGCTTAAAAACATCTGCTTTTCTGGGCAGCAGACCCATAGCAATTTCGGCCTTTATCTCAGCTATAAGCATATCATCAGGCTCAGGCGCAGCGTGCCCGCCAAGGATTTGCTCCGCCTTCTCAACATCCTCAACAGCCCTTTCGGCCTGTTCGGCACTGAGAAATTTCGCGAATAGCTCCTTCAGATTTTCCTCGTTTTCACCGTTCATAACATTATCGCTCCATTAATTCTCGCAATCTCTTTAGCCCCCGATGCAGCTTCGACAATGTGGTTCCTATCGGCTCAGAACGAATTTTTGCTACTTCCTTGAGACTTAACTGTGAATAAAAACGCAACATTACCAATTCTCTCGTATCTGTGTCAAGCTTCTCAAGCTGTATCTGCAATTTATCGACTCTCTCGCTATCGGACTTTTTTACCTCTGTTATTCTTGATTCAAGCTGTCTTTTTCGGACCTCCAGCAATTTTCTCCGTCGCTGCTTGCCCCTTAAGTAATCGTGAAAAATATTCGATGCTATTCTGAACAACCAGCTTTCAAAAGAGCCGCCCTTATAAGAACTGATTTTCTCCACCAACTTGACAAATAGCTCGCTAAGCAGGTCATCACTGACTACCTTGTTGCCCGTTAATCGGTAAAAATAGCCATAAAACCGGCTTGCGTAAATATTAACCAATTGCGAAAAACTTTCAGCCGAACCAGCCTTACATCCGATTATTATCCGGGCTAAGTCGTCGCTCTTTACCATATTTAAGCGTTTTTTACATAAATAAAGACGGTATCCGGAATTGATTTATTGCATAAATGAGGAAAAATCTGGCGGTTTTTTTCGCCCGCAAGGTCCGATTTGCCCCGGCCTCTCAGCCCTCTTCTTCTTCCTCCTCCTCGTCCTCGTCAACCTTCCAATGCTCAGCTTCGTCAATATCCTCGATTTCTCGCTGCATATACTTGAAAATTTTATCCTGGAGCGGTGCTAACCTCCCATACCACTTGAGCATCCTCTGATAGCTGGCTACCAGCATATCAAGGCGGATTAGCTGCCATTTGGCTATGCACTCCGGCTCCTTGATATTGGTAAACGGGTCGCATTTGAAAGTCCTTTGGTTGTCTGGACCAATCTCGCAAAATTCGCAATCTTTGCACTGAATCATTTTCGCACCCCAATCTGAATCGGTAAAAACCAGAGCAAGAAAATTTGCCCTTTTAACTTTTTACTTTTACATCTTCTTATGATACCATATATTGCAAAGGCTTAAAAGTACTTTGTAACAAAGATTTTTGGCCTGTTTGTGGAGAAATAAATGGCAAAATCAAGACGCAGACGTAAAGTGGGCAGTAAAAAAAGACGCGCCCGCTGGAAAATACGACATAAAATCCGCTGATTGTTAGCTGTACATCCTGCGTATTGAGTATTGCATAAAATATACGCGATACGATATACGCAATACCTGTGGCAGAGCTACGTAATACGATAAATGAAACACTTCACTATAATTTTCAAGCCCGATGGTAAGCAAATTTCGATTCACGCCGATGCGACACTTATGGAGGCCGCGGGCCAGGCCGGCATAATCTTAAACACGGTCTGCGGCGGCAAGGGCATCTGTGAAAAGTGCGCCGTGAACCTTGAGCCGGATGGGCGGCAAGTCCTGGCCTGCCAGTACCGTATTCAAAGCGACCTTACGGTAACAATTCCGGCCAACTCCAGGTTCTTCGAGCAGAAAATCCTCGCTGAGGGTATTGATACAAAAGACAGAATCCAGCCGGACATATACAAGAAATATTTGCAGCCCGATTTCGCCGGCCCAATATTCGGTGTGGCAATCGATATCGGCACAACGACAGTCGTTGCCAGGTTAATTGATATGACAGACGGCCGATGCCTGGCAACCGAGGCGGAATTAAATCCACAAAGCCGATACGGCGATGACGTCATCAGCAGAATCACCTACGCCGAGACCGATGCAAAATTGGCCGAACTACACGAGACAATAATAAACTGCGTAAATGAATTGATAGCCCGGCTCTGCAAACAGGCCGGCGTAGATGCAAAGAGCATATATGAAATCGCCGTCATCGGCAACACGACGATGAACCACATTTTCCTTAAATTTCCTGTCAAGCAGCTCGGCCAGGCACCGTACAAGGCGTTCTCTCTTGATGCCAGAGACATACCTGCTAATGAGCTGGCCCTGCAAATAAACCCAGCCGGCAATATCCATAGCGTTGAGAATATAGCCGGCTTTGTCGGCTCAGATACCACTGCTGTCGCATTAGCGGTCGATATCGATTCGGCTGAAGAAATGACACTGGCGGTCGATATCGGCACAAACGGCGAGCTTGTACTCGGCACCGGCGATAAACTGTATGCGGCAAGCTGCGCCGCCGGGCCGGCACTGGAAGGAGCACGAATAATCTGCGGCAGCAGGGCGGTTGAAGGGGCGATAGAAGCGGTCGTTGCAAGCGAAGATGATATAGTTCTGGATGTGATAGGCAATTGCCCGCCTCGCTCGATATGCGGCAGCGGCTTGATTGACGCCGTGGCGGTACTGCTGAAGCTGGGTATCGTTGACGCAAGCGGGCGGTTCGTCAGGGCAAGCACGCTTGCAGATAGTGTACCTGTGGCTATTGTCTCTCGCATACGCGCCGAACTCGGTGAGCCGGTCTTTATCCTGACAGCCAGCGCCGATGCTGACACGGTGTTTCTGACTCAAAAGGATATCCGGCAGGTCCAGCTTGCCAAGGGCGCCATCCGGGCGGGTATTAAGCTCCTGGAGCAAAAACTCGGCATCGGCGATGCCGACATCCAGCAGATTTTTTTAGCAGGTGCCTTTGGCAATTACATCCGGCGGGAAAGTGCGCTGCGGATAGGGCTATTGCCCGATGTGCCGGCCGAAAGGATTCATTTTGTCGGCAATGCAGCCAGTGCCGGCGCACAGATGCTCCTTTTGAGCCGGCACTGCCGAACAACGGCTAAAAAACTCGCCCGAAGAATTGAATACGTCGAAATCGCCCACGAGCCGGAATTCCAGGCCGTGTTCGCAGACTGTATGTCCTTTTGAATCGCAGATTACGCGGATTGACACGGATTTGGGGATGGTGAGTGGTTAAGTGGAGGCACTTATGTCCTTTATTAAGAACATGGTGCAAAAAAGGAAAAGCGAGAGGATGCCGGACTGGCACTTCAAGTTTATGAACCTTATCTTTCACGTCATGGACTTCTTATACCCATACATAGACAAACGCGTCAAAAAGTTCGGAATAAAGCCGGGTATGACGGTCGTGGATTACGGCTGCGGCCCGGGCAGGTACTCCACGAGATTCGCACGACTCGTAGGCCGGCACGGAAAAGTCTTTGCCGTGGATATTCACGAACTGGCTGTCGAAGCCGTGAAGGAAAAGATTGACAAATATGGATTAACAAACATCGAAGCTGTATTGGCGAGCGGATATGACAGCAGGATGCCTGGCAAAATAGCAGACGTAGTATGTGCTATTGATATGTTTCACATTATCAAGAACCACGCAGAATTCCTGGCAGAGCTCAAAAGGATAACTAAAAACTCCGGCTGCTTGGTAATTGATGACGGCCATCAACGACGCAGCGTCACCAAGGACAGCATCCTGGAATCCGGCCATTGGGACATCATTGAGGAAACCCGCGACCACTTGAAATGCAAGCCGAAATATACGTAAAGCGGGATTGAAGACTTCAGGAACGCCCACGAGCCGGAGGGACAAAGGCACGAAGAAAAATTAGCCACGAATTAACACGAATTTTTTTTGGACAGGATAACAGAATTACCACGGATTTGTTTGGCCACGAAAAAGCACAAAAGAATATAGCCACAGAGGGAGGGAAAATTCGAAATACGAAGCACGAAATCCGAAACAAACTTAAGGGTTCAAAATTCTAAATTCAAAATGAGATTGGAGCGGATCCTTCGACTTTGCTCAGGACAAGTTTTTTTTTGACGGGAATTGCGGGTTTGCAGAGAATTTATTTTGCTCCATCCCGCCGGGTTGTCCTGATTTACTTATTGTTTTTGCTTATTTTTTGATTTTTTGTCTTTGAAGCTGATAATAAGTCCGCCGGTGATAACGGCAACTAATGTCCACTGCATAAACAAACAGGCAGTATCCAAACGTCCGTAGGAGGGTCTCCGGAAAGGCCCGCCCACAGCGTGGCCTTCGGCAGTAAATACGGAATGGAAAACGCAGTAAAAAGGCCGCAAGTTGTATGCTCACGGCCCTTGCCAATCGCATTTCTGATGATTTACAGTGGCCTGCGTTTTCTCACCAGTCCTAAGCCGCCTCAGGCTGAGCAATTATCGGGCGGGTAGTCTACCGGATTGCCGCAGCGGTAGCCACGTTGGGCTCAGGAGGTGGGGGAGGCTCAGATTTCTTACAGCCATTGAGCACAATCAGCCCGACCACCACGAGACTTGCTAAGAGAAGGATTGTCTTAAATTGTTTCGTTTTGCCATTCATTCTGGTCTCCTTTCAAAGAATTTTTCCGAACTCAATTTTACACAAATAATCTACAATACCACAAAACCTAATATATTTCAATAGCCGTTTTTTCACACAAACTGACGCCCAACTGACGCTCACCGCACCATTTTAACAATTGCCGTCCTCGCCTTCGCCTTCGTCTTTATGGATTTCGATGTGGAAGTCTTCACTTGGTTTCCACGGTTTCTCCTTCGACGTGTCGCGTAGAGGCGATGCAAGAAGACAAGCAACTCCGTAAACGAGCCAAACTATTAACGCGATACCAACCGCACCGACGACCTTTTCCGCAAGCTCCGTAGCACTGAAGATTTCGGGCTTTCCAATCCGATGGTACACATAGAATACTGGTGGTGCAGCAGCGAACAGAGTCAGCCACACAGGCCATTTGTAGGACAATTTTCGCATAACATCTCTCCTTACACAATACACAATGACAGGATCACTGTAGACTTCACCACACCATTTTAACAATTGCCGCCGGGCCATCCCGATTTATTCAATTCTTATTTGTTTTTGGGGGTTTACTCTTAAAAAACCGTGCTATCCATCTATCGAGAAAGAACAACACAGTGCCAACTGCAGCCCCAAGCCCAAGCAATATGGGAAGCGAAAGTTCTACTCGAAATATTACTCTACTTGCCGCCGCAACTATTATTGTTCCTGATATATAAATTGTAACCCTGTTATATTTGAACTCTTGCTTCTCTACTTCTTTGACTATTTCGTCATTGCTGGGTCTTTCTACTCCCTTCCTGTAAACTACATCGTCAGGATTTATTTTTGTTTTTCTATACGCCAAACCATCAAGAAAATGCTTCTTTCGTGCCATAATCCAAATCTCCCTATCTGCTCAAAACAGCAACCCAAGCCGCCACTGCACTGAGGACCGCTATCGCTGCTGCTATCCAAAAGTTTATGCAAGCGTTTCTGCTTACCTTAGTCGCCATTTCGTACCCTTCTGTTGCGGTCTTGCACATATATACCATTGACGCAGTCTGCAAAGCTTGATGTATGTTCCGTATAAGTTCCGGAGTTTCAGCTGGAGTCGATCTGATTGAGCTACTGCTTGGTTGCACCCACATAACATAGGTACTTGCACCCACTTTTCTGGCCAGTTTTTTAAGGTCTTCTTTTATTTTCGGTTCCAGTTCCTTGTCTGAACATTTATCCGTCAATTGATTCAGGTTTTTCCGGTGTTCGACTATTTGTTCATCGGTCATTATATACTTATCATTTTTCTCATTATCGGTGCAATCATTTTGTTTTGCGATTTCTACCATAAAACACCTCCATTTTACTTATTGTTTTTGCTCGTCTTTTGGTTTGCCCCTTTGCTGCCAAATATCTGCAAGTTTATATATTCGCACACCATCTTCAGTAGCTTCTCTGCCAGAAAGTTTCCTCCGCTCCCACTCTGTTTGGAGTATATCAATGGCCAACCGAATGTCGTGTTCATCAATATCTGCCTCGCCGCTAATTGCTTTGTCTGCTACATATCGTGCTTGCCGCACTTTGCGCTGAAATAGAATTTTTGCTGTGCATATAAAAACAACAGCTATCCCAATCACCACCACACATATATATAAAATTATGCTCCAATTCATAGTTTACGGCCTTGTGTATCCTCTCTCAATATCACCGCCCCATTTTACCGATTGCGTGTCTTCAATCAAGTGATAAGTTTGGCAGGTCAATCCAATCTGCATATAGCCAAAGGCAAAAATCAGTTTTAAGTTTTACACTTTGGCTTTGCACTTTCCATTTTAAGCTTTTAGCTTTGCCCTATCCGCTGTACGCTACCTGCTAAACGCTAATAAATACACCATATATGCGATATACCCGCAGAGCAGCAATGCACCGCTGGCACGACTAATGAACCGTCGGCCGATTAGGGCTGCACCTGCAAATGCAGCGCTGATGATAACCATAACCCAATAATCCACCCCTGCCAGCCGACCCACAAGTTCAAACGGCCGAATAACTCCCGCCATGCCAACAGCAAGCAGGGCGTTAAAAACATTGGAGCCTACCAAAGTGCCAATGGAAATATCATGCTGGCCGCGGAGAGCAGCTACCACGCAGGTTGCAAGCTCCGGCAGAGAAGTCCCAAACGCGATAATAGTCAGGCCAATAACAGCGTCGCTCAAACCAATGCGCCCGCCGATAACGACGGCCCCTCGAACGGCCATCTCTGCGCCCAACGCCAATCCTGCCAATCCAATAACGACGAAGACTATACTCTTCTTTATGTCATTCCCGCGCAAGCGGGAATCCATTTCCTCATTCTTTTTTGTGCCCTCCGTGGCTAATCTTTTTGTGTCTTTCCTTGCCGTATAGACCGTCAGGAGAATGAGCCCCGCAAATACGCTTAGCAGAGCAAGACCTTCCGAGCGTGACAAGTGTGAATTATGCAAAACAGGCCAAAGTAACAGCCCCACCAGCAGCATCACAGGTATCTCGCGGCGCAGCGTTCGCAATTGAATCCTGAGCGGCCGAATAAGGGCGACCAGGCCGCCGACAAGAGCGAGATTGGCAATATTGGAGCCGAAGACGTTGCCGATGGCCATATCCCCAGCACCTCGGACAGCAGCGGCAATGCTGGCGGCCACCTCGGGCGCCGAAGTACCCATAGCTACGATGGTCAGGCCGATGACAAGGGGACTTACGCCGAGACGCTGTGCCAGCGCAACCGCTCCTGCCACCAGCAGGTCGGCAGATTTCCATAATATTACCAGCCCGCCGGCCAGAAGTATAATAGCCCAGACTATGTTCATCTCAAGAATTATAACCAGGGTGCATATTGTTTCAAGCTATTTAGAAACTATCTCAAAATTGTCACTCCCTCGGCAAGCTCGGGCCAGACTCTGAGTCCTTCGCTTTGCTGAGGATAAACTCAGCGAAGGGTCTCGTCGGCCGAAACAAGAGATTCTTCGCTGCGCTCGGAATGACAGTGTCTTGCGTCGCCGTGCCGGCGACGGCTAAACAAACCGCCAAATAAATTTGGGGGATAAACTATGGACTCAAAACTCAAATCACGATGGAGGTGTGCTAAATTTTTCCGACGACCAGGCAGGCATTATGGCCCCCGAAGCCGAATGAGTTGCTCATCGCGATATTGACTTTTGCCCGGCGAGCTTGCAGCGGCACAAAATCCATCCGCAGGTCGCATCGCTCGTCCTGATTATCGAGGTTTATAGTGGGTGGGATAACGGATTCATTGATGGCTTTCACGCATACTATAAGCTCAACGGCACCGCTTGCGCCAAGCAGATGGCCGAGGCTGCTTTTGGTCGAGCTGACCGGCAATTTATATGCGTGCCCACCAAAAACAGTTCTGATAGCCATACTTTCGGTGATGTCATTTAGCTCGGTGCCTGTGCCGTGTGCATTGATATAGTCAACTTTTTCCGGTCCGATACCCGCATCCATTAGTGCGAGCTTCATAGCTGTCGTAGCACCTTTACCGTTTGGCATTGGTGCGGTAATGTGATAACCATCATCGGTTGCACTGTAGCCAAGAAGCTCGGCGTATATATTTGCACCGCGTTTTTTTGCGCGTTCATATTCTTCTAAAACCACAATGCCGGCGCCCTCAGAAAGGACAAAACCGTCTCTGTCCTTATCAAATGGTCTCGAAGCCACCGTAGGGTCATTATTTCGCGTGCTCAATGACCTGGCGGCGCAGAAAGAGGCCAGTCCTACCGGGGTAAGAGCCGCTTCCGACCCGCCGGTTATCATAACGTCACTTCGGCCGACAAGAATATTGCAGAACGCTTCTCCGATTGCATGACTGCCGGAAGCACAGGCGCTGACGGCACAAAAATTGGGGCCGCAGAGGCCGTAACGAATGGCAATATTGCCGCTGGCGGCGTTGGCCATAAGGCGAGGGACGCAGAAAGGGGAAACGCGGCCTGGGCCTTTCTTCAAAAGCCTTTCATGCTGTTGTTCGATTTCCTGTATGCCACCTATGCCAGTGCCAACGACTGCTCCGACACGAAAAACATCTTCTCTGGAGAAATCCAGGCCGCTGTGATTTATCGCCTGGATGGCCGCAGCCATTGCAAACTGCGAGAAGCGGTCCATTCGTTTGCTTTCGCGGTGGTCAACGTATTTTTTTACGTCGAAACCTTTTATCTCGCCGCCGAACCTTACCGGATATTCAGTGGTGTCAAAGGATTCTATGGTGGAAACGCCACTTTTACCTTCGCACAGCGCAGTAAAAAGACCTTCAACGGATTCGGCTAAGGCGGTAACACAACCTAAGCCTGTAATAACGACTCGCCGTTTACTCATACTAAACTTGTTCGCTACTCTTGGCTTTTGGAATGTACAATGTTGACGATGTAATCAACCGCGGCACCGACGGTCTGGATTTTCTCGGCCTCTTCGTCCGGGATACTCATATCAAACTCGTCTTCAAACTCCATAACCAGCTCAACCGTATCCAGCGAGTCGGCGTTCAAATCGTTAATAAATGAGGTCTCACGTGTTATTTCAGACTTGTCCGTGCCCATTTGTTCACTTATTATGTCGATCACTTTGTTTTCAATTGCCTGAACGTCTACGTCATCAACACTCACTTGTTTTTCCTCCCTGGTCAAATAGGAATTTATTTTGTAACCTCACAACCAAACCACTCGCCGATAACAGTAACTAATATTAATCACTGGTAGCGTTATTTTTTATCTTGGCGGGTATAATACCTGCTAAAGCAGTTGTCAACAAATATTTTTTTATTTTTTTTTGGGGTACCCACTAACGACTAAATATCGATAGATACGCTTCCGACAGGCGTATTAACGACTATTCACAAGACGTTATACGCAATACGAGACTACATTGCCATACCGCCGTCCACACAAAGCACCTGGCCCGTGATATAGGCGGCCTGGTCGCTTGCGAGAAATGCAACGGCCCTGGCCACGTCATCAACGCTGCCAAACCTTCGCAATGGTA
Source organism: Phycisphaerae bacterium (assembly GCA_030603035.1). The sequence goes on along the minus strand of JAUVYQ010000007.1, from coordinate 9,127 downwards.
TCAACTGCTTTGCAGCATCTTTGACGGGCTGCGGCAAAATGTCGGTCATCTCAGTAACAATGAAGCCGGGTGCGACGCAATTGGCCGTTACATTCTTTTTCGCTACCTCACGCGCCACCGACTTGGTCAGACCAATAAGGCCTGCTTTGCTGGCGGCATAATTACTTTGACCGGCATTGCCCATCACACCGGAAACCGAGCTAAGAGAGATGATGCGGCCGAACTTGTTGCGAACCATTGATTTTATCACCGTCCGCGTCGCAACAAAGGCCGCTCGAAGATTAACAGCAATGACGTTGTCGAAATCCTCATCGCTCATTCGCATAATCAGGCCGTCACGAGTAATGCCGGCGTTGTTCACCAAAATACCTATGCCGCCGTATTCGGAAGACAAAGCTTCAAGTATTTCCGTAAACTCACCTGTATTGGTTATATCCACACATTTGGTTATAACCGTAAAGCCGGCTTCTTTTACAACGTTTTCAAGCTCGCCGAGCTGCTCGGCATTTATATCGAGACCGGCAACGACACGGCCCTGCTTGAGCAGCTCAAGAACAATTGCGCGGCCTATCCCTCTGGCGGCACCGGTTACAATAGCCAGTCTTTTTTCCGACATCGATCTTACTCCCAATTAAACTAAATGGCCAAACGACCTAAATATGAATTTATAGCTTCTCTATAGCTTGCAGAGTGCTTACATTGATGACCTTTGTTTTTCTGCTGATTCTTCGCATAAGGCCTGTCAGGACCCTGCCCGGCCCGATTTCGTAAAACCTTTCAACTCCATCAGCCAGAAGTCGTTCCATACATTTTTGCCAGAGAATCGGGGAAGTCAATTGCTTTATCAGGCCTTCCGCGATTTTTTTAGCGTTCTGGTAATACTCAGCACTAATATTGGCAATAATCCTGATATCAGACGGCTCTTGAATCCGGCTTTTTTGTAATGCTTCTTTAAGGGCATCTGCTGCACTGGACATCATTTCAGTATGAAAAGCGCCGGCCACCTCCAACGGCACCGCTTTTATAGCGCCGTACTTTTCTGCCAATTTTTCCGCTCGCCGGCAGGCCGCTTTACTGCCGCTTATTACGATTTGTCTCGGGCAGTTGAAATTAACAGCGGCCAGAAGTTCGCCCTCGCCGGCTTCGGCGCAAAGCTGACTAACTTGGTCAAGGCCAATAATACTAACCATTGCGCCTTCGGTGGCATCGGCCGCTGCCTGCATCGCTTGTCCGCGTTTGGCGCACAGGATAAGAGCGTCCTGAAAACTAATTACGCCTGCGGCATAAAGGGCGGTGTATTCGCCCAGACTAAGACCTGCGGTTGTGTCGGCGGTTAGGCCTCTCGTGGCAGGATTTGTCTTGAGAACCTCTAATATGGCGGCAGAGGTTGCGAAAATCGCAGGTTGCGAAATTGCCGTGGTATTTAATTGCTCCGCCGGGCCTTCGAAACAGATTCGGCCCAAATCAAAGCCGACAATATTGTTTGCCTTGTCAAAAATCTCTGCCGCTGCGGGGAAAGACCGAGCAATTTCGGCGCCCATTCCTACAACCTGGGCGCCCTGTCCCGGAAATAAAAAAGCGGTCTTCATAGTTCGTATTGCGTCTGGGCCATCCCCAAGCTGCGCTTGAGGCTGCCACCCGTCGTACATCGTATTGCGTCGCTGTGGCAGCGACGGGTAAATAACCCCGCAATAAATTGGGGGGCTAAATATAAAATACTTAAAATTGAATTACGTTTGCTCCCCAGGCCAATCCTGCGCCAAACGCCACGAAAATAACAATATCGCCTTGCTTGATTTTACCCTGCCTGAAGCACTCATCAAAGGCAATAGGCACCGAGGCCGCTGACGTATTGCCGTATTCGGCGATATTCAAAAACACCTTTTCATCAGGCAGTTTCAGCCGCTTCGCTGCAGACTCGATAATCCTTGCGTTCATCTGGTGTGAAATGACCATCGCAATATCGTCAATGCTCAATTCGCAATGATTCATACACTCGGTAAAGGCTTCAACGATGCGTCGAACAGACTGTTGATATACTTCTCTGCCCTTGATTTCCATATAGATTTTTTTCGGGTCGTCTAACTTCTTGGCGGCTGGATAGCGGGAGCCGTAGGCCTGGCAGTTCAATGCTTCCCAGCGGTCGCCGTCTGCAGACATAGTACTGTATAAAATACCTCGCCCATCATTGTGCCGCTCAAGCACCACGGCTCCTGCGCCGTCCCCGAAAAGAATGCAGCTCGTCCTGTCGCTCCAGTCGGTAATCTTGGTCAAGGTCTCGGCCCCTATTACAAGGGCGTTTTTAAATCGGCTGCTCTCTAAGAACTGCTGGACGATGGACAAACCATACACAAAACCGCTGCAGGCAGCAGCTAAATCGAACACCCACGCTTTCTTTGCCTGCAGAGCGCGCTGGACAAAGGACGCCGTCGATGGGAAAACCATTTCCGGTGTAATGGTTGCGACAATAATAAGCTCAAGCTCGGCGGCATCGAGATTTGCATTGGCCAGGGCCCTTTTGGCGGCTTCCGTGGCTAAAAATGCGGTGGTTTCGTTGTCGGCAGTAATGTGTCGAACCTTGACGCCGGTGCGCGTGGTAATCCATTCGTCTGAGGTGTCCACCATCTTTGCAAGGTCATCATTGGTTAGTGTTTTGGCCGGCACGAAGGAGCCGTGACCGATGATAACTGCGCGATAAGTGGGGGGGGCATTGTTAATTGGCTTGTTCATCCCGTTAGACATATGTGGATATTGGCAAAGTTTTTCCTTATCGGAAATACCTGTTTTTATATTTTCGGAATGTCTAACGGGATTCATCCGTTGTCCTTACAGAGGTTCCTGAGAGGTATTCAGTTATCTTTTCGTTTATTTTTTCGGTGTAGTATTTTTTGGAGGCCAAGATGGCATTTTTTATCGTTCTGCTCTGGCTTGAGCCGTGACAGATTAGCGCTGTGCCGTTAACGCCTAACAACAGCGCACCGCCGTATTCGTTATAGTCATATTTGCTGTAAATTCTTTTCATCACAGGCCTAAACTTCATAGCAAGCCGCAGCTTCTCTGCCATAAGCTCGTGTTTTATCGCCTTAAACAGGCCGTCAACAACTCCTTCGGTCAGTTTCAAAATCACATTGCCGACGAAACCTTCGCAAACCGCGACGTCACAAACACCCTTGAAAATATCTCTGCCCTCAATATTCCCAACGAAATTCATATTGGAATCGGACTTCAACAGCTCGCGCGCCTTTTTAACGACCTCATTACCCTTTGCGTCCTCCTGGCCGATGCTCATAAGCCCGACCCTTGGGTTTTCGATGCCGAGCAAATGCCTTGAATATATCCTTGCCATTGCCCCATATTGATAAAGATTTATGGGTTTACAGGCGATGTTGGCGCCGACATCGCATATTGTCACCGGCCCTTCAAAGGTGGGAAAGACCACGGCTATTCCCGGCCGATTAACACCAGCGAGATTTCTCATCCTCATCTGGAAGGCAGCTACACAGGCGCCGGTATTACCTGCGGAAATGACCGCGTCAGTCTCGTTCCTTTTGGCCATTTTGGCCATAACTGCAATTGAACTCCTGCGTTTTTTTCGCAGACTCTCTATCGGCAGTTCATCCATACCGATAAATTCAGGGGCGTCAACCACGCTGATAACATCTTTACGGGACTTCAAAGAGGGCAATTGGGGTTCTATTCTCTCCTTTGGGCCGACAAGTATCAGCTCGTCATGCTCATTGAGCAGCTCAATCGATTCCAGTACCCCGGAGATAATTTCGTCCGGTGCGTTGTCACCTCCCATTGCATCAATTGCAATTCGCATTTTTATTTGCTCTCTTCCTTGCCGAGCTTCAATGTGATTTTCGGGTTGACATAACCACAATTTTCACACGCTGCGTGCGGCAGCTTGGCGTGGTCACATTTCGGACAGACCGAATAGTTCACCGCGCCCAATCGATGATGGCTGCGGCGAGTGTGCGTTCTGCTCTTACTGGTCTTCTTCTTGGGTAACACTGTCAAGCACTCCACTATGATTTATGCACTTAATTGGTTTCAAAACTGCCTAAATAGCCGACCACCAACACTTTGTCAAGCGAAATTATTCCCCATACATAAGTATGGGGTCATTCCACCAACCCAAAACCGCTGGCTCTGCCAGCGGCGTATTTAGCCCCACGTTTCACGTGGGGTTGCCCACGTGAGGATTGCTTGTTATTTACCCCCGAAATCTCCCTCCAGCTCAAAACTAAACACTAAAAACTCAAAACTAACATTGCCCTTTCCCACTCTTAATGCTACTATTGCCCTGAATCTAACTATAACAAGGACTATGGGGAAACACCCAAATGGCTAACGTACCGCCAAGAGTTGCAGAACTTATCGAGACGTTCGACCGCAACATCGAAACCTACAAAAAACAGCCGTACAATGAAGCTCAGGTTCGCAGTGAATTCATAGACCCCTTCTTTGAAGCTCTCGGCTGGGATGTAACCAATAGAAGAGGTTACGCCCCTGCTTACAAGGATGTCATACACGAAGACGCAATAAAAATAGGCGGTGCGACTGAGGCACCAGATTACTGCTTTCGAATAGGTGACACTCGGAAGTTTTTTGTCGAAGCAAAAAAACCGTCCATCGACATAAAAGCCGACCCAAATCCAGCTTACCAACTCCGCCGTTATGCCTGGAGCGCAAAGCTGCCCCTTTCAATCCTTACGGACTTTGAAGAATTTGCTGTCTATGATTGCCAGACACGTCCCAAGTTAACCGACAAAGCCACCACCGCAAGAATTATGTATTACACCTACAAGGAATATATCGACCATTGGCATGATATCGAAAGCATCTTTAGCAGAGATGCAATTCTAAAGGGCTCTTTCGATAAATTTGCTGTTTCCACGAAAGCAAAACGCGGCACAACCACCGTCGATATCGAATTTCTTAAAGAAATCGAAGAATGGAGAAGGATGCTCGCCAGAACTATTACTCTGCGAAACATAAAACTGTCTAAGCACGAAATAAACTTTGCTGTTCAGCGCACCATCGACAGAATCCTGTTTTTGCGGATGTGCGAGGATAGAGGCATCGAGCGATACCAACAACTTTTGGGCGTAACTAACGGCCGCCAAATATACCCCAGATTGTGCCAGCTTTTCAGGCAGGCCGATGCAAAATACAACTCAGGCCTCTTTCATTTTCGCCACGAAAAGGGCCGTGCCGAAGACCCGGACGAACTTACGCTAAATCTTATCGTTGATGATACCCCAGTTAGCTGGATTATTCGCTCCCTTTATTATCCTAAATGCCCATATGTATTCTCAGTTCTGCCGGCTGAAATACTTGGTAATGTTTATGAACAGTTTTTGGGTAAGGTAATTCGCATAACCCCTGGCCACAGAGCGGTTGTTGAGGAAAAACCCGAAGTTAAAAAAGCTGGCGGCGTCTATTATACCCCCGCCTACATCGTTGATTACATCGTCAAAAACACCGTCGGCAAACTTTTAGAATGTCATTGCGAGGAGCCTGCTTTGCAGGCGACGCGGCAATCTCAACCCTCAATCGACAATCGTAAATCTCGAAGATCCGGCGTCTGTTTGACGGAGAAATTCGCAAATCGCAAACCCCTGACCCCCAAACAAATATCAAACTTGCGCATATTAGACCCCGCCTGCGGCTCAGGCTCGTTCCTCTTGGCAGCTTATACACATCTTTTAAATCACCACCGCGATTGGTACGTTGGCAACAACCCAACCAAACACCCAAAGAAAATTTATCAGGGTAAGGGTGGCCAGTGGTATCTAACAATTGCGCAAAAGAAAAAGATACTGCTAAATAACATCTTCGGCGTTGATATCGATTCACAGGCCGTCGAAGTAACAAAACTCTCGCTGCTGCTGAAAGTCCTTGAAGGTGAGACCAGCGAAACCATCGGCCAAACCTATAAAATATTCCACGAACGCGCGCTTCCCGACCTCGGCAACAACATAAAGTGCGGCAACTCCCTCATCGGCCCTGATTTCTACGAAGGCAAAGACCCCGACTCAATCGACCCGGAAGAATATCGCAGAATAAACCCCTTCGACTACAAAGCCGAATTCCCCCATATCTTCAAAAACAAAAACCCCGGCTTCAACGCCATTATCGGAAACCCACCGTATTTGAAAGAATATACGTACCGTCAACCATTCCATGATTTGCGCGGAACACGGCTTTATAAATACTATCAAGGTAAAATGGATTTATGGTATATTTTTGCTTGTTGGTCTCTAGATTTGCTTAACAAAGGGGGATTACATAGTTTCATTGCTCCGAATAACTGGATTACAAACTATGGTGCAAGTAAATTACGACAAAAGATATTATCTGAGTCCAACCTCAAAAGTTTTTCCGATTTTGGTAGCTATATGGTTTTTCAGAATACAAGTATTCAAACAATGATATATCTACTTGAAAAGACTGGTGAAGCTAACCGTGGAGAAACAAAATATAAGCGATTAAATGTTAGGAGAATGACAGAAACCGGTTTGGTCAACTTTTTGGAAAAAGAAAATGTTGATCCTGAAATTGGGGTCTCATTTACAACCAAAATAGAAGCCTCCGATAAAGGTGCTGTATTTACTTTTGTAAATGCTCAAGCTCTCAAAATTCTTGATAAAATCCGCAAGAAAGGACATTATCGACTTACGCAAAGTGAAATTGCACAAGGAATCGTATTGCCTCAGTATTTTGTAATATCGAAACATTTGAGCAAACTTAAGGGCAAAGAAATTAATGTCGGCGATGGAATTTTTACTTTGTCAGACGCCGAGAAAAAAGCAATGAAACTCAACAAAAGGGAATCGAAATATATTAGGCCGTTTTATACAACTGAAGAGTTGGGGCAATATTACGGCAACCCTGCAAATAAATTATGGGTAATCTACACTAATAGAGAAGCTTTGCAGCGAATCCGTGAGATGCCCAATATTAGAAAACACCTTGACCAGTTCAAAGAAGTGATAACATCAGATAATAAACCGTATGGTCTTCACAGAGCGCGTAAAGAACGGTTTTTTACAGGTGAGAAAATTATATCGCTTAGAAAAACAACCCAGCCCCACTTTACATATACCGATTTTCCTTGCTATGTTTCACAGACATTTTTTGTGCTCAAGCCTAAAGACATCAATCTGAAGTATCTGACAGGCCTTCTAAATTCAAGATTGGTTATGTATTGGCTTAAGCATAAGGGCAAGATGCAAGGTGATATGCTACAGGTTGATAGAGAACCTCTGATAGATATTCCCATTCGCACAATTGATTTTAATAATCCTGATGATGTTGCAAAACATGACAGAATAGTAAAGCTTGTTGACCGGATGTTGGATTTACACAAACGGCTGACAAAAGCAAAAGTCCCAGCCGAAAAAACCCGAATCCAAAGACAAATCAACACCGCCGATAACCAAATCGACAAGCTCGTTTACGAACTCTACAACCTAACCAAAGAAGAAATAAAAATCGTGGAGAATGGGTAAGAAACCACAGATTATTTCACAGATTGACACGGATTTACTCAAATTTTGTTTTGATTGTAAGGATACGGCAAATAAAGATAGGACAGGGGTATCTTTTGAATAAATCTATCTTTTTAGCAATGGAGGTATCGCCATGAGAAGTATTTCAATTATAGTTGTAGTATGTATGTTTGTTTTATTCGGGGTTGGGGTCTACGTTGGGTTTCAAAATAGAAATTCAGAGGCATTACGCTCAAAAGTTATACCAGGGATCGCTATTGTATTGGTGGGAGCATTGTTCACGATATGGTTTAGTCTCAAAAGCGAAAGCGTTGATCTGCAATTCATCTCAACATTATTTTTCCACAAATCAGATAAAAGACCTTTGGATGAACATTGTAGGGATGAACATAGGTTTGGGGGGCGTCAATTTAACATCATACTTCTAAATTTCATAAGCAATCGTATTGAACAAGATCCAGAATTGAACAAAGCTGTATTTAATAAAGATATGAATAAGATTACAGAATTCTATCATGATTTGGTTTTTATTAAGTTACTTTCTCGTTTCTTCTGGATGTACGTTGACTCGTGGGATATTCAGATCAATTCTGTTCGGAGAGGCAGTTCATTTACATCTAGTGTTTCTCCGATTAAGCCAACTCCAGATTATAATAGCTTGGAATGGAAAGATTTCTTGGAAACCTTAGACAACAACGATAATTTTCACCAATTGCTTTCAAGTTTTTCAAAGCGATATTTCATTAAAAAAATGACCATACCTCCAAAAACAAAAGTTGATTTTATAACATCGAAATACAGTAGGACACTTATTTTGACTAATCCTTTTGTCAGAGTTTCTATTACTATAGATAAGCGAGGTGGTTCAATTGGCCTCGGTGATTATCAATGGTTTTTAGGCTATGACAACAAAAAAAGTGAGGAGTTCTGGTCAGAACATTTTGAAGTGAATTGTAAAGCTAAATTTGAAAAACTTAGGTCTGGACATCCTGAGATGACAAGATATAGGCGATGGGTAGAAACAATGTTTACAGAAGTACAGGATCAGCTGGATGACGAAAAACGGTTAAAGAGAGCTCGTGATTATCGTGATCTAATTAGCCAGTAGGTTATACTTGCTGCTGTGCGAAACAGTTTCCGGATCATGCATTAAATTATTTGCGAGGCCTCTATGTTCTCTGTGGCTAAATAATCCCGCAATTCCCGCCAAAATAAATAATCAATAATCAGGAATCAATTGAACCCCCTTTTTAGCTGGCTTCTGAAAAAGGCCATTCGATGGCCTTGTGGACGACAGCAAGTCTCTGCGGCGAAAGCTCGCTTTCAGAACAGACCTTGCCGAGAACACCAAGCTGGCTAAAAACAAATCAGCGTCAATCTGCGAAAATCTGCGTCTAAAAAATTCGTGAAATTCGTGGCCAAATAAAATCCGCCTAATCCTGTTATCCTGTCTAAAAAAATCTCTGCGGTTAATAAAAATCCTGAAATCTGTGAAATCTGTGGCTATACACTACCCAAAATTTTCTAATCCGTCAATTGAGAAATCCCAACCTTGGCCTCCTCTAACGACATACGATATACGACATACGCAATACGAAAAATCCGTGGTT
>JAUVYQ010000072.1 GCA_030603035.1 Phycisphaerae bacterium | reverse complement strand
ATTCGTTACTGCAGCCCTCCGTGGAGGTCCGGGCAGTGTCTCAGTCCCGATGTTGCGGGCCAACCTCTCAGTCCCGCTACCCGTCATTGCCTTGGTGAGCCGTTACCTCACCAACAAGCTGATAGGAGATAGGCCGCTCCTATGCCGATAAATCTTTGATCATTCGCCCATCAACAAATGATATTATCCGGTATTACCGCCCCTTTCGGAAGCTCGCCCGAAAGCGAACGACGCTATTCCGGAGCACAGGGTACGTTACCTGTCCATTACTAACCCTTACGCCACTAACCATTAATAAATTAATGGTCCGTTCGACTTGCATGTCTTAGCCACGCCGCCAGCGTTTGTTCTGAGCCAGGATCAAACCCTTCAATTTGTATCGTCGAATCCTCCCCCCTGCTTTCTTGCGAAAGCAAGAAGGGTGGATATCGTCAATAAAGGCTCAACACTTTGGCATACGCACCGAAAGTGCCGAATTGAAAATAGTTCCCCGCTTTCGCGGGGACAAGTTTAAGGTAGCTGTGATTGGGCGTATCCCGTCACAACAACTGCACTTTCGCTGCTTTCCCCAATTAGAAATTTCTTTCTAACGGGGTAAATTTGGCTTAACTGTTAACTTGTCAAAGAGCTTTCCTGTATTTACAGAACAAATCAGCGGTCAGATATCATCATACGTCCTCTACCTGGCCACCAATATGCTATTTTAACCTAAATAATGATATCGTCAATATAATAAGCTAAAAAAAATAAAATTTTTTGAAATTTTTTTTAGACAAAATAACAGGATTAAGCGAACTTTGTTTTAGCCACGAATTAGCACAAATTTTTTAGACGCAGATTGACGCGGATTTTAGGTCGTTGCTCGTCGCTTGTCGCTCGATGCTCGATGCTGGATGCTCGATTCTTGGTGGTTGGGGCAGAATTGGAGGTTTTTGATCCTTCGGCTTTGCTCCCCGCACCAAATGACGGGAGAAGCCTATTTGGGACGGGACAGGCAGGACAAGCTTTTGGGGTTGATTTTGGTTGACTATTGGGGGAGGGAAATGCAAAAATTAAAATCGTGAGATTCGCTTCTGACAGGCGAGTGTAAAATGCAAAATTGTGGAGGCCCTACGGGCGAAGTTTCGACTTTGGTTTTTTATTGGCCAGCCGCCGCGATTAGCGTTTCTTGCCCTCGCCGTCCGGCAGCAGCTCCAGCACCGAGAACACCGGGCAGTGATCTGAGGCAACTTTCTCATCTATCACCCGTACCTCCACTACCTTCCATCGGTCCTTCGGTTTGTACATAATGTAGTCGATTTTTCTTCTTGGCCTGACGGAAGGAGCTGTCGGCTGCGGATTACCTTGGGCGGCATAAGACCATTGTCGGCTGAGAAGATTGATTGGGTCGCTGCCTGGAACCGCGTTCAGATCGCCCGCCAAGACTATCGGAAGGTCATAATTCTCGTACAACTCCCTGATACGGCTTGCCTGCATCATCCTATTGCTCTGGTCCCGCAGATGATCCAAGTGCGTACCTACAAACGCTATTTTCGCTCCATTCGGCAGTTCTATCTGAACTTCCAGGGCGGTTCGCGGCTCAGCTTTAGCGCTGTGCGGCAGCGGGTTATTCTTCGTATAGAGGACAGGATAGCGGGAAAGAACGGCTTCTCCATACCCACCACCGGCGTAGTCCATAGCTTTGCCAAACACTCCCTGCATGCCGGTGCGTTTGCTTAATTCGGCCGTCAGGTCGAGCCCTTTGGCGCGTGTCGTCTTTTTGTCGACTTCCTGAAGCGCAACAAGATCGGGTTCCAGCGTGTTTATTATCCTGGCAACGGCATCCAGATTCGAACCTCCATCGGCGTCCTCGCCGTGGTAGATATTGTACGTTAAAACCGCAACCCTTGTCGGCGATCCAAGTTTTGTACCGGCACAACCTCCGGTACACACGCTGACAGCCAATATTATGATTAGCAGTGCTCTTAACGCAATTGAGAAAGTCTTCATATTGTATGACCTCCAAGTACTCTCTCACGAACTATTTCATTGGCCAGTCGTTGTGGGCGTCGATGTTATGGTCAAACGTTTCGATAAGTTCTGTAACTCTGGGCGGCGCGTTAGACATTTGGGTGTTTCTCCATAGGCATTGTTATAGCCAGATTTAGGACAATAGTACCATCAAGAGTGGGAAAAGGCAAGTGTATTTTGTATGACGGGAAAGACGCCGACTGCAGGGACCCCGACCATCCGCCTTCGCCGAGGCTTCGGCGGACAGGCAGGGGTCGGGGCTAATCGGGGATGGTTGCAATACTCCACCTTTGGTGGTATACTTTGCAATATGGTTAAGACGGAAAAGATAAAGGTCGAAACAAAAGGTAACTGCGATATAGTCAATATTACCGAGCAGGTCAGCGAGGCAGCGGCACAATCGGGTATTAGAGAGGGAGCCGTTACGCTTTTCAATGTCGGCTCGACGGCAGGGATTACGACTACGGAATATGAGCCGGGGCTAGTTAATTACGATATAGCAGCGGCGTTTGAGAAAATCGCACCGCGAAACGCCCGGTATGAGCACGAAGAGACCTGGCACGACGATAACGGTCATTCCCACGTGCGGGCTTCGATTTTGGGGCCTTCTTTGAGCGTGCCTGTCGTTGACGGCCGATTAACGCTCGGTACCTGGCAGCAAATTATCTTAGTAGATTTCGATACGAGGTCGAGAACAAGAACGGTCATCTGCCAGATAATCGGCGAGTGAACAATTTACTATTTACTCCGTCAAAAAGACGCCGGATCTTCGATATTGACTATTTGTTATTTTCTATTTACTATTGAAGAGGATGCGTATTTAGTACGAATAGTAAATAGAAAACGGTTTTTTTGTGGTGTTTATTTCTATGGATATCCGGAGTATAAAAACGGTTTGTGTAACAAGCATACTGCTTATCGGTTTTTTGATAGCCGGCTGTGGTGAGCCGGTCGGTAAAGAACTCGCACCCGATATAGATTTAGGCCCTACAATAGGGTCGCTGGTCGAGGTGTTCTCACTTGAATCAATCCTCGTCGAAGGGTACGGGATGGTAGCCGGTCTTAACGGGACAGGTTCTGCGGAATGTCCGCCACAGATTAGAGCATATCTTACAAAATATATCCTGACGCAATTGCCCGAGGCCAAAATAGACGTTGAAAAATTTATTAGCAGTCGCGATACCGCTGTAGTATTAGTGCACGGGCTGATACCGGCAACAGCTTCGAAAAACCAATACTTCGATGTACGAGTAGCTGCCCTGCCGGGTACGCAAACAACTTCTCTGGAAGGCGGCTGGTTGTATGACGCTGAGCTTAAGATAGCAGGCGGCCTCGGCATAACTACAAAAGTTCTGGCTGCGGCAAAAGGTCCTGTCTTCATAAATACAATCAGCACTTCCGGAACAGATAAAAAAAATGGATATGTCCTGGCCGGCGGGACGGTGCTTGATGATTACAGGGTATGGCTGGCACTTCGGCGTCCGGATTATAGAACCGCAGCCCGTATTCGCGACCGCTTAAACGGACGCTGGGACGATATGGCCAAAGCGGTAAACGAGTGGCAGATTGTATTGAAAGTACCGGCTAAATACAAAGAACAAAAACAAAGGTTCGTCTCGATAGTCAAGGCAACGTATCTTTTTGAAACGCGGGAAATCACCAGAGAAAGAATAAAGAGATTTGTTAGAAAGCTTGCTGTTTCCAAGGACAAGTATGCCGGCGAAATTGCTCTTGAGGCGATAGGCAACGAAAGTCTTAGCAAGCTGGCTGCGCTGTTGAATTCGTCCGATGAGGAGGTTCGTCTGCGAGCAGCCAGATGTACGCTCAATCTGGGCAGTGACATTGGTCTGGAGACGCTCAGGGAGATAGCAATGCATAAAGGTTCGGCTTATCGCATCGAGGCGCTGGAGGCAATCACCTCGGCGGCGAGGCGCACTGCTGCGGCTGCGATATCACAACGACTGCTGCGGGACGAAGATTTTGCAATCAGATTGGCTGCATACGAGCAACTGCGGAAATTAGACGATATTGCCGTAACACAAACGCTCGTTGCGCATAATTTTTATCTTGAAGAAATCGCACAAACGAAACACACGACGATTTTCGTTTCTCGGAGTGGTCAGCCCCGAATTGTGTTATTCGGTGCGCCGATATCCTGCCAGCGCAATATTTTTGTGGAGTCATCAGACGGCAATATAACAATAAATGCACCGGCCGGGCAAAAATATGTCTCAATAATGCGCAAACACCCCAAGCGGCCCAGCGTAATAGTGCAATTGAAAAGCACTTTTGAACTCGGCGATATTATTCGAACACTCTGCGAAGAGCCCATCAAAAAAGCTGCGGAAGGACACCTCGGCTTGGGCGTTTCATACGCTGATATGATAGCCCTTTTGAAGCAGATGTGCGATAAAGGCGCTGTAAGAGCAGAGTTTCGGGCTGGGCCCTTACCAAAAATCGACTAATTGTCAAGAGAAAACAGACCCTCGGCCGATAATAATATCGTATTGCGTATATCGTATTGCGTATTGCGTTAACCGGCGGTAAAACCGCCGGCTAAATATTGAGATTGCCACGGCCTGCTTCGCAGGCCTCGCAATGACAGGGTGTAGAGGACAGGGGACGGACGACAGAGGACGGACGACAGAGGACGGACGACAGAGGACGGACGACAGACGACAGAGGACGGACGACAGAGGACAGATGAGTGGTGGAATCACCCCCAAACAAGTTTGAGGGTGCCACCCAGGCGGAAGAAGGGATTGCTTCGCTGCGCTCGCAATGACTAATTGGAGTAATCGCAGGCCTCGCAATGACAACACACTACCAGCAGGGTAAAAAAAATGAGACTTGAAAAAATCGTTCTTGATGGATTCAAAAGTTTCGCCGACAAAACAAAATTTGCTTTCGATTCGTCTATAACCGCCATTGTTGGACCGAACGGCTGCGGTAAGAGCAATATCGTCGATGCGGTAAAGTGGGTACTCGGGGAACAAAGTGTCAAGAGCCTGCGAGGCGGGCAGATGGCTGATGTGATATTCAGCGGAAGCAGCAGCAGAAAACCTCTCGGCGCAGCTGAAGTGAACTTATTTATCTCCAATTCCGATGGAACCGGGACGAGACAGCTGCCAATTGAGGCCGACGAGGTGCAAATTACACGGCGGATATACAAGAGCGGGGAGAGTGAATATCGGATAAACAATAAAATCTGCCGATTGAAAGATGTCCGAGAACTATTTATGGACACCGGCATAGGCGCCAGAGCATACTCGATTCTTGAGCAGGGACAGATTGAGCAGTTATTAAGCGCATCGAAAACAGACAGAAGGGTTATATTCGAAGAAGCGGCGGGCATAAGCAAGTATAAAGCGCACAAGAAAGAGGCACTTCGTAAACTGGAACATGCGGAACAAAACCTGCTGCGGCTTGCGGATATCCTGGGCGAAGTGACAAAGAGACTGCGAAGTGTGAAACTTCAGGCGGGTAAAGCGCGAAACTACCTGCGATACAGCCAAAGGCTCAAGGAGCTGCAGGTCAATTACTCGCTGGTTGAATATCACAAGATAAAGACGCAACTTGGAGAGAAGAAAATTGCTCTTGAGCAGGTAGAGGAACAGTTGGGGCGGCTGGCAGCGGAGGTAGCAAAGAATGACGCCCTGATGAGCAAACTGGGCGAAGAGAAAATAGAAGCGGAGCATAAACTAAGCCATACAGACAATTGCCTTGTTGCCGTTGAGAGCAAAATCGAGCAGCAGCTTCAACGAATTGAATTTTTGCGAACGAGAATTACAGAACTGCAGCAAAGAAAGGACTCGGCAGGTGAGAGAGTCGAAAAACTGCAGGAGCAGAAAAACCTCTTTACAGCAGATTCAGCACAATACAACAGCGAGCTGGCAAACTGCGAAAAGATGCTCGAAGAGAAAAGCCAGGCCGTCTCGCAAATCCAAAAAGCCATCGAGGAAATAAACACCGAATGTGGCTCGCTCGAGGCGGATTTGGAAGATGAGAAATCAGGCGTTATCGATATAGTCAGAAGGACGGCGCAACTTCATAACGAAATCCAGAGCATTTCAGTTTATCGCAACAATTTATCCGGTCAGAAGGACCGTCTTGCCAGCCGGGCGGAACGTGCCTGCACGGAACTTGAAAAGCTGCTTACCGAAAAGGCGCAACACAAGGCCCGCTTGAACGATATCGAAAAAGTGTTAGGTGAATTGACACAGAATTTAGAAACCAAACGCAACAAAACAGAAGAAATCAACAGCCTGCTCGCAACGGACAACAAGCGATTAACCGCGAGCCGCGAGGCACGAAGCGCACTGAGCGTCGAGCTGGCGATATTGACGGATATGGAGGGAAGA
The DNA here is from genome assembly GCA_030603035.1 of Phycisphaerae bacterium. Next base: position 6,927 of record JAUVYQ010000072.1, on the reverse strand, counting down.
CGCGAGGGGCTTAATACGGGTGTTAAAAGCATTTTAGCGAATCGGTCAGTCAATAAATTAGATTACATCGAAGGAATAGTGGCAGATATGATTGCGGCCGATGTCAAATATGCAAATGCCGTTGAGGCCGCCCTTGAGGGCAAAACCGACGCCCTGGTAATCAACAACACAAACAGACTGTTGGCCGATACGGAAACAATCGAAAGACTCGAAGGCAGAGCGAATTTCATCTGTATGGATAAAATAGAGCCGTTCGTGGACAAAAAAGATTTGTCGAAACTGCCGCCCGTTATGGGCAGGGTCGTTGAATTCGTAAAATATGAGAGCAAATACGCACCATTAGTCTGGAAATTGTTAGGCAAAACGATAATCGTTGACTCAATCGATGCGGCAATTGAATTAGCCAAAAGCACAGGAGATGGGTATAAATTTGTTACTCTAAAGGGCGAATCGTTAAGCGCTGACGGGGCGATAACCCTCGGGCCTTTAGGGAAAACAATGGGTTTGATATCACGCAAAAGCCGACTGCGTCAATTGCAGGAGACCATCGCCAATATTACAGGTGAGATTGAGGCGGCCGAAGGACAAATTAAGAAAAATGAACAGGTGAACGAACATCTGGCTAAATTGTGTAAGGACCTGCGAACGGCTGTTTATGAAGCGAATACGGAAAAGATGCAGGTGAGCTCAAAGCTCGGCGTAATAGAACAAAATATAAAGCGGCTGAGAGATGAGCAGCCATTGATAGCCGGCGAAATCGACCTGCTGGAAGAACAGATCACCCAATCGGTGCAGAAGGAATACGATTCGAAGCAGAAATTGCAGGAGCTGGAGGCGGTAAATAGCGAGCGAACGTCTCATATAGCAGAGCTTGAGGCAAAATACGCCGAACAAAAAGCTGAACAACAGATGCAGACGAGCCGGCTTACGGATTTAAGAGTTGCCCTGGGTCAGATTACCGAACACCGCAAGGCACTGAAGCAAACAATTGTAAGTCTGCAAAGCCAGATGTTAGAAAACCGGATGGCTACTGAGGCGGCACAGCGAGAAATTCGAAATTCGAAATCCGAAATCCAAAATTCACAGAGGGACATTCTTAACTGCGAAGCGGTGGTGTCGGAGCTGTTCGTCGAAAAAGAAAAGAACCAGGAAAGCAGCAGGGAGCTGCATAAAGAAATAGAAAAGCTGCTCGAAGAACAAAAACAAACAGAACGTCTAATTCGTCAGAAACGAACTGAGCAAGGCGAAACCGAGCAAAAAATAAGCGAGCTTAAAATAGAACTGGGCCAGTTAGAGGTAAGGACACAGACGCTGGTTGAAAGAGTGCAAGAGGAATTACAGATTGACCTGGTCCAGTCCTACGAAAATTACAGGGACGAAGAGGTTGACTGGGACAAGGTAAGAGAAGAAATAGCTGAGCTTCGGAGCAAAATCGAACGGCTCGGCAATGTAAATTTGGACGCGATAGATGAGCAGGAAGGCCTCGAGAAACGATACAACTTTTTAAGTAATCAAGTTGAAGACCTGAACACAAGCCGAGTTAGTCTACAGCAATTGATAAGCCGGCTTAACAAAAAGAGCAGGGAGAAATTCAGGGAGACCTTCGAAGAAATCAGGGTCCATTTCCAGCAGATTTTCCGCAAGCTGTTCGGTGGGGGCAAGGCCGATGTAGTTCTTGAAGATGCCGAAGATATCCTCGAAGCAGGTATAGAAGTAATAGCCCGGCCGCCCGGCAAGGGGACAAGGAGCATATCATTGCTCAGCGGCGGTGAAAAGGCGCTGGCTGCAATTGCCCTTTTGTTTGCGGTTTTCAAGACAAAGCCGTCGCCGTTCTGCTTCCTTGACGAAATTGACGCTGCACTGGACGAGGCAAATAATGAGCGTTTCAATATGCTGATTCGTGAATTCGAGAAGGATTCGCAGTTTATAATAATCACTCACGCCAAGCGCACGATGAGCATTGCGGACGTGCTGTTCGGGATAACGATGCAAACACGGGGGGTGAGCAAGAAGATAAGCGTGAGCTTCGGTGGGTTCGACGAGGTTGAAGAGGAGGCCGCCGTAGCATAAACGCAGTGCGTATTATGAAGAAGTGCCCCTTTTGCGCAGAGGAAATTCAGGATGAGGCCGTGAAGTGCCGTTTTTGCGGCGAGTTTCTTGATGACCCCAGCAAGCCGAAAGGAAAATGGTACTTTACCACGTCTGCCGTCGTAATTGCTCTGGTGTGCTTAGGTCCACTTGCCCTATCGCTGGTGTGGTTCAACCCGCGTTATAAAATAATTACCAAGGTCGTGGTCACAAGTTTAGTTATTGTCTTTACTTTTTTGTTAGGCTATTTCGCAATACTCGTCTATACTCGATTCTTGGACTCGATAAGTGAACTCGGGATTCACTAACTTCGTATTGCGTTGTGTGTATCTTGTATTGCGTTCGCTTTTTTCGGCTATTGGCAACAACCCTCCAATATTTAGAGTTTTTTTGCTGAAAATTCAATTCACAGTTGAAAACATCCCTGCTTATTGGTAAAATCCGCCCTCCTTTTTGTGGATATTTAAGATAGATTCCTGCTTTCGCGGGAATGACAATAAAGCGTCGCCGTGCCGGCGACGGCTAAACAACCCCGCAATAAATTTCGGGGCTAAATACTCTGGATTCCCGCTTTCGCGGGAATGATAAAAAAGGAATGTTTGGATGGCGGAAAGATTTGACAAATGTATCTTGAAGAACGGGATGGTCCTTTTCGGCGAGCCGATGGAGGCGGTTGAGTCGGTGGCGTTTGGTTTTATGCTGCCGGCTGGAGAGGCTTTGCTGCCGGAGGGCTGCTGCGGTGCCGGGAGTGTTATCGCCGACTGGGTTTTCAGAGGTGCCGGCGATAAAAACAGCAGGCAACTCGGTGACGCACTCGACGGGCTGGGTCTGCATCGCGCAGGCGGGGTCGGCAGCTCCCATATAACCATTGGGGCGGCCCTGGAAGCCAACAACTTATCGCAAGCTTTAGATTTATACGCTGATATTATACTTGAAGCCAGCTTGAAAGAAGACCAGTTTGAATTAGCCAGGCAATTAGCAATTGATGGTGTGCTTGCTTTAGACGATGACCCCCGGCAAAAGGTCATGCTCGAACTTCGAGAGCAATTTTATCCGAGTCCTCTGGGGCGCAGTGTTGTAGGGCATATCGACGAATTGAAGGCTTTGACGGCCCAGAGTACAAGAGCGATTATAAAGAACCGCTTCAATCTGTCGCAGACGATTTTTGCGGTTGCCGGCAAATACGACTTCGATGCTATTGTCTCGATTCTCGATTCTCGATTCTCGATTCTCGATACCAACATCCAGCATCGAGCATCCAGCATCGAGCATCCAGCATCAAGTAAATATACGCATCTGCATAACGATGGTGCGCAGGTGCACATCGGCCTGATGACCGAGACGGTTAAACCAGCCGATGAGGACTACTACAATGCGAGGGTGGCGGTATCAGTTCTTTCGGGCGGGATGAGTGCCAGATTATTTACAGAGGTAAGAGAAAAACGAGGTCTGTGCTACGCAATAGGGGCGCGGTACCACGGTCTCAAAAGTGCGGCTGGTATAATGTGCTACGCAGGGACGACGCCGGAAAAGGGTCAGGAAACACTCGATGTGATAATCGGCGAGTTCAATCGGCTAAGTGTTGAAATCAGCAAAGAAGAAATCGAGCGGGCCAAAGTGGGATTAAAAAGCTCACTAATTCTGCAAAGCGAATCGTCCAGCAGCCGGGCCGGGGGAATTGGAAGCGACTACTACATCTTGGGCAGAGTTCGAAGCCTGGATGAAATTAAGAGTAAAATCGAAGAGACCAGCGTTGATTCAGTTCTGGGTTTTCTGCGGAATAACAAGTTCAAAGATTTTACGGTAGTAACAATAGGCCCGAAAGAAGTAAAGTTTTGAGTTTTTAGTGTTGAGTTTTGAGTTAACTAACAATTGAGAATTCAAAACTAAAAATGTCAGAGTAAAGTATGGAATTTAAGAAGAAGAAACTGGCGAACGGCTTAAGTTTAATCGGGGAAGTTAATAAATCCGCCAAATCGGCAGTGGTGGGTTTTTTTGTCAAGAGCGGTGCCCGTGATGAGCCCAAACAGATAAACGGGGTGTCGCATTTCCTGGAACATATGCTGTTCAAGGGCACCGAAAGACTAAGTGCGTTTGAAGTCAATGAGGCATTCGATAGAACAGGTGCACAATTCAACGCTGCCACCAGTGAGGAAAATACCGTCTTTTATGCTGCTGTTTTGCCGGAATACCTGGCCGAGGTAACGGGGCTGTGGATAGAGCTGATGAGGCCGGCCCTTAGAGATAAAGATTTCGATATTGAAAAAAATGTAATCAAAGAAGAAATTGCAATGTATAAGGACCTGCCGAGCTTTGATGTTATGGAGAGATGCAGAAGTCTGCACTTCGACGGCCATCCCTGCGGGAACAGCGTTTTAGGCAGTGGGGAAAGTATAGATAATCTGACGGCCGAACAGATGCGCTCCTTTTTCGCCAGGCGTTATGCACCGAACAATATGGTGCTGGCGTGTGCGGGTAATTTTGACTGGGACCAAATCTGCTCGATTGCTGAAAGTCCCTGCAGCAAGTGGCAAAAGCAGGTTGCCGGCAGAAAGCTGGAACACTGGGAAGGCAGCAAAAAGAAAGAAAGAGTTGAAAAATCAAACCTGGCTCGCGAACATATATGCCTTATGAGCCCCGGTGTGTCGGCTCAAGACACGAGGAGGTTCGCCGCTTCGCTTTTAGGCGTTATCGTCGGTGACGATGTCGGGTCAAGATTTTTCTGGGAGCTGGTTGACAAGGCATTAGCAGAAGCAGCAACGATGCAATTTGGAGCTATGGATGGGACAGGAGCATTTTGCAGTTATATCCGATGCAGCGCCGGCAATGTCTGCAAAGTGCTTGATACCGTCAGGGGTATTTTCCGTAGTCTTACCGAAAGCGGCATAACCAATGACGAATTAAGAAAGGCAAAAAATAAGATTTTAAGTGCACTGGTAATAAAGAATGAGCTGCCAATGGGCCGGCTGATTGACCTTGGTTTTAACTGGATATATTTAGAGCAGTATCGCACCATCGAGGACGACATCAGCGCTATAAGAGCTGTTACCGTCGATGACGTTCATTCGCTGATAGAGCAGTTCAACCCGGGCGATTTCACGCAGCTTTCAATAGGGCCTTAAAGAAATTGATTATTGATTATTGATTATTTTGAGATTGCTTCGCTTCGCTCGCCCAGCCCATCCGATGGGCGGGGCTCGCAATGACGGGAGCGGAGCTTAGGAGAACCAAAAAATGAGTACGCTCGATTATACACGACGCGATTTGCCCGAAAGGCACGTGGAAACAGACATCCGTCTAAATCGCCGGAGTTTTCTAAAAAGCGTGGGTGTGGGGGCTGCTTCGCTGGCAATGTCGGGCTGCGCCAGCATGGGCCAGATGACGGGGGCAGAAAGAAAACGGCCGAACATCCTCTTCTTCTTCACCGACGACCAGCGCTTCGACACGATACACTCGCTGGGTAACAAACACATCATCACGCTCAATATGGACTCACTGGTGCGCAACGGCACGACCTTCACGAACGCCTATATTATGGGCTCGATGAGCGGGGCGGTATGTGTACCCAGCCGCGCTATGCTGATGAGCGGCCGGACACTGTTCGGTCTTGAGGGTGCAGGGAATACAATCCCGGAAAAGCATGTGACCCTGCCGGAAGTCCTGCAGAAGGCCGGCTACACGACCTTTCATACGGGCAAGTGGCACCAGGACAAAAAAACATTCGCCCGATGTTTTTCGACGGGGGCCAATATCTTCTTAGGCGGTATGGGCAATCATTGGAGCGTTCCGGTAAACGATTTCGACCCCACCGGGAACTACCCGAGAAACCAGCGATACAAGGGTGATAAGCATTCCAGCGAGCTGTTCAGCGATGCGGCTATCGACTTCCTGCGCGACTACAAGAACGACAAGCCCTTTTTTGTGTACGTCGCCTACACGGCACCGCATGACCCGCGGCAGGCACCTGAGAAGTACCGGCAAATGTACAATCCTGAGAAGATTGTCCTGCCGAAGAATTTTCTGCCTGAGCATCCGTTTGATAACGGCGAGGTGAAAATCCGCGACGAAAAGCTGGCGTCCTGGCCTCGAACGCCGAAGGAAATCCGCAGACATATCGCCGACTACTATGCCATAATTACGCACATGGACGCCCAGATTGGACGGGTGCTTAGTGCGCTGAAGAAAACGGGGCAGGCCAAGAACACGATTATCGTTTTCGCCGGGGACAACGGCCTGGCCGTGGGCCGACACGGCCTGATGGGTAAGCAGAACCTCTACGAGCACAGCGTGCACGTGCCCTTGATAATGAGCGGCCCGGACATTCCGAAAGGCCAAAGACGCGATGCCTTCTGCTACCTGCTGGACATCTTCCCGACTCTCTGTGACCTGACCGGCGTGCCGATTCCCGGCTCGGTGGAGGGACGCAGTCTCGCCGGCATTATCAGCCGGAAGCGGAAGATACGGGACACCCTTTTCTTCGCATATAAGGATATTCAGCGTGGCGTCCGCGACGAGCGCTATAAGCTCATCGAGTACGCCGTGAAAGGCAAAAGGACGACCCAGCTCTTCGACCTGCAAGCGGACCCCTGGGAGATTAACAGCCTAACGGACAACTCGCGATACGCTACACACCTGAAACGCCTGCGCAAGGAACTGCTGAGATGGAAGGACAAACTGGGCGACAGCAGTAAGTTCTGGCAGGGTGCCCGTCAAGTTTGTAGGTAAAAATAGCCCTCCAACAGGTGCATTTTTGGTAAATTAGCTTAAAATTCACCTAAAAATGTTTCTGCCATTGGAGGGCAAAAAAATGTATGAAGAAATTTTAGACCAAATGAAAGA
>JAUVYQ010000368.1 GCA_030603035.1 Phycisphaerae bacterium | reverse complement strand
CAGTGGCCGGTACGCTGGTATGTCGTCCAGACAATTACCTGCAGTCCAAGCCGGTCACTGTCCTTTTCTCTAGTTCCATATTATGCTCTGGCGGGCTGCGATCATTTCAACTGTCCTCTCTCGACACAGTTGTCTCGTCAGCCCGCCGCCTTTTTTGTGGCTGTTGCCAATTCACAAGGCGGGCTGTCCTCAACCTATCCCATCTCCGTGGTCTTTGGTGTTTCCTCAGCCCGCCTATTTTTTTGTGACTGTTTTTTAAAGGAGTATATAGTGACATTAACCAACAACACAAAGCGCATCGAGAATCTCGCCGGTGCCGTTACAGTCCTGGTCGATAACAAGGAATATGAACATGCACATGTCGCTTTGGATGAAATCGAGACTAAGGTTCACGCGGTTCGAAGGCACATCGAGCATCTTCAAAACGTCACTGATTTTTGTGCCAGGCCTGCAGGTGGAGATTAGCTTATGAACATTGAGAACACCTTTTACAACGCCAAATCGTGCCTTGACATGGCACGCGACAAGTTCGATCGACAAGATTACGAAGCTTCTCTTGTCTCACTGTCCAAAGCTATGTCGCACACCCGATATCTCATTGAGCAAGTTTTTAAGTTACAGGCCTTGAAGTCCGATGTCGAAAGTCCTGCAGGTGGAGATTAGAACATGAACATCGAAATACCACTACACAAACACGTCTATCAAGTATTTTTCAGAGATGAGACAACCAACAAAACATCAATCAGAGTAATTGCTTTTGACGAAACAGACGCACGTACCAGAGCAAAACGTCAAAGACCAAAAGCCATAATCACAGAAACAAGAAAGATAGCAGACTAGCATGACTGACCGCCAATTTCACGAACAGTTACTCAATCTTACAGATCAGCTTGCTCGCGCTGCTTCTGCTAGACCATACGACCCTGATGCTTACAATGCTGTCATCTATAAGCTAAATAAATTATGTGCCATGCCTATCGACCGTCGGCGTCGCCTCAACTGGTTTCCTATTCTTATTGTCCTTTTGTGGTTACTTGCACTTGCCATTCTCTTATACAGTATTGTGTGCCCACTTTAACTTCGAGGTCCTCAATGAGTAACGCTAAACCACCAAAAACACTTGATGTCACCCAGCAGCAACAACTGCTCGATGCCCTCCGAAAAGACACCGCTCCGCGCAAAACTCACATCAAAGGAATCCGCA
>JAUVYQ010000386.1 GCA_030603035.1 Phycisphaerae bacterium | reverse complement strand
CGCTTCGCTCCGCCCCCGCGGCTTCGCTCCGCTACGCGCGCTGCCGTAAAGACGGGGCTACTGCACTCCGCTTCGCTGCGCACATCGCCCCAACGACACGGCAGCAGCACTCCGCTCCGCTGCGCCGCGAATCAATCAGCGGACGCAGCGAGCAAATACGTGCCTGCCAACACGCACTTTATTTGCGATGGGCTGCGTCCGCTGCGAGGCTCGCTCCGCTCGCCTCCGGTGGCCCGGCGAATCGCCGCACCCCAGCTAACTTTCAATGGGGTGCGGCTGATTCTCTCAATACAGCCCCATTGTACTTATCTTCGCAATACAGGGCAGCGCCACTGGACGAACGCCCCCGGTTTGGTATAATATCACCCTCATATTCAATCTAGGGGCTCCTGTGTTGTTGGGCAATGGCTTGTGCATCCGCAGGAGCCCCAACTATATGTTGCAGCACCCCTACTTTTCTCGAAGCTTTTGCTCGTCTTTAAATAGGACATATGGAAAAATGTTCCATATGTCCGCTTTGGGTCAAAACCGGACTCGTTCTGCGAAGCCGTTGGCGCACCGGCTCTATGAATGTCCGCTTAAGATTGTCCGTTTTTGTCTTTACAGGTAGTCCGCTTTGCTGTATTTTCAAATCCATGAATTTCCCTATTGCCAGGCAGCGAATTTGTCGTATAATTCAATGGATCGTAGTTATACTTGCAACCGCCTTGATCTTCTACCTGGTCATAACCGAAGAACGGTTTGCCCCGGAATGGTGGGGCTCTTACGAAATTGAGGAACTCATATCAGAGGCTCACAAGGAGCTCCTTGAGAAGCCTCTTAAATAGTTTTTGCCTGGCCCCCGGCCAGAGAAAGGAGTTTTCAATATGATCCACGGAATTCTTTTTGCCATTGCTTATCTGTGGTTACTTGTTCTGTCCATCCATCACAACCAGGTTTCTCGCGACATCAAAAACCACCGACATAATCCGTATCAAGTGTAAGGAGAAGTTTGAAGTTCTTCATAACTATAGCAGTGATTTGGATCGTTTTTCTGTTTTTGCTCTGTTGGCTCCTGTGGTGGCGCAGAAAATAGAGGCCGTTCTTATGACTAACCGTAAACGAAAAATTAACTGGTTGGTTTT
>JAUVYQ010000308.1 GCA_030603035.1 Phycisphaerae bacterium | reverse complement strand
TTCTGAGATCTCAACAATTTTGACAGCGACTCTCGGAATCAGGGCCTAAAGGTGCCCGACAGTACCGGCTTTCGCCTGTACGGACGCCCTGTTGCGCAGAATCATACTCAGGGTAGGAGCTCGAAATATCCGAGATAGCGGCAATCAGCTGGATGCAGTTGGGCATCTGACCCTCCTCGAGGAGCTTAAAAAGCTGGCTGAGCTCAGGAACATCGGTTTTTTGCATAATAATGCCCTTTCAAAAAGACTTGCCATCCTCGCAAGATAGTGGGATGGCAATCCTTGACGTTAATCCACCATAGACGCAGTCTACGAGGGGACTACGAGGGCTAAGCAGGGGGAAAACGGAGCTTTTAGCGAATCGCTTGATATTTGAGGGTTTGTGCGCGTGTAATGCGTTCTCAAATGGCACAGATTTGCTGAGGAGTGATGCCGGATTCCCCCCGGCGAATCTCGATAAGCCGCCGGCTGAAGCTACCGGCGGTGGTGCTCCCTTACGAGCAGATTGGGGAAATTGGGGCCCCTGGATGCTCGTAAGTGCTTGATAAAAATGGGGAATTGGAAAGGCGTAGAGGAATTTTCAATTCAGTAAGGTTTTAGCGAATTGTAGTTTGGTGTGCTCCTACGCTGATGCTTCTACGAAAAGTAGCAGAGATGTTTCTTTCCCCCCAGCATGGACTCAGCATCATATAATTGGATTGCACAAGGAGATAGAGGGGTCTGGGGGGAAAGAAACTTCGGCAAACCTTGCGACCATTTTTTCAGCATTGGTGACGCTTTCGATTTTCGTAGTCGGGGGACATAGCTAACGAAAGCAGAGTGACGTATAGAAAAATACCCGTATTCGTGGACGGGCGTTTTCGTTCCCTGCGAATGTCAAGGGACGTTCGACAGGGGGCGAAAACAAAAACCAAAGCGGAATTGGGGGACACGGCCCTAATCGTTGTCGCCGAGCCCGTTAGGGCGTAGGCGAACTAAGCTTTGTTATTTTGGCCGTGCTTGTCCCCCTATGGAGCGTGGTTTTGTTTTTCGTCCCCACGGGACTGTACTCTATCTACGGCTCTGCCTTCTCTCTCTCATGCGGCATCACCAAATAGGGTGGTGGGTGGGCTCGGTTCAAACTCTCTTGCCCTTGGCCACAACGTTCCCACCTTTCGGGACTAAAGGAACGTTTCTAATGTTCGGGGCGTTACCGACCGGCGTCAGCTTTGCTCTCTATGTCTAATGAACTCGGCTATGGGGGACGCTCTATGTCTAATGAACTCGGCTAGGGGGGACGCTCTAGGTTTTCCCTTTGCTGCTACTTTTATCTTCTGCTGCTGCTACTCTGCTACCGTGCTGCTGCTACTCTGCTACTGTGCTGCTGCTACTCTGCTGTTGTGCGGCTGCTACCCTGCTGTTGTGCTGCTACTTTGCTGCTGCTACTCTGCTACCGTGTTGCTGCTACTCTGCTACTGTGCTGCTGCTGTGCTGCTGCTACTCTATCGCTTGGGCTGTGACCTTATTACGCTCCGCTTTTGCTTTCGCTTGTGCCTGCTGCTGCTACTTTATTTTTTCTCTACATGTACGATATAGCTGATTGTCGGGGTTACCTTTTTTTTCGCGGGATTTTCCGTCTATGGTGTCACTTAGGGAGAGCTCTAAAGTTTCGGGATTTGGTAATCGTCAGGGGGATGTGCCATTGGCAAGTCTTTTAATGCTCGATGGATGTTGTAGC
>JAUVYQ010000399.1 GCA_030603035.1 Phycisphaerae bacterium | reverse complement strand
GCGCAAAAGTCAGTGACATTTTGAAGATGGTCGATGTGCCGGTGTGCTGCACGGACCTTCTTTTCGATATCATCGAGGAACAAGTGTGCATTTTCGTATTCACGATGGTCAACGTTCTCGATAACAACTCTGGCAAGATTCTGAATGTCGCGAATGTGGTTTGTGATTGTCATGCGATACTCCTTTCAAGGGACGGGCTGGGGCTCCCTTGAGCCCCGATGCTAAACGCAGCTGCAGCCACTCGCCCGATATATATGGTGACATGAATAAAAACCGTAGCCGGTTGATACTGCAGGTAACGGACGGTTAGATCCAGCAACGCACCGGCCACGGCATACTGAAACAAAATCTGCCTAGAAGATGGGAAAGAAGTCACGGGCCAAAAAAAGACCTTTATAAATGGGGAACGGTTGAGACTTTTTTTAAGGCCACCGGGACTCCCAGGCAAATCGAAGAAATTTGTATCTTTCATGACGTCAACTATCGACAAAAGCGAACACCTGTCAACACAAAAAGCGAAAATATTTTAACGAAGTTTTTGGGGCTGGCACAGTCAGCTGACTGAAAAACTATTCGTATTCCGTAGAGAAAGCGAAACTTTTTGGATTATAGGCAAAAGCTTCTAAAAAAGTAGGGCTCCTGCGGATGCGCAAGCCACTGCTCAACTTCACAGGAGCCCCGTGTAACATTAAGCGGGTGTTATGATACCAAAACAGGAGCGTTTGTCCAGTAGAGACGGGCTCAGATGGGAAATAAGTGTAATAGGGGCTGTATTGAGAGAATCAGCCGCACCCCATCGCAAGAAATAGGGGGTGCGGTGATTCTCCGCACCCTTGGTGCTGATTATGCGGCGCAGCGAAGCTATCGCCGACCGTAGTGTTTTTCACGCGATGCGCGCAGCGAAGCGGAGTGCAAGAGCGTTGTCGTGAACGGAGGGCGGCGGAGCGCAGCGGAGCCGCAGCGGACACCTGCCAAGGGCGGTGGCCGTATAAACTCTCTTGTCGCTTCGACCACCTTACTACTCAACATTTACGGCGGTTCAGGCAGCAAGCCTGAAAAG
>JAUVYQ010000040.1 GCA_030603035.1 Phycisphaerae bacterium | reverse complement strand
CACAAGTCACCGGCAAAGACGCTGACAACATGAGTGCACCCCGTAACCCAGATAAGCGCCTCGTATTTCGCAGTCTTTAATTTCCGATTCGCATAAATCTGGAAAAGCTCCGGATGCAGAGGTCTTTGAAAAAGACTGAACTTCAATTCCTCAAGAGCTACATTGATGTGCGGCGTTTCCATAATTCAGAAATCCTGGAACAAAGAAACTAAACTCTAATCTTGCTGTTATTATACAACAACCGCGATATTTATTCAAGGGCAATATCAGTATTGATAAGGCCTAATCCGGCCCTTATCGGACGATTATGTTGCAAGCTCCGCAACCTTAAAGACTAACGGCAGTGAAGTTTTTTTGAGAAAAATTGAATGCTTCCAACAAAACCGCTTGCCCGGCACTATTAGCATTGATTCCGCCATAGGCGGATCTTTGATATTTACTATTGGCTGTTCTTCAATCGTCAGGTTTCAATGCTGGAGAAAAACGGCGTTGATAACGGTCGCAATAATATCGTAAAACGCATGAGTACCGGCCGTAATTCCAAAACCGCGAATTGCGAAAAGAACCGCGAAATAAACCCCTGCAATTGTTCGAAATGCAAACCTTCCCAGAGTAAATGGGTCTGCAGCGTTTGCTTGTCCGCTGAGAAAATCTACATGATGGTGTGCACTGAACAACAGCGCTGAAATTAGAACCGAAAGTATAATCGAGCTCTTACGACTGAGCCTTAGCACATCCTGAAACAACAGCATCAAAACGCAAATCAAAATCAAACGAAAGACAAGCTCTTCATAAATCCCTGCTCCTATTCCGATGACGATACTTGGCCATACTGACTGACTTTCCGTTTGAGTGCCGCCGGCCTCCGTTGTCGGCGACGATAAGCTATTAGTCCCAACCAAAGAGGGACTGCGCGACCTTTCGGTCTGGGTTCGCAGCACACCGGTGTCGAACTGTGCAATATCGCTTTGTGGCCCAGTTGAACCACTTAGAAACAATGTCAGGACAATCAACGGCACCGCGAGCAGAGTGCACTCGACAGCCATTGGCGGAATATCGCCAGGCCAGAAACGCCAGTCTTTTTTTGACGTGATTTGCAGTGCTATTAAGATCACAATGGCTGCCAACGGAGGTGCTATCCACGCTAATCTGCTGCCGAGTCCCACGTATTCATCGAGAAAACTTTGCAGCCATACGAACGCCACCACCCGGACCTGAGTTTGGTTCAGCACGTCAGTATTAATCAAAATCGTTCCCACCTCGTAGAAAACGATGAACGGCAGCAGAAAAACTATGGCGTAAATCGGCCGAGACGTCCGTTCAAAATAAGAATCTCGTGTAAAGTTAAGCAGTTGGCTCGAACTGTGCTTATATTTATCTTTCATTTTGTTGACTGTTCCCTGGGTTGTAACTTTTCTTGATTTTTACTTTTAAATTTTATTTAATCCGTGCCATCCGTGGTTAAATACCACTAAACTCTTTGTGCCTTGGTGTCTTAGTGGCTATTTCTAAATTTTTGCAGAGTTTACTTTAAGTGGGCCGAGATTACAATAGTCAAAAAATGACACTCTTTTAGGAACAGCGATTACCGCGATGATAAGTAAAAAGTTGACCGAGATTTATCAATTGCTTTTCGACCGCTTTGGCCCTCAGCGCTGGTGGCCCGGCCAAACCCAGTTCGAGATAATCGTAGGTGCCATCCTGACTCAGAACACAAACTGGGCCAATGTCGAAAAGGCACTAACAAATCTAAAAGCCGCCGACCGCTTGACCCCCGAAAAACTCCATCAGCTTGACGTCTCGCAGCTTGCCGAGCTTATCCGACCGGCCGGCTATTACAACATAAAGGCAAAACGGCTCAAAAACTTTGTAAACTGGCTCTTTGACAATTATGACGGCCGGCTAATGAACCTCGAAAGTCTTGACACCGACCGATTGAGAGCCGAGCTTTTAACCGTAAGGGGTATCGGCTGCGAAACCGCCGATTCGATTTTACTTTACGCTTTGAACAGGCCCATTTTCGTCGTGGACGCCTACACCGCTCGAATCGCTTTCCGTCACCAGCTAATCGAACCCGACGCCGATTACGAGCGGCTGCGCGAATTGTTTCAGTCGAATCTGCCGCAGGATACCCAGCTTTTCAATGAATACCACGCATTGCTGGTAAGAGTTGGCAAAGAGTTTTGCAGGCCAAAAGTTAGATGCCCCGGCTGCCCACTCGAAAAGCTACCCCATACGCTCGACATCGAATATTTCTAAACCCCCGCGCCGTCATTGCGAGCCCCGTAAGACCAACGGCCAACTTACGGGGCGAGCATCGCAAAGCGATGCGCTGCAATCTCACAATATTCAATAGTCAATAGACAATAATCAATGTGTACGCCCCTGCCCGACCAGGCACCGCCTCATACAGATGTAACGCAAAACCAGCGTAAAGAGAACCCAGCTTAAGACCACCCCACTTACAATTGACGTTGGATTTATCCCTGCGCTCAACTGCTTGTGCCAGATGGTTGCTGTGACGAATAGCACCACGAACACCAGCATAATTGTTAACACCATAAAAAATGGCTTTCTGTAAAAAATTAACTGAATAATAAAAACAATTGGTATCATCAACAGGGGAATAAAGAAAAGTTCTATATTCATCGCATGAAAGGTAAAGGTTCTGCCTCGCAGTGTAATATCCGGCATAATTGCGGCTAATGGAAGAGATAGAGCCGCTATGATAGTTACCAGTGCGGTAATCAGCAGGGCCGCGGTAATGACCAGAGTCATTGCTCCACGGTATCTTTCATTTCGCCCCCCTGAAATCAGCATACTCGAGTAAACTGGTAATCGCATCTGGGCTATCATCAGCCCCGGCATAATGAAAAGTATAATTGTTCCCACAGTACCCATATAACCCATTAAACACACTAACACTAAAGCCAAAAACACACCTGAGAAAGCTTCTTTCCACTGTGATAGTTGTGATAGTGCAATCCCAAATGCCGTGTATAACCCGCCCCATATATATCGTCCTGTACTGACGTAATCGTGTCTGTTCATACGGCCAAGAAAAAATGTCTCCACCCACGGGCTGGGGTGCTTTTTCAATTTATCCCATTTTATGGCCGCCCTGACCCAACGGTACCTTTGCATCTTGTCTCGATTCCAGGCGTCAAAAAAACCTATCCAGGACACAGCGCAGTACCGTCGCGCCAGGCCCTCATCACCCAGCCAAATCCACGCCAAAACACTGCTCAGAACCCCCACTAAAATGACCCCAAAAGGATTTCCAACAATGGCACGCTCTAAAACTATATGCAGGCCGAAAAAAGCGCCTCCGAAAATAATAAACGGCCACAATCCCATCCAGGCCACCGAGTTCCTGACGCCAAAAGCAAGTCCCACACCAAGCCAGTAAAAAATAAGACCTGCACAAAACGCTGAGCAAACCACCAGAGCCAGTTGCTGCGAATTTAAGCCGGGATAAATAAGAAAAAGCAGCGACCCTAAAAAGCTGAACACTACTACCACCGAAAATATAAACTTCCTCACTACTTTCCGGTGGCCAGGTAGGCAATAAGAAAAAGGCTTTGTTAGGACCTCTATTGGTAACGCAGTTGCCAAAAACCCAATTACAAACGCCAGCGCCACAAGCCCTATAAAGTGCCCTTGCCCTGCAACCGGACGCTTAAACGGCACTACGATACTTGAAAATACAAAAAGTCCCAAGAATGCATAAACCAGCCAAAGACCGCGACGCTGATAAAGATGCTTCAAATTAACAGCTAAGATACTCATTTTTACACTCCGGTTATAACCTTGGTAATTTTGCCCTTCTCACCGACTCAATTCCAACTCGCAATTTCCAACTACGAACCACGAACTACGAACTAACTACTATCTTATATATCTCTTCGAGCGGCAGCGTCTCTATCTCGACCCAGCAATTCAGACTTTTTGCCTGCTCTTGCAGTTTCTCCCGCGGGCAGTCCCTGCACCGTTAGTATCGCCTGCCCATCACTCCGCTTGCAGTGTACCACGTTTTCAAACGGCAGCTCCGCCGGCAGCTCTCCGCCCAGAGCGCTGATACGCACCCGGCTGAATCGCTCCCGCAATTCATCAAAACTGCAGTCTAACAGGATACGCCCTTCTTTCATTATCACCGCGTGGTCGATGACCTTCTCAACGTCGCTTAGAATATGTGATGAAATGATAATCGTGCGATTCTCAACCTGGATAATCTGCAGCAGCAAATCCAGGAACCGCGCGCGTGCCACCGGGTCCAAGGCCGCCGCCGGCTCATCCAGTATCAGCAGCTCCGGCTCAAAACCTATCGCCAGCAGTATCGCCAGTCTCTGCCGCTGCCCAGGCGATAAAGACCCGACACGTGCCTTGGTTGAAATCTCGTAGTCTGCGACGTACTTTTCTTCCAGCTCACGGTTCCAGTTGGGATAGTATGTGCTGACATAGCGGATTAGCTGCCTGACCGTCATCCAATCAAGAAGCTCGCCCTCCTGGTGAACATATCCTATCCGCCCCAGCTCCTTCGGCCCAAGTTTTCCTGCCTCACGCCCGAAGGTAACACACTCTCCTTCATCTTCTATGTACAGTCCTATGATGTGTCGAAGTAACGTGCTTTTGCCTGCCCCGTTGGCCCCCAGCAGACCTATTATTCTGCCCGGATGTATCTCAAGGTCGATACCATCAAGGGCCTTTATGTTTCCGAATCGTTTGCAGACCTTGCGCATCTGCACTATTGGGTTTTCGCTATTCATTAGAGTGACTCCTCGTTCTTGAATCGTATTTCCGGTATAACTTGGCCAGCATTTCTCTGGCCTTTTCTTCAGGTATTCCCAACTGCACCGCCGTAACCGCCGCCTTTCTCAGAATCTCTTCCAGAATCCTGGCCTTGGTATGTGCCTTCTTGTCCTTCCGCAATCTGGCTGCGAACAGTCCGACGCCGCGGCGTCTTTCCACCAGCCCTTCAACCTCAAGCAGGGCGTACGCCTTGCTGATTGTCATCGGATTGACACGAAGCTGCGCCGCAAGCTCACGCACCGACATTAGCTGCTCTCCTTCGCTCAGTTGCCCGGCCATAATCTGCTGCCGTATCTGTTCGATTACCTGCCGATAAATCGGCACTCCGCTGTGATGGTCGATTTCCAGTAACATATCCTTTTGTCCCTATTCTGTATTAGTGTATTAACTACTTAATACAGTATATCGACTGGACAACCCCCGTGCAAGAAAAAAATAAAAATTTTTTCAAAAAATTTGAGAGGATTTGATGCTCCTGGGCTCAAAACACTTAAGTCTTTTATTGACAAAGACTTATAAATCAAAAAAAATGTTGCTCGGACACACTCTATAAAAAATCACCGCTTACACTCAATATCGAACAGCCGCCCAATCGCCCTTTATTATATTTTGGCAATTATTTCCAAACACTTGCACCGCATCACGGCAAAATTATATTCCGCCGTCTTCATCGAGTAACCAACCCGCCGCTTCCCCGGCAGTTATATCTGCGAGTACCGAGCCGGCCGCAGGATTATGTCCGTGATGTTGGAGACGGTATCTTTATAAGCCGGATTTGCCCGCAGCTTCTTCCAGTCCGGGTCGCCGCCGAACGTGCCCCATCTCTTGTCGCGCGTTGCCATATCATCAAAGGCAAGCATATACGTAAGATTCGGCAGCTTCGGCCCGATTATCGTCTCGCCGAAAAACACCGGCTGCAATCCCGTCTTTTTGAATATCGCTATCTCACCGCCTTCGTTGAACATCTCAATCTTCTTCTTCGCCGCCTTGATACTGTGGCTTTCGTAGATGCGAAGCTCGAAAATCCGCGGCTTCTTCTCCGGCACTTCCAGGTACGGCATATTTTTGAAAGCCACCATCAGCGAACTTTCTATCCGCACGTATGCCGGCTCGCTCAAAGCTGCATTGACAAAGGCCGACTTTCGATACTCATTATCTGCGAGCAAACGCGCTGATACCTGCACCACCGACTCCAGCGACTTGTGCACAAGCAGAACGTACAGCGTTGAGCTGTTCGGCCCGTACATCACATTGAACACCCCGACCGGCTTTATCCCTATCCGGTTCATCGCAGGTATTCCCACCTCACGCAGAAAATCGCCGACAACACGCGTTTTGGCCCGGTTAAGCAAATGGTATTGTCTTAGCTCGAAGTATTGTCGTTTTGCCTTTTCACTTTTGCCGATGCTCGCAGCCACAGCGTCTAAGCCTGCCGCCCCCGCAATACCCGCCGCTAAAAATTCCCGTCTTTTCATCTAAATATCCTCCTTTCAAATTTTACATTGTCACCCCAACTCTTAAATTCGATGCACTACGAACTACCAACTACTCTCATATACATTACCGAAACTCTGTCAATCTGTCAACATTTCTTCCTGTCATTGCGAGCAAATCCCGTAGGGTGTGCACTGCACACCAATCTCAACTTAAAAACGTCCAATGGGCCAAATTCTCCCTAGCACTTTGAACAATAAATCTGTTTAATGTGGTTGACACAATAACCAATTCTTGTTATATTTATACAAGTTGTAGGTATCTCTGTGTCGATAACATATACGTTCATTTTATTGCAAAAAGTAAGGGAAGTAGGATATGGAACGACCCTCATCTCCTCTACCGGATTACGATAATCCACCAGTAAATGAGGTCGTATTTGGGGTTCAATTCAACAAAGTACCCATTAAAACCCCTGATACAGGTATTTTATGGGAACGGCTTGGTAGGAAGGCGTATCCCGAATGTAAAGAAATGCTCCCACTACCACCTGTGGTAGAACGCTTTAATGTTCCTTCTTCCCAAATTGAGCGCCCAACTTTCGAGGAACTTACTCATCCTCCTTTACCTCGCCTGTTTTTCATAAACGCCAGCAAAAACCACTTGATTCAAGTCCAACAAGACCGGCTTCATCAAAACTGGAGAAGGCTTAAATCTGATGATAAATACCCTAGATATGCCACATTGTACCCAAAGTTCGTGGAGTCTTGGAAATTGTTTAGCTCTTTCGTAAATGAATTGAATTTGGGTCCGTTGGAGCCAAATCAATACGAGTTGACTTATGTCAACCACATACCCCGTGGCCAAGGATGGGTAAATTTATCTGACGTAGAGAATGTATTCCCAGACTTTAAATGCAAAGTTCGCGACCGGTTTTTGCCTGAACCAGAGAACATAGCCTGGCGTAGAATTTATAGGTTTCCCCATGATAGTGGGAGGTTGCACGTTTCACTAAGACTTGCTGTTAGCCGAGAAACCAAGGATCGCATAATGATATTAGATTTGACTGCAAGGGGATTTATCCCAAACAAAATGGACTCTTGGTTTGACATGGCCCATGAGTGGATCGTCAAAGCTTTTGCTGACTTAACTAGTGCCTCTATTCAAAATTCTATTTGGAAGAAGAAATAATGAAGTCGTCATGGACAGATTTGGTTGACCCTATCATTACCGATAATCCTTCGAGCTTAACAAGTGACGTTTTGCTAGGCGACGTCGAGGAATTAGAACCCGACCGTTCCATGCCCCATCGGGCAAGTAACTTGTCTAGATGGCCCGTTCTTATAGGAGAAAATCTTACTGCCTTTGAAGATGCTGTTCTACTAGACCCAGCACCTCTTATCCCAGATGAGAGAAGCCCTGGCCACTTGCGAATCTTTCTCGTAACTTCTGCCATACCTGAAAAATCTGACCGCTTCTTCACTTATCTTTCAGCCAGAACTACCACGTCCCCATATATTGTAATACAAGACCGTTTTGAACCATCACCCCGTCAAACTCGCTTCTCGCCTGACTTTTCTGCCATTAAAAAATGGATGGCGCATGTGATAGGGGGACCTCCTCGCCCCCTTATCGAGAAGAAACAGTCTCGCCAAATACTCCGAAACATTCCTGTTACAATTTCCCCAGAGGTGGTTCGTGAAGCAGAAGAACGAAGTCTGACAGACGATTTAGAATCTGGCGTCAAACTTGCCCAAGAAAATTATTCTACCCTTGAGAGCATCGATATAAACATAGAATATGACCCAGAAATTGTTGACAGAAAAACAATCCGGTTCACTCTAACGGTGTCCGGCGAGCCAGAGTTAGTCCTTAAAGATGAATTCAAATTTAAAGAGAGGTTGTATTTGGCCTTAGATATAAAAACTTGTGAGCAAATTACCACAACCTACAAATGGAAAAGCTAAATGGAAATGGTCCCTAAAGAGTTCATTCACCTCGCTCACGAACTTGCCCATAAGTTTAAAACGGAGGCTGCATTCCGATCTGCAATCAGTCGCAGTTATTATGGATTATACAATCTAATGAGTTGCTTTCTTGTAAATAATAATATTACTCTGCCCGATGCGGCTAAAGCTCATAACCTAACATATAAATATTTGCATGCAGTTCAAGATGTTCAAAAACTTGCCAAGATTCTTGATGATCTTCGGGTTCAACGAAACGATGCGGATTACCACTTAGAGCTTATTCAGTACAACGACCCCAACCTTGCTAGAATGGCATACATTAAAGCTAATACTGCTTATGACGGTTTTGAAAAACTAATCAGCAAATCCAGCAACCGAAAAAAGATCATTAAAGGTGTAATCGCCTACAAGAATAAGACCCAGACCTGACCACAAATCTCTTCTTGATCTATTCACACTATCCAAACCCGCAATTCCCGCCTGTCCCCAGGGTGAGCTCCTGCGCACCCACAAGCCGGGGTCAATTCTAAAAATCCGCGTTAAACAGCGTAATCTGCGCCCAAAAAAAAACCGTGTAAATCCGTGTCTTCTTTTGCCTTTTAATTTCTAATTGGAACTCGGTGTTCTCTGTGTGCTCTGTGGCTAATTCTTCTTTTTTGTGTCTTTTGTGCCTTTTTGTGGCCAAACAAAATCAGCGTTAATCTGCGTCTAAATTATTATTGAATTCTCTGAGTCCTCTGTGGTCTCTGTGGCCAATTCTTTTTATTCGTTTTTTTTCTTGACTTTTGTTTGAATTTATGTTAAAATACCTATATGTTTGCCAGTAAGCAAACATAAGCCGCCAGTAGGCGCCGGATATAGCGGAGAACCGCACGAATCGTCCCGCACCAAATAGGCTGCTGCCGTAATTTGGTGCTGGACACGCCAAAAATCATCGTTCGTAAATATCGAAGATCCGCCGTCTTTTGGCGGAGTCAATATTGGAGCGAAACGGAAAACCCTTAGGGGAATTACCAATCATGAGCATCGAGAATCCAGTATCCAGCATCAAGAATCGAGAATCCAGTTATTTACGTGCCTATAAGGCACTACATCTGTCGAGAACGCTCTACAAATCAGCTCTTTTTATGCAAAACAAAGCCAATTTGCTAAATGCTCAAATGAACGTAAACCTATATGTTACAAAGGATTATGAAAATAAATCCAATTGGACACTTGGTGAAAACAAACCCAATCAAACCCAATTTCCGAAAAGCACAAATGAATGTAAACTCACTTATAACAAAGGATTACAGAAAAAACGACGCTTTCGCAGTCCAAAAAAACAAAGCCAAAACAAACCCAATTTCCGAAAAGCCAAAATGAACTTAAACTTCTATTTAACAAAGGATTATGAAAATGAACCACGCCTTCCGGCTCCGGGAAAACAAACCCAATCAAACCCAATTTCTCTCTTACCCAAATCCCCTATATTAACCACTCTGCCCCGTCGAAATCCCCCGCTGGTAAGCTCTTATTTAAATTCGCCGAATCTTGATAATATCTGGTTGCTGTTTTTGTTAATCCAAGTACTATATGGACTTAAATATAATTATGCCCGAAAAAGACAAGACATATCGCATCTTCATCAGTGCCGCCGAGCCAAGCGCCGACGCCCACTGTGCCGGCTTGATAACTGCTTTACAGAAAAGCAGTTACAATATTGAATTTGTCGGCGTGGGCGGCCCAAAAATGGCCGAAGCCGGCTGCAAATTGCTCGAAGCCACCGTCGGAAAAGCCGCAATGATATACAAAGCATTCAGCCGTGTCCCTCACTTTTACAAACTGATAAAGCGCATAACTCGTTATCTAAAAAGCAATAAGGCCGACTTGGTTATCGTCTGCGATTCCCCCGCCTTCAACTTTCACATCGCAAAAGCCGCCAAAAAAACCGGCTCAAAGACCCTTTTCTACGTCGCTCCGCAGCTCTGGGCCTGGGCCGGCTGGCGAATTCGCAAACTCCGAAAATGCTGCGATAAACTCTGCTGTATACTGCCTTTCGAGCAAGACTGGTTCGGCCAAAGAGGCATCGACGTGGTTTTTGTAGGCAATCCACTGCTCGATGAACTGGATATTGATTTGGCCGGTTACAGAAAAAAATATGCGGATTTTGAACCAAAAAACGCCAGGTTTGCCCTTATGCCCGGCTCGCGAGCCGCTGAAATCGACTCACTCTGGCGACCGATGCAGCAGATAGCGACCCGCTTAAAGCAAAAATATCCCGCAGCGACATTTGTAACTGTGGCTGTGGATGCCGAGAGAAAAGAAATCCTTAAAGCGGCACAAATTGCCGGCTTTGAGTCTCAATATACTATTGGCTCGGTTAGTAAGACTGCTGACGCTGCTGATTTTGCGATTGTGGCGAGCGGCAGTGCCACTTTACAAGTGGCGGCGGTGGGTTGTCCGATGGTGATAATGTATCAATCCAGCAGAATTTTGTGGCATCTGGTAGGGTGGTGGCTGATAAAAACAAAATACTTGTCTCTGGTCAATATTTTAGCAGGTGAAGAATTAGTGCCGGAATTTATGCCGTATTTTAGCTCGATTGAACCGGTTGTGGAAAGCATTGAGCAGCTTTTAGAAGACAGGGGCAAGTTAGCTCAAATCAGCGGCGAGCTGATTAAGCTGGCCGAGCCGTTAGCTGAGAAAAAAGCCTGCGAGCAGGTCGCAGAGATAGTTGTTGAAATGCTGCGTTAAGCATCTACAGGAGCTTCGTCCTCATCCGCTGGGTTCCGTCGAAGCCGGACCCCTTTTATGCCGGCTAAAAAGGGTTAGACGGTGAGACGGAGAGTGGGTAAAATGAATTGGAGAATATTGAATGCGGTTTTGGTTATTGTATAGTATGAAAGAAGGATGGCGATGAGCGACGGTGAAGAAAGAAACAATAGGCGGGCAGATGAGGAGGAACTTGTTCCTACGGCCAGCTTTGCCGGTGCGGCAAGAGTGGCGGGCAAAGCTGCCTGGTAAGGAAGGCAAAGAGGAGCAATGACCCCGGGGATAAAAAGCGGCCCCCCGCTTTCTTGCCTGCACCTGCGGTTGCGCAGGTACAGGTGCGAAAGCAAAAGGGGGGGCGAAAGTTACGGAGGTGCGGAAATGCAATTGTTAAAAAGAAGACACGTCCGCTCAGTATGTCCGAAAACAGGACAAGGACTAACCGCAGAGAACGCTGAGAACGCCGAGAAAAAATTAAAATTAAAAGTCTCTGCGAGCTCGGCGGTAAAAAATCTTGTGCGGAAAATGAAATATCGCTGGTTAATGTGGGTATTTCCGATTGCGGGGTTGGTGTCGCTGATATGGTTCCTGATACGTGTGCTGCCAAAGCCATCGCGGGCGACGTATCCGTGTCAGCGGGTGGTTTTTCCGTTGGCATCCGGATTTGTGGTCTGGCTTTTAGGGCTGGTCGGCTCAGGTGCAGCACTTAAAAAGGCGAAGCTCAACTTTGCGCGAAGGCGCTATATATTAGGTTTGATATGCGTTGCCGTGAGTGTTGGGGCCATTTGGCTGGCTGTCGCTGCCACCGGCGAGAAACTTCTGTTAGCCGGACCGCAGCCTGTGAATCAGCCGATAGGGGAGGCGAAAGGGATTCATCTCGGGCGTGTCGTGTGGGTGCACGACCCTGATGCGACCGATTGGAAAGGACGCGGTGATGGGCATCCGTGGGAAAGTAGCCACACAAGTCAGATGTGGGTCAGCCAGATGATGTCCGGAGCAATACAGGAGCTAACCGGTGAAGCCAGCGACACTGCGGCCTGGGACAGGCTTTTTAGATACCACAATAAAACACGCGGTAAGGGAGATGTCGGGTATAAGCCGGGCGAGAAGATTGTTATCAAGGTGAACTTTGTGGGCTTCATCTGGACTCATGGAGGGGTCAAGGCGGAAAATTACAGCTTGGAAAGCAACAGGGATTATATGAATACATCGCCGCAGATGATTATAGCCCTGCTGCGGCAGCTCGTAAACACGGTTGGCGCCAAAGAAGCCGACATTGCGATTGGTGACAGTCTGGCGTATTTTGCAAACGAGTACTACAACATCTTCCATAAAGAGTTTCCGAAAGTACGGTATCTGGACTATACAGGGAAGTTCAGCCGAATTCAGATGAAACAATCTTCGGTTCCATTTTACTGGAGCTGTAATCCGAAAGGATGCAAGCAGGACTATGTCCCTGTGTCCTTTGTGGAGGCAGGATACCTAATTAACTTTGCGAACCTCAAGGCACACACTGGTGCCGGCGTGACGCTCTGTGCGAAGAACCATTACGGTTCGCTGATTAGATGGCCGGCCCAGAAGGGCTATTACAATATGCACCCAAGTGCTTTTGCCCAGAAAGCGGGAGTTTATCGTGCTCTGGTGGACATGATGGGTCACGCGCACATCGGCGGCAAGACCGTGCTGTACCTGATTGACGGACTGTACTGTGGTATACATCCCACCGATATGGATAGAGGGCCAAGAAGATGGAAGTCGTATCCTTTCAATGGGGACTGGACTTCAAGTCTTCTTGCCTCGCAGGACCCGGTAGCAATTGACTCGGTTGGCTTTGATTTTCTCCGTGCCGAATACGATAGTCACCCCCGCAAGGTGGGAGTTGATGATTATCTGCACGAGGCGGCGCTGGCGAATAATCCGCCTTCGGGGACATTTTACGACCCCGACCATTCCGGCAACGTCAAAAGACTTGCCGGTCTTGGTGTTCACGAGCACTGGAACAATCCGACGGACAAGCAGTACTCCCGCAATTTAGGACGCGCCCTCGGTATTGAGCTGGTAGCGGTGACGGCGGCGGGCTGCAGCAGTGAACAACCAGGCATTGTCGCACCGGGCGCAAAGGTGGAAAAACTTGCCGGCGGCTTTAAGTTCACGGAAGGGCCGGCGGTTGACGCTGAAGGAAATGTTTTCTTTACGGACCAGCCGAATAACCGGATTCACAAGTGGTCGGTGGACGGCAAGCTGTCAATCTTCCACGAAAGACCGGGAAGAGCCAATGGTCTTTACTTCAACAAAAACGGAAATCTGCTGGCCTGTGCAGACCTTAATAACCAGTTATGGTCGATTGATATGAAAGGCAAGGTAACTGTACTGGTTAAAGGGTACAAAGGTAAAAAGCTGAACGGGCCAAACGACCTCTGGATAGACCGGAAGGGTGGTATTTACTTTACCGACCCGTTTTACCGCAGGAGATACTGGAACAGAGGGCCTATGGAGCAGGACGGCCAGCACGTGTATTATCTGAGCCCGAATGGCAAAAAACTGATACGCCTGACCAATGACCTCGTCCAGCCCAACGGGATAATCGGTACACCTGACGGCAAGCTGCTTTACGTGGCTGACATCGGAGCGAGAAAAACATACGTATATAGCATCAATGCCGATGGGACGCTGTCGAATAAAAAGCTTTTTGCGACGGAAGGTTCTGACGGGATGACTATCGATAACGAGGGTAATGTTTATCTGACGACAAGAGCGGTGTTGGTCTACAACAAAAAGGGCGAAAAAATTGAAACGATAGAGGTCCCCGAAGGGCCGGCCAATGTCTGCTTCGGCGGCAAGGATAAACGTACGCTCTTTATCACGGCCCGAACCTCACTCTACTCGGTCCGGATGCGGGTCAAAGGTCTATAATTGACGAGTGACTATTTACTATTGATTATTGATTATTGATTTCTCTGCGCTCTCGGCGGTCTCTGCGGTTAATTTTTTCATGGAAAAGGAGCTGGTAATGGCAAGTAGTAAGAACCATCTGAATCGGCGTGATGTTCTGAAAGGAATAGGTATGGGGGCGATGGGTGTTGCGTTCGGCGGGAAAATTTTTCAGCCTGCCAATAGCCGAGCTGCTGTTAATCCGGCAAAAGCCGGACTGCGCAGAGGAGGCCAACTATACCAAAAGGTAACTAAGCTGGCGCGGGTGAGCTTAGTCAAGGGCAATGACCGGCGAGAGATTGTATATCAGTCGCTGAAAAAAATCGAGGACGAGGTTCTGACTTCCATCGGCGATAAAAAGATTTTGATTAAGCCAAATATGGTGGCGGTCAATACCCCGCTTTGCGCTACCCACGTGGACGCGATACGGGCCATTCTGGATTTTCTTAAGCCGCACTATAAAAAGCAAATTATTATTGGAGAATCGACCGCTGCGAGAACATCGACATTCAACGGGTTTAAGAATTATGGGTATCTTCCGTTAGAGAAAGAATATAACGTGAAATTGGTCGACCTTAATCGGACTACGTATCAATACCGGTACGTTTTCGGGAAAGGCAATCAGCCGCTGCCGATTCGGATTATCTCCATCTTCCTGGAGCCCAGTGTCTATGTTATTTCGGCGGCCCGGATGAAAACCCACGACCGGGTACTCACTACGCTGTCGTTAAAGAACGTTCTTCTGGGCAGTCCTCTGAATGATTACAAAAAGAATGATAAATGGCAGGTGCATACCGGTCAGCGGGCCGTGAATACACTTTGCCATTATAATATGTTCCACTTAGCACAGGAGGTGTATCCTGACCTGGGGGTTATTGACGGTTTTGTGGGAATGGAAGGCAACGGCCCGGTAGGGGGCACTGCCTTTGATTCACGGGTGGCGCTGGCCAGCCGGGACCCTCTGGCGGTGGACATCATAGCTACTAAAATTATGGGATTTGACCCGAAACGGATTCTTTACCTTACATCCTTGACCGAAGCGGGCCTGGGACAGGGCGACCTCAACAAGATAAATGTCCTGGGCACGCCGATGAGTCAGTGCCGGTATCACTTCAAGCCGGAAAAACGTATGGCCGAACTCTATAACTTATGACAAACCCCATTAGAAGTAATCTGGCTTCTAACGGGGTAAATGGCAGCAGCGCATAAAAAAAAGCCGAGTCATCCGACCCGGCCTTTCTTCGCTGGTGGTATGCACAAATCACCTTGAAGTTTTGAATTCGTACTGGCGGATTTTGTCTTTATTCAAATCCTTGCCCCGGCAGCGAAGTACAAAACCATCTCATTGGTTTTGAAAATAGGTTTGACGGGGGTTTAGAGCGGTATTATACTGACCTGCTCAAAATAATGCGAAGCGATTACTTTTTTGGAGTGAAAAATGAACAAGAGTAAGATTGTCGCTGAAGGTATAACCTTCGATGATGTGCTGCTGATGCCGGCCAAGAGCGATTTTGTGCCGAGCCAGGCGGAAACCAGCACGCAATTGACCGACAATATCACGATAAATATCCCGATTGTCTCTGCTGCGATGGATACCGTTACTGAGGCGGCACTGGCGATAGCACTGGCCCAGGAAGGCGGGATTGGAATAATTCACAAGAATCTGTCGGTCGAGGCGCAAAAAAGAGAGGTGGTAAAGGTCAAACGCTCTGAGCACGGGGTGATTCTCGACCCGGTAACCTTATCGCCGGCTGAACCTGTCAGAAGGGCACAGGAGCTGATGAACGTGCAAAATGTCTCGGGCATCCCCATCGTCGACGGCAAAAAACTGGTGGGCATTTTGACGCGCAGGGATTTGAAATTTCTTAAAGACTACGACGTCAAAATAGGCTCCATAATGACGAAAGACAATCTCGTTACGGGCCCGGCTGGAACGAAACTTGAAGAGGCAAAGGAAATCCTGCAAAAACACAAGGTTGAGAAGCTACTTCTGGTCAATTCAGGAGGCGAGCTGGCGGGTTTGATTACTATGAGGGACATCGACCGGGTCCAGCAGTATCCGAGAGCGGCGAGAGACCGGCGAGGCAGACTGCGTGTCGGTGCGGCGGTGAGCGTTCACGATTATGAGCGAATCGGCGCTCTGATAAAAGCAGAAGTTGACGTTGTAGTCGTCGATACCGCTCACGGGCATTCGCAGAATGTCATCGATACCGTAAAGAAAATCAAAGCCGAGTATGATATCGACGTTATTGCGGGCAACATTGCGACGGTTGAGGCGGCGGAGGATTTGATAGCAGCCGGTGCGAACGCCGTAAAGGTCGGCATTGGGCCCGGCGCAATTTGCACCACCAGAGTAATTTCCGGCGTGGGAGTGCCGCAAATATCCGCGATAATGAGCTGCGCCGAGGTGGCCGAATCGCATAATATTCCGGTCGTTGCCGACGGGGGGATAAGGCAGTCGGGCGATATAAGCAAGGCAATTGCCGCCGGGGCTTCGAGCGTGATGATTGGCTCATTGTTTGCGGGTCTGAAGGAAAGCCCCGGGCAGTTGGTTATCTACAAGGGCCGGCAGTTCAAGGAATACAGAGGTATGGGTTCTCTGGGGGCGATGGTCAAAGGCTCAGCGGAGAGATACGGGCAAAAGAGCTCGACCGAAGAGGACAAACTCGTGCCGGAAGGTGTAGAAGGGCGAGTGCCATATCGAGGGACGCTGGATGATTTTGTCTATCAACTCGTTGGCGGACTGCGGGCCGGTATGGGCTATTGCGGGGCACGAAATATTAAAGAGCTGAGGAAGAACGCGCGGTTCGTCTGCATAAGCTCGGCGTCGGTTAGCGAATCGCATCCCCACGATATACAAATAACCAAAGAGGCACCGAATTACTCGGCGACTGTACCCTTTGAAGATTGACGAATATCTTAAGCAAGCCGCCGGCAACGATTGAGTGCGAATAGCGGGGCGAGCGTGATATTTATGAAGCCGCTCTAAAAAGCATTTTTTTAACAAAACCACCACAATCTTCTGTAGTTTCCTTCGATAATAGCCGTAATATATTGTAGCGTGAATTAGCGGGGTGTGAATTTAATAACTTTTGTGGTTTTTTTCAAATGAGAGGATATTGCTGGAACCGATGCTGGCTGGGGCTTGTTTGTGCAGGTTTGATTTTTGCTGCCGGCTGTGCGAGTCAAACAGAGCAGCTATCTGAAACAGGCAAATTTCTTGGATCTGCGGGAGCTGAAGTTGCCAGTTTGCCAGGCAAGGTTATCGAGGGTTCAAAAGAGGGCCTGGAGGAGCTGTCTGAAACATCGGGCTACCTTCTTGAGTCCGCCACGCTCAATATTGAAGATTGGCCGAAGAGGATTATTGAAGATACAAAAGAGACCTTTTTGAAACCGGATAATATGATCGCTTTGCTTCTGGCCGGCGGCGCAAGTATTGCGATGCACAGCAGCGGCGCCGATAAAGAGCTGGCTGAGAACTTCGATAATCCACGAGTATTCCACGGTTTTACAGATGAGAGTCTTAACATAATTGGCTCTCCGTGGACACACCTTGCGGCGTCAAGTCTCTGGTATGCAACGAGTGCAAAAAACCAGGATGAGTTTAACAAACAACGGGCGGGGGCGATGCTAAGGGCCTTAGGGGTGACGAGTGTGATAACGATGGGTCTAAAAGCTATCAGGGACAATGACAGTCCCAACGGGAAGAAATGGGCCTGGCCCAGCGGTCATGCTGCGAGCTCGTTCACGGTCGCCTCTGTATTGGATGAGTTTTACGGGCCGAGGGTAGGCATTCCTGCGTACGCAGCGGCTTGCCTCGTGAGCTATCGAATGATAGACTCGGGTGACCACTGGGGCAGCGACATTATTTTTGGTGCGACGCTCGGCTGGGTAGTCGGCCATACCTTTGCAGGAAAACATAAAGAGCTCGAAGTTGCGGGCTTTAAGGTGATGCCTTATATGGCAGGCAACAATGGCCCGGCAGTGGGGTTTAGTCTGGTAAAGCAATTTTAGTTAGTTTATTTCAGGGCTTGGGGGGTGTTTTAGTGAGATTATTAGGCCGTACAGGGATATAACAAGCAAGGGAATGTGCAGCACACCATTCCACCAATTTGTGCTCGGCTTAATAAGAAAATTGGTAAACATATTAGCTATACCAATAGAAAGTCCAACAAGGCTGGTTAATCTAAGTGTCACCATATTAACTTTTGGATAATAGAGAGTGAGTAGTCCGAGATAAACCGGAGTCATCAGACAAAAAGCCACTCCTGCCGGCGATGTGAATATGTAAATAGGATTAAAGTCAGGTTGGCCGGTTCGCAAATTTATCGGGTACCAAAATGCCAG
>JAUVYQ010000278.1 GCA_030603035.1 Phycisphaerae bacterium | reverse complement strand
CCGAACAGCCAGGACCTTTTGAAGGCGATTAACGGCATGGAATAAACAAGACAAAATCGGGTTAAAAAAGACATTGCCTATCGGCAATGGCTATCCAACAATGGGGGGGATACCCCCCCATACCCCCCATACGGTTCAGTCAAAACTGAGCCTGTATAGGTTTTTTAGTTATACTAGGATAAAACTAGTAATAGTAGTAGGGGCTGTTACAAGTGTGAAATCTTTTGTAAAATGCTTGTGGATAAGCTGTTAAAACTCACAGGCTCTGTGAGTTAACCTGTGACTTATATGAAAGGTTTAACGATGGGACTCCGACTAATCGACCTACCTCCTCCATCGGCTTTTGACTGCCTTGCTTGCTTTCGCCCAGGAGATACACCAATAAAAGTATATATCACATTCACAGGGATCGCTTGTGGCACAGAATGGGATAATACATGGGATCCGCCGCCAAACAGAACCTTCGAAGTGATCCAAAATGTAGGTGTTCATAATTGTATCTGGGATTACATCGGCCTAAATTGGTTAGCAAACTTCACTACCGTATTGGCGGGCCCCCCTTTCCCCGGTTCTCAAGTTGGTTTAAGTTGTGCCGCCCCGGGTTTTGCTTGGGCCTTTAACGGCGTGATCAAACCAGCCTGTCGGTATTCTTTTGAAAACTCTATTGTAAATCCCATTCCAAACGTATACTACGGCGGCACAGCATGGGTGTGGAGGCTTTGAGGATCACAAATGCTATCACTTTCAGAAATTGCGGTATGGTTAGGCTTCGAACTCTCTGAACATTTATTTGTCGAAATATTTCCAGTCGATGAAGATACTTGTGTACTGCGTTTCGCCGACACGGTAAACTACACTTGCATATACTATAAATTCCAAAGGTTTGTCATGATATCAGGCGGTATAATCATGTGGCACGGTGCGGTGGTTGATATCCCGCCTGATTACGCACTCTGCGACGGTAACAACGGCACACCTGATCTAACAAATCTATTCGTCATCGGAGCTGGTGATCTTTTTGCCGTCGCAGACCAAGGGGGCTCTTACTCACACACCCACGATTTCACCGGCGATGGACACTCGCACACCGTCGCATTTGGCACAGGTATCGCAGGCGGCCCCAACAGAAGTATTTTTACAACCGCCGACCCTGCGACAGGCACAACAAACCCGAAAAACTCGACGCCGCCATTTTACGCACTCGCTTACATCATGAAGTTATAAAATCAGAGGGTACTATAACACCTCCTCGAGCACGTTCGGCCCTTACAATCGATCCTCGAAAGATTTTTTTCTTGACATCTGTGCTCGGAAGTGGTAAATTCCAAAACAACCAGCCGCGGGCCTGTCACGAACGGTATTATCAATTGTGGTAATACCGTTCGGAGCCTCGAAGCTCTGGAGAGCTTTGGGGCTTTTTCTTTTTTAGAAAGGAGTTTTTATCATGGCTTTAGTCAAATATGGTGGAGGTATCATTCAAATGTCCGGCTCGATAGCCGGCAATACCTTCGCTCGAAACAGGTACGGCAATTATGTTCGTGCACGTACGAAACCCGTTAACCCCAACACAGACTTACAGCAAGCAATCCGAGCAGCGATCGCTTTCCTGGCTGATCGTTGGGCACAAACCTTGACTGCTGCACAACGCACTGCATGGAATTTATACGCTGCTAACGTGGTGATGAACAACAAACTCGGCGAATCCGTCAACCTGTCAGGATTCAATCATTACATCAGGTCCAACGCAATCCGCAAACAAGTTGGCATCGCTCTTATCGATGCGGGACCGGTTGTTTTTGAACTGCCCGCAAAGGATCCAACCTATGCAGTCACCTGTTCAGAAGCAACGCAGCAAATCACCCACGCCTACGATGACACAATGGACTGGGCTGATGAAACCGGAGCCCATATATTTTTCTTCCAAGGTTCACCGCAGAACGCTCAGCGTAACTTCTTTGCCGGCCCGTGGCGTTTAAAGGGCGGAGTCAATGGTGTAACCGGAGCTCCGACCGCCAGCCCATATGTGGGACCCGT